>JBDUEM010000035.1:0-38973 GCA_040002435.1 Bryobacteraceae bacterium
TACGGGTAATGGCCATGGTCAGGAAGGTTACAGCATCTCCCCCATCGACCGGATGGTTTACGGGTCCCGCGGCGGCTAGTCTTGAATGAGGAGGAACCAATGGCGGATTTTCACCAGACAGGCACAATCACTACGCTGCACCGTTTGAACACCGATGGGCTCTCCACTCTGGAGCGCGACTTGCGTCTCCACGCGGAAGCAACTCCCATCGGACTCGTGCTCCCTGCCCTCTACACTGAATTCGAGCGCCCTGCGATGCGCCGCATTGTGGAGGAACTCCGCAAGGTGTCCTATCTGTCGCACATCGTCCTGGCTCTGGGGCGGGCCAACGAAACACAGTATTTGCACGCAAAGTCGTTTTTTGACGGCTTCGAAACGCCGGTCACCTTCCTGCAGGTGGACCACCCGCAGGTGGCCAGTCTGTTTTCGCTACTGAAAGAACATCGCCTGGAATCCGGTACCGCCGGAAAAGGCAGAACCTGTTGGCTGGCATATGGACTCCTGCTGGCGCAGAAGCACTGCGAGGTGATCGCACTGCACGATTGCGACATTAAGAACTACCGCAGAGATTTGCTGGCGCGGCTGTGTTATCCCGCGGTCCATCCGGAACTGGGCTTCGAGTTCGTGAAGGGCTTCTACGCACGGACTTCGGATCGTATGCATGGCCGTGTCACCAGATTATTTTTGGCTCCCCTTCTCCGCGCGATGGAATCGCTTTCGCCCGATAAAGAGTTTCTCCAATATCTCGGCAGTTTCCGCTACGCGCTGGCCGGCGAATTCGCCATGCGTACGCGAACCGCACGCGGCAGCCGGATTCCGTGTGACTGGGGCCTGGAAATCGGCATGCTATCCGAGGCCTACCGTAACAGCCCGCGAAACCGCATCTGCCAGGTGGACCTGACGGATAATTACGATCACAAGCACCAGCCTCTATCGGCTGACGATTCCACTACCGGATTGAGAAAAATGGCGCGGGACATTACGGGCACGCTCCTGCGAACGGTGGCCGGCGAGGGAACCGCCTTCAGTACGGAAGCTTTGAAGATGCTGGAGATCCGATATGCACGAATCGCGGAGGAAATGATCGAGCGCTACAACGCCGATGCCATTGTCAACGGGCTGCAGTTCGATCGCCACGGCGAAGAGACCGCCGTGGCCGCCTTCCAGTCCAGCCTGCGCGAGGGTGCGGCCGGCTTTGCGGCCGGGGCCGTACCGGAGTGTACTCTTCCCAGTTGGAACCGCGTGCAATCGGCTATCCCCGATTTCTTCGACCGCCTGCAGAATGCCGTAGCCGACAGCAACAAGAGCAAAGTGCAAAGCATCCGCCCCGCTCGTTTGCCCGCGGAAATGGAAATGCCCGAGATGGCGATTCCAGCCATTGGATAGGCCTACCAAGCGTGCAGGATTTCGAGAACGGCTTCGTTCCACCCGGCAGGGCCCGCAAGCCGCGTGCTGCGGGCGTGCGGAACGATGTGGGAAAGATAGCCGGCGTAAGGCGATTTCACGATAACCGCGATGTCCGCCAAATGCAAGAGTTCGCCATCGTTTGGGGCGTCTCCCAAGGCTACCGTCGTCAACTGCGCGTGGTCCCTGGCATAGTGATCCCGGATTGCGCGCGCCGCCATGGCCTTGTCATTCGGGCCTGTGATGTGAAAAAAACGGCCGCCTCGCGTCCAGCGAAGTCCCGCCTCCTCGATTCCGCGAAGCAGCTGTGCGGGATCCTGACCGCCAGCGATCAGAAACGGTTCGTCGTATTCCCGTTGCTTCGCCAGAACCGCTTGGGCCAGGCCCAGGCCAGTGAGTTGGGCAACTTCGGCGGCTGTCATATCGGCAAACCCGCGCACACTAATTTTGGTTTGTTTCGCCAGAAGGTGCAGGGCCGCGGTCAGTTCCTGGTAAGGAGTGCCGAACGGTACGGCGGCCGTTTTCGGGAGGATGGCTGCGCCGCCGTTTTCGGGGATAAACGCGTGGACGTTCCCCATCTCCGCGCGAATGGCTTCCATCTCTACCCGCGTCTTGCTCGAAGACAATATAATCGGAATGCCACGCTGGTCCGCCAGGCGCAGGGCGGGAAGCGCGTCCGCGAAGCTATAGTTTGAATCGAGGAGTGTTCCG
Source organism: Bryobacteraceae bacterium (assembly GCA_040002435.1). Taxonomy (GTDB): domain Bacteria; phylum Acidobacteriota; class Terriglobia; order Bryobacterales; family Bryobacteraceae; genus JANXXV01. Next base: position 2,116 of record JBDUEM010000035.1, read on the forward strand.
TCAAGATCGCTGAAGATGAGCAACATGCCGCAAACTCCATCGGATCACGAAAGCACCGACACCGCCATACTGTCTTCCACGGAGAGAGAGCGACGCGTTCGCACCTGGCCGCTGGTGGTGGTGGCGTTCAGTAGTTTGTTGCTGCTGATCACCATCTCCGGGACCGCGACGCTTGTGAAGGCCCGCGAGTTATATAAAGCCCGTTCGGATCTCAATCAGCGCCATCGCCAGGACGCCGAATCACTGGGAGAAATCAAATCGGCGATCCAGGTCTCGAGCATCATGATTCGGGACTACCTGCTGGATCCTTCGTTGCGGAAAGGCGACGACTATCGCGATCAGATTGTGGAACTGCGGAGATCAACCGCTGAACTTCTGGCGGGCCTGGAGAAAGTAGCGCAGCCGGCAAACCGCCGGATCCTGGCCGACCTGAAAGCGGAGGTGCACACCTATTGGCAGGCGCTGGATCCGGTTTTCGAATGGGAGCCGGAAGAGAAACAGGCCTTCAGCTATAGCTTTCTGCGAAGGAAGATTATGCCGCGGCGCGAGTTCGTTACCAAGCTGGCGGCCGAAGTAAAAGAATACACGGACCGCAGCTTTCTGCATGAGCGCGACGAAATTGCCGCCAGTGAACAGGCCTTCACCGCCTACGTCAGAAAAATGCTGCTGGTCTCCCTGCTGCTGGGCATAGGGGTGGCGGTGTTGAGCGTGGCCCGAATATCAAACCTGGAGCGGCGGTCCGAACAACAGCGGCTGCAGACCACCAAGGCGGAGCAGGAGATGCGCCGGCTGTCCCATCAACTGGTGCATGGGCAGGAGCAGGAGCGGCGGAAGATCTCGCGTGAACTGCATGACGAAGTGGGGCAGATGCTGACGGGGTTGCGCATGGAATTCCGCAGCCTGCAAAAAGTGCACCTCGCGCCGCGCAAGGAATTTGAAGCGAAGCTGGAACAGGGCCGGGCCATTCTCGACAAAACGCTGCAAGCGGTGCGGGACATCGCCATGGGATTGCGGCCCTCCATGCTGGATGATCTTGGGTTGGAGGCCGCGCTGCAGTGGCAGGCCAGGGATTTCAGCCGGCGGCACGATATTCCGGTGGCTGTGAACATTCGCGCCAAGCTGGCCGATCTACCCGAAGAGCACCGGACCACGCTCTACCGCATTGTGCAGGAGGCGCTGACGAATTGCGCCAGGCACGCCAGAGCAAAAACAGTGAGTATCAGCCTGACTGAGGGGAACGGATCGCTTCGTTTAGAGGTGTCCGACGACGGTATCGGCATGCCCGACCACGATGCCATGGCGGCGGGTCTGGGGCTTCTCGGCATTCAGGAACGGGTTCGCGAACTGGGTGGCCATTTCGAAATTCGCTCCACGCGCGGCCGCGGCACTTTATTAGTGGTGGATGTACCCGAGGACGTTCTTGTTGCCTGAGACGGGCATTCGTGTTTTGCTGGCGGACGATCACGGGATTGTGCGGAAGGGTTTGCGGGCCATACTGGAGGGCGAGCCGGGAATCGAGGTGGTGGGCGAGGCTGCCAACGGCCGCGAAACGGTCCGGCTCTGCGGAACTCTTAAGCCGTCCATCGCGGTCATCGATATCGGGATGCCACAGCTTAACGGGATTGATGCCGCGGCGCAGATCGGAAAAGTCAGTCCGCGGACGAAAATCATCATCCTCAGCATGCACACCGACGAGACCTATATTCTCCGGGCGCTGACGGCAGGCGCTAAAGGCTATCTGTTAAAGGATACGGCCGAAGACGACCTGCTGCCGGCAGTGAAGGCAATCGCGACCGGCAGGTCATTCTTCAGCCCTGCCATCGCCAAGACGCTGCTGGAAGATCATGTGCGGTTCCTGCGGCAGCGCGGCATCGAGGACTCGCACGATCTGCTGACGGATCGCGAGAAGGAAGTACTGCACCTGCTTGCCGAGGGCCGCTCCAATAAAGAAGTGGCCAATGTGCTGGAAATTGGCGTTTCTACAATCGAGACGCACCGCATGAACCTGATGCAGAAATTAAATCTGCACAGTACGGCGGAAATTATCTTGTACGCGGTAAGGAAGCGGATTATTCATCAATAAGTCTTCACCGCCGATGTGGATGCGGCGTCCAGATCCATGCCACGGGTCTCCGGCAGGGTGAAAATCAGCGCGGCGGCAATCAGGAAGAATGCCGAATTGAGCGCCAGTGCCATTCCGAAGCCGCTGCGATCGGCGATGGCTCCCACGGCGAAAGGCGCCAGGGCGCTCAGACCCCGCCCGAAATTGTACGTGAAGCCCTGTCCGGCGCCGCGGACCGCCGTGGGGTAGAGTTCGGCCAGCATTGCGCCGAAGAGCGCGAAAAAGCCTGTGCCGACAAATCCGATGACAGGCCCCAGAACCAGAAGCATGGTCTCGGTTCCCCACAGCGGGATGGAGCCGTAGATGGGCGTCATTACGGCCGCCGTGAGCACATAACCGAGAAACGCGGGTCTCCGCCCGAACCGGTCCGCCAGGTATCCGAAGCTGAGATAGCCGAACAGGGCCCCGATTTGCATGGTGAAAATCCAACCGCTGGTGCGAACGATGCTGAGTCCTGCGCCGCCCGCCGATTTGGGTGCCGCAAGGAAGCCCGGCAGCCACGTGAACAGTCCCCAATAGGCGAATAGGGTGGCGGTGGCCAGCGCCGTTGCCAGGAAGGTGAGCCGTCCCAGCGGCGGTCGAAACAGGTCGCGGGCATTCCCAGGAGTTTTGCTGCGCAGCCACACGGCCGGTTCCTGCACCTTCCAACGAATGGGAATCGTCAGGAGGGCGGGCAAAACTCCCACCAGAAACAGTGCGCGCCATCCGTACCGAGGCAACACGAAAGCCGTCACCGCAGCTGCCAGCATGTATCCGAACGCCCAGCCAGACTGCATCAAGCCGATGGCTTTAGCGCGATGCTCGGGCGGCCACGATTCGGCTACCAGAGTGGCTCCGGCCGACCATTCGCCGCCCAATCCCAGTCCGACCAGTGCCCGCCAGAACAGCAATCCGCCGAGTCCCGCGGACAGCGCCGTTCCCGCTGAGGCGAAGGAATACAGCAGGATGGTGTAGATCAGCATCTTGCGCCGGCCGATGCGGTCGGAGATGATTCCCGCTGCGATGCCGCCGACGGCGGAAGCCACAAGTGTGATGGAGCTTACTAATCCCGCCTGGCCGTTTGTGAGGGAAAACTCCGCCCGTAAGGTTTGGATGGCGAAGACGTAAAGCAGGACGTCCATCGCGTCCAGCATGAAGCCGAACATGGCGGACCAGAGCGCCAACCAGCGCGGCTCAGAGAACGGGCGATGGAAAAAGTTCACGTTTAGGGATAGTATACTGGAAGGCGGTAACTTCCCTAGTGCGGGATGCGCCATCTCCAATAACGATAAGTGTATAGATACTGAGGATCTGATGTCGGCACTCACCCAACCGGTTCCCGCCCTACAACCCGAAAAATCAGTCGCACCTCCCGCGCCAGCCCCGCGGCGATCCGGCGGTCCCTGGAAGACTATCATTTTATTAGCTTTGCTGGGTATCGGCGGATACGTTGCCTACCAGATGTTCCTGAAACCGCAAGCACCCGCGGTGGATCCAGCGTTGGTTGTACGTACCGGGAAGGTCACCAGCGGAAACCTGCTTCGAACAATTCGCGTTGGCGGCCAGACGTCCGCCCGCGAATTCGCCAACGTGGTGGCACCGCTGCTGCGGGGACCAGATGGCAATCGTGACCTGATCTTGATGAAGGTGGCTCCTTCCGGCGCTCTGGTGAAAAAAGGTGAATTGCTGGCGCAAATCGACGGGCAGTCGATGGCGGATCATGTGGACGACCTGAAAGACACGATTGAGGCGGCTGACGCTGATGTGCGAAAGCGAAAGGCGGAGCAGCAGATTGAGTGGGCCTCATTGCAGCAGACACTCCGGCTGGCGAAGTCCGCATATGACAAAGCGAAGCTGGATGCGTCGGTAGGGGAAGTGCGTACCGAGATTGAACGGCAGTTGTTGAACTTGTCGCTGGAGGAGGCCGCGGCCGCTTATAAACAGCAACAGGCGGATCTTGTATCGAAAGAGATTTCACACAAAGCCGAAATCAAGATTCTGGAATACACAAGAGAGAGGCACACGCGCCACCGGAACCGGCACGTTGTGGATCTTTCGAAATTCACCGTAAAGGCTCCGATGAATGGCCTGGCGGTGATGTCTGCCACTTTCCGCGGCGGTGAGATGGGGCAATTTCAGCAGGGTGACCGGGTATCTCCGGGCCAGCAGTTCATGAAGATCGTGAATCCACACACGATGCAGGTGGAAGCTACGGTCAACCAGTCCGAAAGCAGTGAGTTCCGCATCGGCCAGCACGCAAAAATTCATTTCGACGCCTTTCCGGGACTGGAACTGACCGGAAAGGTATACAGCATCGGCGCCCTGGCGGTGGGCGGCTGGCGCCAGAATTTTTACGTGCGCAACGTTCCTATCCGGCTGATGATTGAAGGCGACGACCCGCGCGTGATTCCCGATCTCTCGGCTAGTGCCGACATCCTGCTCGCGTCGGCCGAAAACAAGACGCTGGTGCCGTTGAGCGCCGTGCAGAATGAGAACGGCAAGACCGCTGTGTATGTCAAGAACGGCGTTGGGTTCGAAAGACGGGAAGTCGAGCTTGGCTTGAAGAACGATTCTCAAGCCGTTGTGCAATCCGGACTCAGCCCCGGCGACGAAGTCCGCCTGAATTGATCCGCGGCGATTTTGCCCATTACGTATTGTCTTTGCCGGAACGGATTCTCCGTTCCGGCAGCGCTCTTGCGGGCGGACTAGCCCGCGAATTAAGCGATGTGGTCATCCCCGGCGCACTGCGCCGCACTCACCTTTACAGAAGCCTGGTAGAGGGCACGCTGCGCTTCCTGATTGAACAGGTTGGTGAGGTGGAAGGAACCTATCCCAGCGAAGGGGAGCTCAGCGAAAATTTCCTGATGCGGCGTGGCGCAGGGAACGGCATTGAGTTCATCGGAATTCTCACCTTTCATGCTTCGCCCGTCTGGGTGATGGCGGCCCTGGCCGATATCTCCGGCGCGGGCCGGCAGCTGATTCAGGAGATCACGGCCAGTTTGCAGGAAGAAGGCCTGCTGGAGAAGGGTGTCAGCTTCGAGAATGTGGAACAGATGCTGGATGGACTGGAGAAGACGGCGGGCCGCGCCGCCACCAACCTGAACACGCCGCCACTGGACATCGCGACTCTGCGCAAAGAATGGGCCGCGATGCGGGAGCAGGTGCGGACCATCCCAGGAATCGAACTTCCCTCTCCGGACGCGTTGTGGAAAAGTTGGAAAGAACTGCAGCGCGAAGCTGCGGCGCAGAAGCGCTCGGTGTTCGAAATTTCATCGCTGATGGCATTGTCGGCAGTGCGCTGGATGGGCCTTTCGGCGAGGCTGGCGGCGAAGAGAACCGGCAAAATAGTGACCGGCGCGCTACTGGATCACTACAGCGAGACGCTGCGGGAAATTCGGGAGGCCGGGTACCTGGGTTATTGGGCACGGGAGTTCCGGCCCTACCTGAAGGCCGCGGCGCTACAATTTTCACCGGGACGCGGATCCTTGACCCAAAGGCTGCTTCGCCGGACTGGGAGATGATAGAGGCATGCGCTCACTAGCGGTTTTCCTGCTTGCGTTCCCATTCGCAATAGCTGCAAGTGAGACGGCGGAAACCCAAGCGGCGCTGGATCGTATTTCCGCGCAATCGATGCGCGGGCATCTTTCCTTCCTGGCGTCGGATCTACTCGAAGGGCGCAACAGCCCCTCGCGGGGCCTCGATCTTGCAGCCGAATACATCGCGGCGCAGTTCCGGCGTATCGGCCTGGAGGCGGCGGGCGACGACGGGTACTTTCAAACAGCAAAGATGGTGACGCAGGAACAATCGAAGAACGGCTGGCACATCCTGCTGAACTGGAACGGGAAGGAGTTCAGCCTCAAGGACAGCGATTTTTCGGGGGTTGCGGCAAAGCCGGTGGATTTCGCGGGGCTACCCGTTTTCAAGGTGATGAAGGAAAGCGACATCACGGCGGATCTTGAAAACGCCGTCGCTTTGCTGGATGCCAGCGGTCGAAGTCTGCTGCGCAAGGTGCGTGCGGCCAAACCGGCCGCCATCGTCACGGTTTCCGACAGAAAGCCGCGCATTCCCACGAGGCTGATCGAGGGGGGCGGCGAGCACAGTTCGCTGGTGCAGATGTACGTCAAGAACGACGAGTGGACCCAAATGGTTGAGGCTCTGCCCGCCGGCCGCACGGAGGCGAAGCTATCCGTCACGGCGCCTGGCCCTTCCGAGACCCCTTCATCGCTGCGGAACGTGGTAGGCGTGTTGCGCGGGTCGGACCCACTCTTGAAGGACACCTATGTCTTCCTGACGGCGCACTATGATCACATCGGCATGAAGCCGGCCGGGGAGGGAGACCGCATTTATAACGGCGCCAACGACGACGGCAGCGGGACTGTCAGCGTCATTGAGATTGCGGCGGCGCTTGCCGCGATGGAGCACCGGCCGAAGCGCAGCATCGTGTTCATGGCGGTGTTCGGCGAAGAGGAAGGGCTGATCGGGTCGCAATATTATGCCAGGCATCCCATCTTCCCGCTGGCGAAGACAGTGGCGGATTTCAATCTGGAACAACTGGGCCGTACTGACGATACGGCGGGCCCCCAAGTGGCTACTGTGTCGGTCACGGGAATGACCTATTCGGATCTGGGAAAGACGCTGGCTGAGGCCGGTGGAAAGACCGGTGTCCACATTCGCGAGGACGAGTCGAGGAGCGATGAATTCTTCGCGCGCAGCGACAATCTGTCGTTTGCCGAGAAGGGAGTTCCCGCCCATACCATCGGAGTTGCCTTCGAGTTTCCCGACTATCACCAGGTGGGGGACGAATGGCAAAAAATCGACTACGCCAACATGGCGAAAGTGGATCGTATGATTGCCACGGCGGTGCTGATGGTGGCCGACAGCGCCGTGGCGCCGAAGTGGAATGAAGAGTCGAGCAAGACCGAACCCTACAGGAAGGCTATTCACCCCTGAGAACTTCGAGCGGCTTTTGCCCCAGGATGCGGAAGCTGGCGGCCCAACCGGCGACAGCCGCAATCAAGGCCGTTAATGCGATTGCGATCAGGATCGGCAGCGGATTGAATCGATAGTCCACCCGGATCAACTGCTTCATCACGATCATGGAGAAGGCGATGGCGAGCAGGCTGCCCATGAGTCCGGCAACGGTCCCCAGGATGAGGAATTCGGCGGAGAATATCCCTGCGATGCGGCCGCGGGTTGCGCCGAGGGTCTTGAAGATCACGACTTCACGAATGCGGCGGAAACGGGTGCCGGCCACACTGGAGGCGAGGATCGTGGCGCCGGCTAGGATGGCGAAGAGGGAGATGAAGCGGATGACGAACGCCACCTGGTTCACCACTTCCTGTACGCGCTCGATTACATCCGCCATGTTGAGCACGGTCACGGTAGGAAACTTTTCATAGGCGGTTCTCTGCAGCGCGGTGACGGTGTCCGGCCTCATCCGGACTGCTCCGTAGTAAACGGTGGGGAGTCCGGCGAGCGACTGCGGAGTCAGGATGAAATCGATACGCGAACTGAGGCGGTGCGGATCGATGCGGTGGAAGCTGGTGACGGTGGCACGTAGCGGCTTTCCGAAGGCGAGCCATTCGAGCCTGGAACCGATATGGAGATTGAGGCCTTTGGCGATCCAGTCCGTAACGGAGACCCTGTCGTCACCGGGCTTTGGATCCTTCCACCATGTTCCCTGCGTCACGGTCATTCCGTCCGGCACGCCGCCGGCGGATGTGAGAATGCGGCGGCCTCCGAAGCGGCGCGGCTTTCCATTCACCGTGAGATTCTCCAGTGGAACACCATCGATGGACACGAGGCGGGAAGAGACGGTGCCGAGCAGTTCAGGAGACTTTTCCAGGCCCGGCTGCTTGCGGAGCATGTCCTCGATGAGGGGCTTCTGTTCCTCCGTGATATCCAGCAGGAACACATTCGACATACCCGGCGGCGCGCTGGCCGTTATTTCGGACAGCATGGAGTGCTGCACCAGATAGACGGTGAGCGTGAACATGACGCCGATTCCGAGCGACGTAAGAATAGATTCCGCCTGGCTGCCGGGTCGATAGAGATTGGCGATGCCGTGGCGCAGCGTGGAAGGCAGCTTCCACGGCGTGACTGCGACGAACAGCCGCAATAGCCGCAGCAGGCCCCAGGCGACGCCGGCGAGCAACAGCAGACTGGCCAGCAGTCCGCCGGTAAAGATGGACCCGATGCGCACGGCCTCTTCCCGCGATGCGCCGCCGATGAGCCAGACCGCGAGCGCACCTAATCCGAGAATGATCAGCAGGCCGGAGAGCGCCGCGCCGCGGCCGTCGCGCAGCCATTCACCCCAGCTTTTCTTCGCATCCGGCATGTCCCGCCGGAAGATGATTCCGGGTTTGATTTTCTGAATGCTCAAGAGGGGCGGCAAGGTGAAAAGCAGCGTAGTCAACAGCCCGGCCACAATGCCTTGCAATGCCGACGCCGGGAACAGCGGAATGTCGGCCTTCACCTGAAAGTACTTCTGCAAAATTGCGGGGAAGGCGTGCTGCACGCCGCTGCCGATGATGACGCCAAGCGTGCCGCCGGCGAGACCCAGCATCACGGTCTGGATGACGTAGATCTGCACCACCTGCGAGGAACGAGCGCCGATGGATTTCATGATCGCGATGGAGTCGAGCTTCTGCTTGAGATGCGCATGCATCGCCGTGGCGACGCCCACTCCGCCCACGATCAGGGCGATCAGGCTGATGAGGCTAAGAAAGCTGGTGGCGAAGTCGAGTGCCCGTGTGACGTTTTGGTTTGCCTGCTTATAATCCGAGATCTGGTCGTCGGGGAAGACCTTTTTCAACTCCTCCACCATCGGCTGCAGGGGCATCGATGCAGGAACTTTGAACAGAATACGCTGCGGCGCGCGGCTGCCCAGGCGGATCAGTTCCGTGCGCGCCAGTCCGTCGCGTGACAGCAAAACGCGCGGCCCTACAGCGGGACCGCTGATCAACCGGTCCGGTTCGCCGGTGACGATGGCGGCTATCTTGAAATCGACGCCGCCTACGCGAATGCTGTCGCCGATGCCGACTTTCAGCCGGATACGCAAATCGTCGGAAACCGCCGTAGTCTCGCTGGTCAACGTGGTGGCAAGCGACGCAGGCGGATCGAACTTGACGGCGCCATAGAAGGGGTAAACGGCCGGGTCCACGGCTTTCACGGAAACGAAGGCCGGGTTTTCCACGTTCTTCGAACTCACCATGGAGAGCGTTTCGGTAACGCGCGTGGATTGCGCGCCGCGCCGGTCGAGCGACTCGACGGCCTTCAGTTGCTCGGGCGTTGGAACGGCCAGCACACGTACGGAAACATCGGCGGCCATCAATGTTCTGGCCTCGCGGAGCAGCATAGTGGCCAGCGCCTGGCTGAAACCGCGCACGCCCGTCAGCGATCCGACGCCGACGGCCACGGCGAAAATCACGAACAGGAACTTGCCGGCGGAGGCCCGCGATTCCCGCCACGCAATTTTCGATGCCGTCCGCAGGAAGTTCATTTCATCACGTCTTCAGTGATGCGGCCGTCCTGCAATGTGATGATGCGCGAGGCATGCGACGCGAGCTGCTGATCGTGCGTGACCAGCACCAGCGTGGTTCCCTGCTGCGCATTCAGCGAAAGAAGCAGGTCCAGGATGTGACGGCCGTTGGTGGAGTCGAGGTTGCCGGTTGGCTCATCGGCCAGAAGAATGGCAGGCCGCACCATGAAGGCGCGGGCGAGCGCTACCCTTTGCTGCTCGCCGCCTGAGAGCTGAACGGGATAATGATCCCGCCGGTCACTCAGGCCGACTTCGTTTAAAAGTTCCCTTGCCCGCGATGGTCCATCGCCGTTGCCGCCGACCAGTTCGTAGGGGAGCAATACGTTCTCTTCCGCGGTAAGCGTGGGGATGAGTTGATAAGACTGGAAAACAAAGCCGATCTTCCGGCCGCGCAGCACCGCGAGCCGGTCTTCGGGCAGTTTGGTGATCTCTTCGCCATCCAGCCAGATTTCGCCGGACGTCGCCGTGTCGAGGCCGGCCACCAAACCGAGCAGCGTACTCTTGCCGCTGCCGGAGGATCCCATGATCGCGACAAACTGTCCCTTGGGTACTGAAAAATCAATGCCTTTTAGAATGTCGACTCGATGGGTGCCGGTGTCGATAACTTTTGTGAGACCTCTTACGTCAATCATTCGGAATGTGTGGGTACTCTTAAATTATGCATGTTGCGCGAACCGGCCTAATAGTGATGACGTGCCTGGCGGCCGTATGTTGCAGTCCGCCCGAAAGAAATGAAGCACGTGTGGCGGAAGCGGCGCCGGCCGCCGCTCCTCCCGTCGTGCCCACATCCGCCCCGAAAGAGGATACGCGAAAGCCGATCGTGGTGTTCGGCGACAGTCTGACGGAGGGCGGCCTGGACACGAAGACGAGTTACACCGATTTTTTGCAGCGCTCCATCGACGACAAGAAGCTTCCGTTCCGCGTGATCAACATGGGGATCAGCGGCGACACGACGACGGGCGGACTGGCAAGGATGCAATCTGCAGTCGCCATGAATCCGAAAATCGTCATCCTCGAACTAGGCGGAAATGATGGCTTACGGGGCATTCCGGTTTCGGCGACGAAGTCGAACCTGGAACGGATGATTACGGCATTTCAGAAACCCGGCGTGCAGGTTGTGCTGGCCGGCATGACGCTGCCGCCGAACTATGGCAAGGAATATATCGAATCGTTTGAGCGAATGTATTACGACCTCGCCAAGCGCCACGAACTGGTCTTCATTCCGTTTCTGCTGGAGGGTATCCGGCAGAAACTGGCGACTACTCCCGGCCTGATGAACACCGACGGCATTCATCCCACTGCCAAGGGCAATGAGATTGTGGGCAAAACTGTGATGGACCGCATTGAGCCGCTACTGCGGCATTCGCGCTAAGCGTAGCGATGACGCGTTGCGGTGAACTTCGCCTCACCGTACTCGCCCATGTGGACGGTGCCGTGCATGTTGTCGCCATCCACCGTGGCAGTGAAATCATAGCCCAGCGAAGTTCCCTGAATGTGGTGCGAACTGCGGAAGTTCACCTGGTTGCCCTGGACCGATCCACGAAGATCGCCCTTCAGGATGTCGCCGCTGTGCGTGCCGCGGAGTTTCCCGTCCTTCTGTTCAAAGAGCAGGTTGTGGTCGGACGAGCCGGAAATAAATTCGAGGTGCGCGCTCCACTGGCCGTCCACGTTCGCCGCTGAGCCCGAAGGCACAGGCGGATTGCTGAATTGTGGTGGCTTCGACATCACGGCATAAAGTGCGTCGGCCACGATTTTGGCGTCGCCGGGCATCATCATGTACGGCATTACCGTAACCGAGCTGCGCATGTTATCGGGCCGATTCCCGCCCGCTCCGCCTACCGTAATCCGCGGAGTGCCCTGCATCAAAATCTTTTCAACTTCGCGGCCGGTGATGCCGAGCGCGGCTCCATCCCACTTGATGCGGATGGTCGGCGCGTGGTTGGAGAGGTCTTCCGGCTGATGAATCTCCGTGGTGACGCCGGGAATGCGAGTCACGCTGTTGGCAATTTCCGCATTCCATGCCTCCCACTGTTTCCATTCCGCGTCATGGTCGCGCTTCTGCCACATCTCCACAGCGGCCAGCATGCCCATGATCTCTTCCTTGCCCACCTTCAGGGCGCGGCCGAATGCATGGTGCGGCGCACTGTTCAGCCAGGCGGCCTTCAGTAACGGCTTTGGCCCCAGCAGCAGTCCGGCGGCCTGCGGCCCGCGCAGGCACTTGCCGCCGCTGTAGGCGACCATCGTCGCGCCGCGGGTCAGATACTTGTTTGGAATGGTGAGCGTCTCCGCAGCCGCGTCCACAATCAGCGGTACGCCGTGGGCCTTCGCCGCCTTTGCTACATTCTCCATGGACAACGGCCCATGCTCGGCGGCAGGAGACGCCAGAACCATTACCATAGCCGTATTCTTATTGAACGCCCTATCGAGCTCTTCCGCGGTGTCAACGTTGATCATCTTCACGCCGAGAGTCCGGATGGCGTGATCGTAGACGTTGCGCGAGTGCGTGGGCACGATTACTTCGTTCTTCAGTCCGGTGAGATTCGGCACGCGCTGCATCTTTTCCGGATCGGCGCCGGCGATACAGGCAGCGGTGGCGTGCGTAAGAGCGGCGGCACAACCGGCGGTGACAATGCCCCATTCCGCCTTGGTGATCTCAGCAAGCCGCGCGCTGACGCCGTCCATCAACTCGTCCATGTGGACGTAGTTCTTGGAGGCTTCCAGCATGGCAGCTTTCACTTCGGGGAGACTCTGCGACCCGCTAATGATCGTAAAAGTTCCGCGGGCATTGATGATCGGACGAACGCCGATTGCTTCGTAAATAGAGCCGCCCGGTTTTGTCGTAGCAGGCGCGGCGCTAACCAGGTGCTTCGGCAGCAGTCCGGTGGCCGCCAGCAGGCCACCCTGGCGGAACAGTCCGCGGCGGCTGATGCCTTGGAATTGATCTTTGAGAGAGTTCAGCATTGTCAATTACTCCTTCAGGTCCGCGCGTGCTGCGATTGCGCCGGCGCCTGATACTTAACCACGAGATGCGGCGTTTCCAGCCGTTGATGATCCTGCACTTTCGATGTGAGGCAGCTTTCCAGCATGCCGCTCACAATCAGCGTCCTCTCTACCGGGTACGGCGCCACACCGGTGGCGAACATCTGTTCAATCTTGCTTACGAGGCAGGCCGAGTATGTCACGTTTGGCACCGGAGTCAACAGGAACTGCGTGGACTGCGGCTTGGGCATACCCTTGACGCGCGCGGCGAAGTTGAAATCCTTAAGAGCGCCGTCGAGCATCAGCAAGGTGGTCTTCAACCCGTCGCGATGTTCAACGAAGTAAGCCGCCGGATTCTTGACCAACACCTTGAGCTGGCCGTTTGCCACCATGTCCTGCGTGCGCGCATCCTGCAGCGTATAGCCTTGCGGCGTATCACTGCGCGAAAGCGCGGAGACGAGAAGTTCCTTGGAGAAGCGTCCGTCGTCCATGGCCTTCCACACCGCGTCACCCTGTAGCATCTGTACGGCCTTCACGCCGGTCTCGCCACCCTTGCGCCGCTCGATCATGCACTGCATGGCTTCGAGCGCGTGATAATCCATGGGGTCGGACCCGCCCTCGCCCACCATCAGCCCTTCCTGAATCTCGCAGCCGATTGGCAGCTCCATGTCCGGCAGACGCCAGGTAACGGGCAAGGACGATCCGGCGAGCATGGGGAACTTCATACGCTTCGACGCGCCCACCATTTTCTGGGCTTTCTCGAAACTGTAGGAGAGATGCTTGTCGTTGTAGACCGGGACTACGCGCCCGTCCTTCTCGAATACATCCACGCACTGCTGGAAGAACTCGTAGCGTGGATAAAGAATCTGCCCCTTCTCGTTCCGGGGATAATCGCCGTGCTCACCGATGATGAGGACCGCGTCCACGGCGAGTTTATCGCCACCACACCGCAGGGCTTCCGCGATGGTGGGATACACCTTGAACCCGAACTCATTTGCACGCGCCGAGCTCAAGTCGCCCTCGGGTTTCTGATCCACGTAAAGCGAGACAATCTTCATGTCCGGCTTATGCCACTCGCCCTCATGCGGATAACCGATCAGGAACCGGTCCGCCATGTGCTGGGCATGCGAGAGGTATCTGTAAATGGTGGTGACCACCGCAATCCGCTTTGGAGCAGACTGTCCAAACGCGGAGATGGCTGCGGCCGAGCCAATAAATTCACGCCGTGTAATTGCCATCATGATCTCCAGAAGGTGGAATTCTTGGTCGGCTGATACTTGATTGCCAGGTGCGGTGTTTCAAACCGCTTCAGACCGAGATACAGGCTCTCGACACCGGCCGCGGTGAGTCCGGTAGTCAGGAGCGTCCTCTCCACGGGATACGTCGCCTTCCCGGTCAGGAACATTTGCTCCATGCCCCAGACCAGCGGGCTGAAAAAGTTGGCCAGTGTAGTTCTTCCCGGCGGCATGGGTAAGTACATCTGCGTGGAAAACGGCTTGGAACGTCCTTCGATATCCGCCGCGAAGTTGAAGTCTTCAATCAACCCGCTGAGGAGGATCATTGTGCTTTTTAAGCCATCCGCATGTTCGTAGCGATAAGCCACAGGGCTCTTCACCAGCCGCTTCATATCGTCGTCCGTCGGGAAAATATCGTTGAAACCCTCACGCGACGGCTTTATTGTGTGGCTACGGCACAACCCCGCATTCATCAGCTTGCGCGGCCAGACGCCTTCCTTCATGGCATTCCAAAAGTTATCGCCGCGATAAGCTTGCACCCATTTCACGCCGGTTTCGCCGCCCTTGCGCCGCTCCACCATGCACTGCAAGGTCTCCAGCGCGTGGAAATCGTAGCTGTCCACCCCGCCGTAGCCCACGCACATCGCTTCGCGTACGGTAGCGCCGGTGGGAAACTCCAGCGACGGCGTCCGCCAGGTGACCGGCAGACTGGAACCCGCCATCAGGGGGAAGCCGAGCTTCTTTGACGTATCGTAGATTTCCTTGGCGTGATCCCAGCTCCACGACAGATGCTTGTCGTTGAACACGGGAACCGATTTCCCGCTCGACTTGAACACGTCGAAGATCTGCATCATGAATTCATAGCGCGGATACTTGGTTTGGCCGCGCTCATTTTTTTCGTAGATCCCGTGCTCTCCGACAACAACAACGCCATCCACGGCGAGTTTGCCGGTCCCGCTGGTAAGGGCTTCGGCGATTGTCGGGTAAACCTTCATTTGCGGAAACCGCTTCGCGCGGTCAGGAGTGAGATCAGGGCCGAGTTGAATTTTTTCCCGCTGGTCCACGTAGAGCGATACAAGATCCATCGGGGGATGATGGTACTCGCCGTTCCATCCATAACCTTCGAGAAACCGGTCGACGATATGTTGGCCGTGCGAGAACTTCTGGTAGTTGGTAATGACAGCGGCAATTTTAGGACGGGTAGCCATAAGTGTTTTGAGGCGGTATACCCCGATTATAATGCCCCTGGGCCCTCATGTCTCTACAGCGAATCCTGCCAGCCATTCTGATTTTCTCAGTCCTTACCCCCGCGGAGGTGTCGGAACGGGCCAAAAAGCTTCACCGCGACGCGCTGGTCTTCGACGGACATGTCCACGTCATTGACCGCCAATTCTACCTCGGGGACGACGTCGGGCAGCGGCTTGAAGGCGGCCAGGTGGACTTGCCGCGCGCCAAGGAAGGCGGCGTGGATGCCATGTTTTTCTCGCTGTTCGTTATGGAGGAATACTATCCGTCACGCCTGGAAACCAAGCAAGCCTTGCGCCTGGTGGACCTGGCGTTGAAGCAACTGGCGAAGAACCACGAAGCTATCGAACTGGCGCTGAACGCCACCGATATCGAACGTATCAGCAAAGCCGGTAAGATCGCCGCGGTGTTGGATCTGGAAGGCAGCTTCGATCTGGACGGCGACCTGGGACTGCTGCGCGATTTCTACCGGCTGGGTTTGCGATCGTACCAGTTGCCTGCCCACAATTGGGCGAATAATTACGCGGACTCGTGCTGCGCCGCGCCCAAGTGGCACGGATTGAACGAACACGGCCGCGAGTTTATCCGCGAGATGAACCGGCTGGGAATGGTGATCAACGTTTCGCATGCCTCCGACGAGACGATCCTGCAAGCGATCGACGTCAGCTCGGATCCGCTTATCGCCACGCATCACGGGCTGCGCAGCTTCAACGACATTCCGCGCAATATGCCGGATGACGTGTTGAAAAAGTTGGCTGCGAAGGGAGGGGTGATTGGGTTCCAGATCGGCAACGAATTCCACAATCGCAAGATGTTCGACTGGCGTACGGCTCATGCGGGCAAGCCGTTCTGGGATCGAACGGCCATCGGCAAGAAAGAGGCCGAGATGTCGATTGAGCAGATTGACAAGATGGTGGCCCACGCTTTTCCGATGTCCGGAACGAACGCTCCGGATGAGGTGAAATTCGATGTGGACGGTTGGGTGGCGGTGGTGGACCGCGCCATTCAGTTGGTGGGCGAAGACCATGTGGCCCTGGGTAGCGATTTCGATGGCGGCCCCACTCCGCCGCGCGGCATGCGGGACATTCGAGACCTGGCGATGATTACCGATGCCATGCTGCGCCGCGGCTATTCGGAGGAACGGATCCGCAAGTTTCTAGGTGGGAATCTGCTGCGTGTTTTCCGTCAGGTGACGGAGAAGAAGAAACTCAATCGGCCGTAAGCACCCGGGCTTTGCGCGTTGGCCGCTCCGCCGTTAACCCTTGCGGCAATTCATCGCCTTCCCGTGGTGGTTCATCTCCCGCCAACCTCTTGAGCACGCTTGACGGCGGCCGACTCAAAGCGGCCTTTTTCCGCGCGTCCCAATATTCAGCATCGAGAACAGCTATCTTCTCCGCCAGCGCAATGTTAATCAATTGATTCACGGAACAGTTTTCCCGCTCCGCGATACGCTGTGCCGCGGTACGCAACGATGGCAAAAGCCGCAATGCAAAATTACTCTTCTCCATTAAGATAGACCTCATTAAGATAGACCTCCCTGATAAAGGCGCAGTACCTCAGCAGGCTTAAACAGGCGAACCCCAAAGCGGGCCGCGGGCTTGAAATGCCGGATATCGAAGGTGACAATGTGGGCGCGGCCTGCAATGGCAGCCTCGAGTACAAGTTCGTCCCCTGCGTCCTGGAGGCTGGGACGACACGAAAAATTCGTCTGCACACGCTGGGCCGGAACCAGCAATGAATCTACCAAGGCGAATAAATCCTCATCCGTCCACCCATCGACGCGATGTTCAGGACGAAATAGCACGTCTTCATATTGACTGACCAAAGAGGTGGACAACACGGTCTTAATCTTTCCTGTGCTGGCGAGGTCGACAATCACAAACGAAGCTCCATTTCGACTTCTCACGGCCGCCACCAGGACGCACGTGTCTAGAACGAAATTCATCCTTAACTGATATTGTAGATGATATCAATGAGGCGATGGGCTACCGCGCGAAATCGATAAACCCGCGATCGATATCGGTACCCACCAGCGTGACCTCAACCTTGTCGCCGACATCCACTCCGGCTTCTCCACGAATCAGCCGCCCTTCGGCGTGCGGCGTCAGCACACGCACAAAGGTTCCCTTCGGCGTCACGCCGGTCACGATGGCGCTGAACCGCTCCCCGATGCGATGCTGCAACACGCTGGCCGCAATTCGCTTCGTCATCACGCGCTCCACTTTGCGGGCCGCGTCCTCCCGCAGTGTGCAGTGCCGCGCGATGGCGGCGAGTTCCTCGTCCGGGTAAGGCGGAGTGGAATCCAGCGCTTTCACAATCCGTTGGGTCACCAGGTCGGCAAAGCGGCGGTTCGGCGCGGTGGAATGAGTGTAGTCGCGAACCGCGAGTCCGAAGTGGCCTTCCTGCGGGTCACCGGGGCGTTCCAGCACATATTCGCCTGGCCCCATTAACTTCACCACGGCAAGCGACAGGTCGGCGGAGTGCAGCGGATCGGCGGCCTTGCGCTTCAACAGGAACGCGTTGAGCGCCCCTGAATCGGGCTCGGCCGGTAATGTTTCCCCATACTGCCCGGCCAGTTCGACAATGCGGTTCCAACGTTCCGGGGTCTTGACCACGCGCCGGATGGACGACACCTTGCGCGCTGCCAGGGTTTGAGCCATTACGCTGTTGGTGGCGATCATGAAATCTTCAATCAACTCCGTGGCGCGATTTTTCTGTACCGGGGCCAGATTCACAATCGCACCTTTGTCAACGACGGGGCGTGATTCGACGGAGTCGATATTCAGCGCACCGTGGCTAAAGCGGCATGCGCGCAGGCGGTGCGCCAGGTCGTTTTGAATTCGCAGCTGCTTTTCGAGCTCGGCAGACGCCGCTACCTGAGCCGGCGCGTTCGCCTTGCCCTCCAGCCACGGCCCCACGGCGTTGTAGGTAAGCTGGGCGCGGTTGCGGACCAGCGCGGGATAAATGGAGCTGGATTGAATGCCGCCGTCTTGCTCGAACACCATTTCCGTTACAACGCAGAGCTTATCGGCGCCCTCCAGCAGCGACGTCAAATCCGTCGATAGCTTTTCCGGCAGCATCGGGAAGGTTCGCACGCCGGTGTAGACGCTGGTGCCTTCCGCGGCGGCGTAACGGTCAATGGCAGAGTCTTTGGGGATAAACGCTACTACATCGGCTATGCCCATCCACAGCCGGACGGCGCCGTTATCCAGTAACTCACATACTTCGATCTGGTCGAGGTCGCGCGAAGTGTCGTTGTCAATCGAGGACCACAGCAGATGCCGCAGGTCGCGCGGATGGCCCGCCTCCGGCGCGAGGTGCTCCAATTGCGAGAGCACGTCCGGCGGCAGGTCCGGCTGAAATCCATGTTCGATCATTGACTGTTTGGCGGCGGCGTCCAGGCTGAGCATGAACTTTCTATTGTCCGCCATCGGTGGCAAGCTGGTAGCAGTCATGATGAACCGGCGAAAAGTATTGACGCAGACTGCATCCGCGGCGGCGCTCCTTGGCCTGATGCAGCCGAAAGAAGTTCGCGCGGCGGCCTCGCTGCCCGATGCGGCGCTGTTCAGCAGCTCGCCAGAAGCCTATTGGAAGCGCATCAGAACCGAACAGTTCCTGCTTCCGGACTGGCGTGTCTATCTGAACAACGGAAGCCTGGGCGTGCCCCCGAAGCCGGTGGTGGACGCGGTTTGCGAATCGCTGACGCGGGGCGCGGGCTTACTGACCGACGAATACCCTCGCTGGGGCTATGAAACTATGGACGCGCAGCGCGCCGAGTACGCCGAGTTTCTCGGGTGCAAGAAGGACGAACTCGCCTTCATGCACAACGCGACGGAAGCCATGAGCACCATCGCTGGTGGCCTGGATCTGAAGGCCGGCGATGAAGTGCTGATCACCGATCAGGAACATCCAAGCGGACGCGGCCCCTGGCTGCAAAAACAGGCGCGCTACGGGATTGTGGTTCGTGAAGTGGCCATCCCGCTGCCGCCGAAGAGTCCCGAACAGCTTGTCGATTTGCTCATTTCCGCCATCGGACCGCGCACACGCGTGCTCAGCTTCAGCGGCATTACCAGCCTCACCGGGTTGATCATGCCCGTGCGGGAAATTTGTGACGCTGCGCGCGCCAAGGGCGTGCTCACGGTAGTGGACGGAGCCCATATGATTGGCCAGATTCCCTTCCGGCTGGGCGATCTGGGCTGCGACTTCTTCGCGAGCAGCCCGCACAAATGGATGTTCGCACCGCCCGGCTGCGGTCTACTTTACATTCGCGAGTCCATGCTGGATACGTTATGGCCCAATACCGTAACCGGAAATTGGGACAACAAATCCCTCAAGGCCGCGCGGTTCATGATGGTTGGCACCAACAACCGGGCTGTCTTCGACGGCATGATGGAGGGCTTGCGATTTCACAAGGCCATAGGATCAGAGAAGATTTACGGGAGGATTCATCAACTGGCGCGGATGGTTTACGAAAAGGCGGCCCGTTCGCCGCATGTCGAATTATTGACCCCCGGCGACGAACGGATGTACGGTTCGCTAGCTACGTTCCGCTTCAAGACAAAGGACACAGCGGCATTTGCCGCATTATGCAAGAAGCGCCGTATGTGGATCATCGGCGGGGACAAGTTACGTGTCTCGTCGCACATCCACACACGGCCTTCTGATATAGAACTGCTCTTTTCCACAATCGAGGAAACGATTGGAAAGAAGGCCTAACCGGCCATTTTCACTTCCAGGCTGCGAACTTTGTCGTGCGCCTTTTTCACTTCCTCATATTGTCCCTTCACGATCGCTTCGAGGTCGGCGGGCAGCTTTTCTTTCAGTGCCTTCTGGTAGGCGTCACGAGCGGCATCTTCGCCCCGTTCGCACTCGGCGACAATCGCCGCTTCATCATTTCCCGTGACGGCCGACTTAATATTCATCCAGCCGCGATGGAGTGACCCGGAAACCGAACCGCCCTTTTCGGGGCTGCCGCCCAAGCCGTTCACAGCCTGCTGAAGGATGCCGGCGAACTGGGCGCGCTGCAGTCCAAATTCTGAAAACAAAGACTTAAGAGCCGAATCCTTCACCCCATGAGCCGCTGCTTCAAACCCTTCCTGGCCATCCTTGCACGTCTCAATTAAATTATTTAAAACCGAAATAACATGACTATTTGTCTTCGAACTCATTATGGTTTCTCCTCTAAAATTCGACTCCTCAAGGAGGGTAATGTTTCGGTTTTTTAATCCAGGTGGCTGGTATCGTTCCAGAGCCGCACTACCGGTTCTGAGAAGTCATGTTCGTAGCCGAATTCGCTCACGCTCGCGGTGCTGAGAACAAAGTGCCTTCCCGCGTCCAACCCCTCGTTGAGCCACCTGGCAACCAGCACGCGCAGAAAATGGCCGCTTGAAAACAGCAACACGTTTCCCGGGACCGCCCGGACCCGGCCGACGACGCGATCGGCGCGCGCCGCAATCGCGCCGGTGGATTCTCCACCAGGGCAGCCATCGCGGAACAACTGCCAATCCGGCCGCAAAGCGAGAATTTCATCGGTGCGCAGGCCCTCATACTGACCGTAGTCCCATTCCACCAGATCGGGGTCAACTACAGCAATTTCGCCAAAACCGGCGAGTTCGCAGGTCTTCGAAGCCCGCTGCAGTGGGCTGGTGAACACCTTGGCAAATTCCCGTCCGCGCAGGCGCTCCCCCAAGTGCAGCGCATTGCGTTCGCCGCGTTCGGTCAGCGCAAGATCGGTGAGGCCTGTGTGCTGCCCGGATAGACTCCAGGCCGTTTCGCCGTGACGGACAAGGCAGACAATGGGCAGCGAAGCGCTCATGCGCCGATGCCCGTGGTTGATTTGGAATGCATGTTGAGGTAATTCTGGCATCCGGCCGGCAGTTTCCGCAACAGGCGGACTTAGCTTTTCGGATCGCGAGCCGACCGCAGCATCAACGCGGCGGCATACAGGACTACTACAATCACCAGCCAGCGCAGAGCCGTGAGCGGTAACGATTTTACGACGAAGGCGGCCAGGGGAACGCCGAACATACCACCGGCCGCAAGCCCGATGGCCACCGGGATGTAGTAGGCCCGACTCCAGACAAACCGCGCGCTTGCCACCGGCATCAGAAACGCGCCGGAGCCCATCATGATGGGGAACGCCGCGGCGGGATTCATGCCGAGGAGGCTGACCAATGTCATGCAAGGCGCATAGAAGCCGATGCCGAGCGTACTGATGGCGCCAAACAGAAAATTTCCGCCTACGCCAACCGCCAATCGCCAGCCGGAAAGCTGCAGCGCCTCCCCGCCCGGGGGAAACAGGTGAAACTGACTCATCAGCATCGCTGCGGCCGCGGTGATAAGAGCGATTCCCATTCCCAGTTGCACGGCCGGACGGGGAAGCCGCGCAACGAAACCTGCACCGAACCAGGCGCCGACGGTCGCACTCCCAATCATCGAAACCAGGGTTGTCACATCCACTTCAATAGCAGCGAGGTAAATAAACGCCTGGAAAATAACGGGCAGGGTGTGTCCTACGTTGAGGGTGCCGGGAATCAGTTCGTCGGGAACCATTTTCCGGAACTTGAAGATGGCAGTTGTGGTGGCGAAGGAACCGATCCCGAGCGTGTCGAAGAAGTTAGTAACGAAGCCCGTCGCCAGGTGGCTCGCCGATGGCAGCACCAGGGGCCGGGCGTTTCGCACCGATGTGAGGACGATCAACAGGTAACCGAGCGCGAATGCGCCCATCGCTACGAAGATGGCTGATTTCACGCTTCTCGGCCCAACGAGAACACGGGTACACCGAGCACGTCCATCAACGGCTCAACCCCCAGGCCCGGACCTTGCGATGCCGCCAGACGCCCATTCCGCCGTTGCGGCGCGCCGGCCGCGATGCTGACGGTGACATAGCTGTTGAAATCCGTTGCAGAGAACAATAGCGCCTCGGGAGTACTGTGCGCCAGGTGAGCGATGGCCGCGGTGATGATGTCGCCGCCCCACGTATCTTCGATGGTCATCGCGATTCCCAGCGAGAGACAGAGGTCGCGAATCTGGCGCGCCTTGGTCAGGCCGCCCACCTTCGAGATCTTCAGATTGATCACGTCCATCGCCTGGTCGCTGTGGCCGCGGAGCACCATCATCACGTCGTCGATCACTTCGTCCAGAACAAAGGGCCGGTTTGTGTGCCGCCGCACGGCGAGGCATTCCTCGTAATGCAGGCACGGCTGCTCGATGTAGACGTCAACGTCCTTGACGGCACCGGCGACGCGAATCGCCTGATGCTGGGTCCAGCCGGTATTGGCATCCGCGATGAGCACGTCCCCTGTATGCAACTGCGCGGCGGCGGCCCGGATGCGTTGGATGTCGGTGTCGGGATCGCCTCCGACTTTCAGTTGGAACTTGGAGTAACCCTCGGCGCGATAGGCAGCCACTTTCGCCGCCATATTCTCCGGCGTGTCCTGCGAGATAGCGCGGTAGAGGGCGAAGTCCTCACCCACGCGTCCGCCCAATAGCGTCACCACCGGCAGTCCGGTCACTTTCCCCAAAATGTCCCAGCATGCCATGTCGATGGCGGACTTCACGTAAGGATGGCCGCGCATGAGTTGATCCATGCGGCGATTCAGATTGGCAAGTTCCGTGGGGTCCTGGCCCAAAAGGCCGGGTGCGAGTTCCGCGATGCCGGTGCGCGCTCCCGCCGCGTACGCGGCCAGGTATGCCGGCCCAAGTGGACAAACCTCTCCGTACCCGGTAATTCCAGCATCGGTTTCCACGGCTACCACCGTCGAGTCGAACGCCGTAACGGCGTTTCCGCCCGACCATTTGTAGCTGCCTTCGTGCAGCGGAAGTTCCACGCGGTAGGCGGTGATGCGGATAATCTTCATTGCTCCTGGCTATCTTCCCATGTCCGCTTTGCGCGCACATCGGCAAGCAGGAATGGCACTCCCTGGTTGCCGCTAGGATTCAGCCAGAGCATCCGTTCAAAGATGCGGTAAGCCTCGTCGAATCGGCTCAGCCTGATAGATAGGGATTGCACCGTAGGTCCATTGTTTGTTCGGCCGCACCACAGCAATTTCGCCGGGAACCAGTTCCCAGAATTTAGGCCCGCGAAGCGTGACCCTTTGATTGCTGCCACGCAATCTGCAGGGGACCGCCAGCTTCTTTACGGACAGAACCACGAGTTCTACCCCATCCACTTGCGATAGGCATCGAGGAAGCGCGCTCCATGAGTATCCGGCGGGAGGGAGACGTCCGCCGCCGAGATGACATAGGGCGGGGACGGGGAGCAAATCTCCCGAAGTGAGCCGCACCTCAAGTAGCAAACGGCAATCCCTGAACGATCTCATCGTGGAGCTCCACACCGACGCCTATGGCGACCCAAACTCGAATTGGCTGCCGCTTCCCGTCCGAATTCCGGCACAACAATTGCTCGGTTGTCGGAAAAAGAACAGCGTAAGCGGTTTTTGTAAGCAGAGGGAGACGCTCCACCATTCGCACCAAATTCCAAATTCCGCCTATGAATAATTTCGCGCGGGCCACCGCAGTGTCCGCGACCCACAATTTCGAATTTCGCCCGGGATTTCATTTCGCGCCGCGTGACCACAGTTGAACACGGTGGGATTGGGAGGCCGTCGACGTAGTGCACGTGCGCGCATCTTACGTTGCTGACGCCTATTTCCCGCGCGGTCGCGTGGGATATCCTGAAATACGCATGGAGAACACACTCGTGGTTGGGGCTACCGGGCAACTCGGATTGGCGGTGGTAAAACGGCTCCTCGAAGCGGGGCGCCCGGTTCGTGCCATGGTAAGAAACGCCCAAGGGGCGGAGCGGATGCGGATACTGGGAGCAGTGCCGGTCATGGCTGATCTCACGGATCCGGCTAGTCTCAATCCCGCCTGTTCACAGATCTCTGTAGTGGTTGCAACTGCAAATTCGGCGGTACCTTCACAACCGCACGATACGTTTGAAGCTGTAGAGTTGCAGGGGTACGAAAACCTTTTACGGGCTGCCGTGAAAGCCAGAGTCGCTCGTCTGGTTTATACTTCGGCTGTTCCATCTAGTAACAGGAAAATGCTTCCCTTTCTTAAGTACAAACTGGACACCGAGAATTCGATCCGGAAAAGCGGAATCGATCATGTCATATTTCGCGCAGGAGTTTTCATGGACGTCTCATTCGCCATGATGGGTAGCATGATACCAGTACGAGGATCTGAAAGTGCGACTGTTCTGCGGCCCTTTCCCTTTGTCGCCTCTCACCTCAAGCGAGTGAAAGACAGCATAGAAAAGGACGGCGTTGCCATGATTGCTGGAGACGGTACGACCCGCCATTCTTTTATCTGCATTGACGATCTCTCCCGTCTCAATGCGGCCGCTGCCGGCGGAGGACCTTCGGGCACATTCGATGCAGGTGGTCCGCAGGCTCTCACCTTTCTCGATATCGTGGGAATCTATGAAGCCCTCCTGAACGTGAAGCTGCGGGTGAAAAAGACACCCGCCTGGATCTTTCGGCTTCTCTGCTTGGCAATGCGACCGTTCAATCCCGCTGGTTCCAATTTGATGGGATTGAATTACATCGCCGCTACGGAGAATTCGATTCTGGATCCGGAGGGCAAGACACCGGCTAACTTTGGCGTCACTCTCACGACGGCGGAGTCGTTCTTACGGGCGCGCTATGCGGCGCGATAGCCGGCTTTAGGGAGATTTGCTCTGATGGTGCTTCCCTGGAAAGAGATTGAACGGATCTTTCATGAGGCGCGGCTGACATCATTATCCGAAAGAGCGGCGCTCCTGGATCATCGATGCGGCGGCGATCGACAAGCGCGCCTCGAAGTAGAATCTCTCCTTCGGTATCACGGCAGTCCGACTGAAGGATTTGCCGCGTCCATCCAGCCAGTGGCCGCCTCATGGGTTACCGCTTCCCAAGATCGCGATCCGCCTCCACCCGAAATGCTCGGGCCTTATCGAGTCGAGCGCCAACTTGGACAGGGCGGTATGGGCTCTGTGTATCTTGCAACCGATACCCGGCTAGGCCGGCAGGTCGCGGTGAAACTCATCCGCGGGTCCCTTGCCCAAACGCCTGCTGCAAAGGCCCGTTTCCTTCAAGAAGCACAATCGGCTGCCGCACTTGCTCATCCCAACATCGCCGCGGTGTACGACTACGGAGAAACTGATGAAAGGCCGTGGCTCGTCACGGAGTATATCGACGGACTGTCCCTTCGCACTCTCATGCAGTCCGGCGCTATCTCCCAGTCTCTCCTGATGGACTATGCGGCGCAAATGGCTTCAGCGCTCGAGCATGCTCATGCCCGGCGGATCGTTCATGGCGACATTAAGCCCGAGAACATAATGGTCAGCGGGGAAGGACGCTTGAAGCTGGTGGACTTCGGCTTGGCGAGCATCCAATCCGACGACGCCTCAATAGGAGAGGCGCCACCAGGAACAGTCTTAGCCACACCTGCCTACGCGGCGCCTGAACTATTCGCTGGCAGCCCGACGTCCGCCAGAACAGATGTGTATAGCTTTGGGGTGATCCTTTGGGAATTAGCTCATGGCTGCTCCATAAACGAGGGCGAACTTCACTCTCGTTGGGATTCCTCAACCGCGGTCTCTTCCGGACTCCGCAATCTTATCGAACAATGCCTGTCGTCCAATCCTAGCGTCCGCCATCCTGGCGGCCCTGCCATCGCGGCTGCGCTCCGAACGATTCGAACCAACGGACTTATCGCCCCTCAGGTATCGTCCTCGCCCGCGGTTGCCATTTTGGATTTCCGGGCGCTCGGCCCCGCGGGCGACTCGGATTGGTTAGGGACCGGTATTGCCGAAAGCCTGTGGACAGACTTCGCGAAGACGAAGGGGGTGACGGTCGTCCAACGCGGCCGCATTCATCAGCGGCTGGACCTCGCCGGCCACCCGCATCATGACGCCGCCGCTACCGTCGAACTCGCTCGGGAACTGGCGATTGATTGGATCATTGCCGGCACCTTTCAGCCGTTTGGCGATCGTATTCGCTTGAGCGCAACTCTAACGAAAACTGCTAATGGTGAGGTGATCGCCGTCGAGAAAGTCGATGGGCTTAGTCAGGATCTATTTAACTTACAAGACCGCCTTGCAAAGGCTCTCATCCAGCAACTGAGGCTGGGCCTTGGTACCCATGATTTCGTCGCCGGCCCAGCGCCGAAGGCTCCCAGTCTCGCCGCCTATGAGCACTACATCCGCGGCCGCAAGCAGATGTACCAGATGCGCGAAACCTCGTTGACTGAGGCGATCCAACAACTACAGCAAGCAGTCGCTCTCGACTCGGAGTATGCCTTGGCATTCTCCGGCTTGGGTACAGCCCATGCGCTGCAGTTTCTGCGTACTTCCAATCCTGCCGACGTTGCGCGCGCCTCCGAATACCTGGAACGCGCCACACGGCTCGACCCCGAGCTCGGCGAACCCTACCCGTGGCTGGCAAACATTCGCGTCCGCCAGAACAATCCTCTCGGGGCCCTGGCCGCTGGTGCAAAGGGTATAGCACTTCAACCAGACCTGCCGGAAGCTCACTATTTCTCTGGTGGATTGAGCTACATGCTCGCCGAGCATCCTGACGTCGATCATGACTACGGGCTCCAATGTCTCATTGAGGCGGTTCGTATTCAACCCAAGTTTCATCCTGCCTGGATTGGAGCGGGCGCGCTCGCGATATACCTGGGGAAGTATGAGAATGCGATAGATCTGCTCAAAGAGGCGATCCGAATTGAACAGGAACCGGACCTCCAGTACCGTTTTGAAGGCGCGAGGACCCACATGGGGTCCGTTTACTTCCGATTGGGCAATAATGGCAAGTCGATTCAATACCACGTCGAAGCTCTGCAAAAGCTCAGCCGTTCCGAACACATTTACTGCAGTACGTTCCGCATTCTAAGCGCGTGTGGCATTGGAGCCATTGAACTCCGCGGCGGGAATCCGAACGCGGCAATTTCCCATTACCGCCTGGCTTGGCAAGCCGTCAAGGAGAATCCGCGAATAGCCGGCGTTGCGCGGCTCCAGATCCGTGTGGGCGCGGGTCTCGCGGCGGCGTATGCCGCATCGAATGAGGTCGACCGGGCCAGAGAATTACTCGCGGAATCCCACGCTCTACTCGAGTCCGTCGTAGGGCAGTATGCTACTGTCACCTTTGAATGTAGTTTGGGTCAATTGTGTCTGGACCTCGCTGTGGCGGAACGGCAGATGGGCAAAATTCGGCAGGCGGAAAAACTGGTAAAACGGGCGCTGGAGATGCGATGGAAAGACGTTTCGTGGCTAAGTGCCGATCCGATGCTTAAGGGACTCTATTCGGGCCCCGGTCTGTAATTGAGTTCCCTCGATAGCCACGCTTTCGCGAACTCCCATTCCCGGATGACCGTGCGGATGGACAAGCCTAATGCTGACGCAACTTCTTCATTCGTCAACCCCCCAAACAGCCGAAGTTCCACTACCCGCCCCTTTCGCGCGTCCAACTTCTCTAGGGAGCTGAGGGCGTCGTGCACGCCCATCAGAGATTCGTGAGTATTTGCGGCGATTGGAAATTCCGGGTCCAGCCAAACGACTCGGGCTCCACCACCCTTCCGCTCGGCCAACTGCGCACGTGCATGGTCAACCAGGATATTCCGCATAATTTGTGCTGCGAGCGCATAGAATTGCGCGCGAGCCTCAAAGTTCCCGGGTTGGATCCTTATCAGGCGCAAATAAGCTTCGTGCACAAGCGCGGTTGTCTGAAGCGTCTCGGCATTTGCTTCCCTTGCCATGTACGCCCTTGCGATGCGCTTCAATTCCTCCATCACGACAGGCATCAGGGTGTCCAGGGCCTCGCGGCTCCCGTCGCGCCAGGCCACAAGCAATTGCGTGACGTCCGGGCTCTGTGCCATCAAATAAATTTTAACCCGTTGTCACACTAAGCCCTCTGACATCGCTCGTTTGAATAGGAGGTTCGATATTATGAATGATCGTAGAAGATTTCTAAAGCTCGCCGCTGGGGCGTCTGTGCCCGCAGCCGCTGTATTCACTGTTTCCGCGCAGGCCCAGCAGAGCGGCGACAACCAAATAGTCGGTGCATGGCAAACCACTCATAGCCTGCCATTCCCCCCATTCTCATTTCGGGAGTTCCTTACCTTTCAGTTCGGGGGTGGGTTGCACGAAACCAATTCCTTTCTCCACACCGCGAGCAATCTTGACCTCTCGCCCTACGGCCTTCCCAGTGTGCTGAACGCCAGTGACGGCGCGGGAAATTGGGAACGTTCCGGGCAGGACATGACTGTCGTCTTTCGCAAGATGCTATTCGACGGAAGCCGTCGGAACTTCGCTGACTTAAAGGTCTCGGGAGTGGTCAGGGTATCCGGAGGTGCCTTTCAAGCTCAGTGGCAGATAAATGTGGTCGACTTGGAAGATAGGTTGATCCTTCCATTTGGCCCGGCAACAAGCAACGGAAAGCGCATCGCCTAAGGCGATTAGCTACACGAACACTCCCTTACCTGGAGGCAGGTCATCCGCAACGATTTCATGCTTGCCTCCACGAAGTTCGCCCCCCACCTCTATAGTCCCTAATCGCTGCGGCGCGACCCAGCGTCCGTCCGCGCCTTCGAACTATCGTGTGATGTGTCATCTTTGCGGTAATCGCCAAGCCCCCAAAAGCGTTAACAGAAATTGGCACGGGGGAGTGCTGGCAGGCCATCACAAACGCCTCGTAGAAGAGGCCGCGATGTCTACACGAGCGAACGTCGAGGCCATCCCCGGGACCGCGTCTTCCTAGGCTTCGTCGGCGATCGGGTCTCGTGCGCAGGAGAGCGGGTCACCAATGTGTCACGAGAATAGGGCTCGCCCGCGCGGTGCGGCGCCGGGACCGTGCGCTGCATTAGACGGAGAAGTGTTCGTTTTGGGCATCGTTTTCCAACTTAAGAGAGATCGACCAGGTCTGCGCCCAAGGAGTGTCGGCAGCTGGTTCGATGGTCGCGACGAATAGCGCCTCTTCTGCTCGGCGAATCCCCGTGGGCCACGGGAACAGGTCGCCATTTCATTGAAGGAGTATGAGTCGTAGTATGTTGCCAGATTAGCAAGGGATTAGCAGGCCCTCGAGTTTGGAAGCTTGGCAAACAAACAAAGACTTACTTAAGTTCTTAATTTTTCTGGCGGAGGAAGAGGGATTCGAACCCCCGGACGAGTTTCCCCGTCAACGGTTTTCAAGACCGCCGGTATCAACCACTCACCCATTCCTCCACCCCCAAGTTACTTGATTCCACGCCCATGTGCAAACCTCTTCGGGGTCGCGCAAAAATTGCAGCACACCGCAAATCTTGCTGCGTCGGGAGGCCCAAATCTGGTTGTGCGCGTAGCCCGGTAGCCGTAAGTACCTGATTTATTTAGCAAAAATTTGAATATGATCGCGATTTCAAGAATGGAAGCATAAGTGCCTATTCAAGTACGACTGGCAGAGAATACGCAGCAAAAAGCACTCTGCGAAGGAAGTCCGAATGATTGGCACCATCTTATTAATTTTATTGATCATCTTGCTGCTCGGTGCCGTCCCGGCCTGGCCGCACAGCAGAAGTTGGGGATATTTCCCCAGCGGGACGCTTGGTGCGGTGCTGGTTGTGGTTGTGGTCCTCCTCTTGATGGGCCGCATTTAACCTCCAAAGCTTACTAACGTGTTCGAAATAAAGAATCTAGTGAATAAGGATCAATTGACATGACAACAGAAGACTTCGGAAAAGCTTATCAGCGGGGATATAACCTGACTGTCCGATTCCTGGTGTCGAGGGGTCTACCCTACGACTCGGCTCAAGAAACCGCCCAAGCCGCCTGGGTGAAGGGCTGGGAGCGGATAGGCCAGCTGCGCGATCAATCCATGGTCTTGACTTGGATGAACAGCATCGCTCTGAATATCCACAGGAGCTATGTGAGGCGGGAGCCGCTCTTTCAGGTCCTGCCCGAACTCTCTACTCCCCCAAAGGTCAATTTAGCCGCGATTGACGTCCGGCGGATCCTTAAGACCTGCAAACACAATGACCGGGTAGTCCTGCAACGGCATTACCTGGAAGGCTTTAAGGTTCAGGAAATTGCGGCTGAACACGGCTGGACGGAAACCGCGGTGCGGATTCGTTTGCTTCGTGCTCGCAGAACCGTAGGCAAGCGCCTCGGTCGCAAGTTCCCCGAAGCAGGACAGCCGGCGAAGGTTCTCGCACCTTCCGTTGTTAAGGAAACTCAGCCTCTGGCGGCGTAACTCTTAGTCAGATCCAATCACTAGCCCTAACCAAAGCCTGGCTGTTTGCGGAGATAGATCCGTGAACAGCCAGGCTTTTTTCATGGGAAAAGTACGACTGGGGGATTTACCTTAGTAAACGAGTAAGATTTTCCCGTATCACCTACATCCAACCGCTAGATGAAGAAGAACGGGTTTATTTTCTTATAGTTACCTTCCAGGCAACTCTGGCCCGTGAAATGCTTCTAATTGAAATGTAAAACGGAGTGAACCCGTAAAGAGGGCACTCAGAACCTGAGGAGGATGTGATGCTTCATTACGCGTTAGTTTTTTTCTTGATTGCACTGGTTGCCGCGGTTTTCGGCTTCGGCGGAATCGCAGTAGCTTCGGCGGGAATCGCCAAGATTCTGTTCTTCCTGTTCCTGATTATTTTCCTCGTCACGCTGGTCATGGGCGTGGCCAGGCGCGCCTAAGAGGGCTAGATTCTAACTGGATAGAAAAGCTGGAACGGCAAGCTTAAATTTGCCATTCCAGCTTTCTTTCCATATCGAGTATTTCTGGAGGATTCATGGCCGAAAGGTACACCGCAGTGTTTGGAATTTATACGGACCCGCTTGATGCGGGGGCGGGCGTAGATACCCTGAAAGTCGCTGGATTCCGTAACTCGGATATTTCAGCTCTTTTCCCAGATAATCCGGGCACTAAGGATTTTGCTCACGAAAAGAATACCAAGGCACCGGAAGGCGCCCTAACTGGGGGTGCATCGGGCGCAGTGCTCGGTGCGGCGCTCGGGTGGCTGGCAAGCATCGGCGCCCTCTCCATACCGGGAGTTGGGCCTTTAGTGGCGGCGGGACCTATTATCTCTTTATTGAGCGGAGTAGGCGTCGGCGGGACCGTAGGTGGAGTGGCGGGAGCTCTACTAGGCGCCGGAATACCGGAATATGAGGCCAAGCGCTATGAGGGCCGCATACGCAAGGGCGGCATTCTACTCTCCGTCCATTGCGACGATCCCGATTGGGTCAGACGAGCAGAAAAGATTTTGGCGGAAACGGGGGCCGAGGATATTGCTCCGGCCACGGAGGCCCGAGCTTGCTCAGCCCTATCCGCCGGCAAGGCTGGATCTGTGATTGATAACAAATAGGAGTCATTAAAATGTCGCGCACGAATACGTCCGTTTATGGTATTTTCCCGGATCAAACTTCCATCTCGGAAGCCGTGAACGCTCTCAGGGCGGTCGGCTTCCGGACCACAGACATCTCGGTGTTGTTTCCGGAGAATGTGGGAAACAAGGATTTCGGCCACCAAAAGAGCACAAAGGCTCCCGAAGGCGCCGTTGCTGGGGGCAGCGCGGGGGCGTTACTGGGGGCCATACTCGGTTGGTTCGCTGGAATGGGCACGCTGGGTATTCACGGCACGGAGGCGTTCACCGTGGCAGGTCCACTCATGGGAATGCTGAGCGGACTAGGCGTTGGGATGTTAACCGGCTCGTTGACAGGCGCACTGACCGGCGCGACGATTCCGGAATACGAAGCCAAACGATTCTCCGGACGAATTCGGCGCGGCGGGATCCTTATCTCTGTTCATTGTGACAATCAGGATTGGGCAAAATCTGCGGCCAACACCCTTCGCCGCTCGGGCGCACAGGATATCAGCTCGTCCTCGGAGGCAAAGGCCGATTTCGCCGTCAGCGAAAAACCGATGCCCCGGTCGCACGCGGTGAGTTCGACGCTTCTGATCTAGAAGCTTGCT
The DNA here is from genome assembly GCA_040002435.1 of Bryobacteraceae bacterium. Taxonomy (GTDB): domain Bacteria; phylum Acidobacteriota; class Terriglobia; order Bryobacterales; family Bryobacteraceae; genus JANXXV01. The sequence goes on from JBDUEM010000035.1 coordinate 34,153, forward strand.
CAACCGGAAGGCGCGGCGAAGGGCGGGAACTTGGTCAGTTCCCGCCCTTTTTGTTTATACTTTCTCCGGCGTCCACGAGGGTGGATCGCTGGCCGGAAAAGACTCCTCGGACGCTTCGGTCACTTGGTCCCTGTCCCACAAGCGCTTGGATTCGGAGGTCTTCTTCGGGAACTTCCGGCTGCTGCCTCCCCGTTCCATCAACTGCTTAAACTCTTTCAGATCGCTGCGGACCTGTTTTCGGGGATCCTGTCCGAACAGCGCGGCAATGGCGGCGCCAAGCTCGCCCGCGGGCGGGTTGTATTGCAGAGAGACTTTCACTTCCGTGCCCTTACCAGCGGGCAGGGATCTGAAGGAAACCGAGCCGGCGTTGTCCACTTCGGATCCTTCCAGAGACCGCCATCCGATCAACCGGTTTTCCACGTCGTTGATGATTTCCGCGTCCCACTCGACCTTTAAACCCGCGGGGCCAATCGCGATCCAATGAGATCTCCGTCCGTCCACAATCTTCACGGACTCCAGATGGCTCATGAACCGGGGGAGATTTTCCAAAGTACGCCAAAAACTGTACACTTCGGTTACCGGCTTGTTAATACGGACAATCTCATCCACGCGGATGCCCAACTCGTACGGAACGCTGACATTCCGCCCGGTGCCTTTTCCACGCCGGACCCTCGCCGTGTTGATGCCAAGCGCCTGATAGGCATCACAGTGCCCGGTAACACCGCGCCAGAGTAGCCCGCCGCCCAAAGCGGCAATACCTGCCCCGGTCCAGTTTTTCTTGGCTAGTCCGAAAGCAACCAGCGTTCCTCCACTGATAATCGATGCCCAGCGTTCGGATTGTTTTACGTTTGTATCTTGCATTCTTGGTTTCAGGATCATGATGCGAGGTGCTCCTTTGTAGAACGTTTCGCCACGTAGGGCTGACGTAATGAAGACTCTGAAAGCACTGAAAAGTTTCCGCCAGGGATCCGGCGGCGCCCGCAGTCAAACACTTGTAAATTGATACAATTGACGGAGGTTTACGACGTGCGCCGCCGAACATTTCTGAGCCTTCCCAGTGCCGCCTTCGCCGCGGAGCCTCGAAAACAGGCGGCAGATTATCAGCGGCCCAAATACCACTTCCTGCCGGCCTCAAATTGGATGAACGATCCGAACGCCCCCATTTTCTGGAAGGGCCAATATCATATGTTCTACCAATACAATCCGAACGGGGCGTTCTGGGGCACCATGCATTGGGGACATGCGACCAGCGCCGACATGATTCGCTGGAAGCACCTGCCGGTCGCCCTGGCTCCAACACCCGGCGGGTCCGATAAAGACGGCGTTTTCAGCGGCTGTGCCGTGGACAACAACGGAGTACCCACGCTGATCTACACGGGCACGAAACCGGAGACGCAATGCATCGCCACCAGCACGGACGGCTTGATCACATGGAAGAAGGATCCTCGCAATCCGGTGATTCCCGGTCCCCCGGCGGGCCTGGCCGTCACCGGCTTCCGCGACCCGTGCGTGTGGCGGGAAAATGACGCCTGGTACATGGCTCTGGGCTCGGGATTTGCCGGTGTGGGCGGCGCGGTGCTGCTCTATACATCGCCCGACCTGATCCACTGGACCTACATGCATCCGCTGTTCAGTGGAAGCATGGACGCAAAATCCACATCGAAAAATCCGGTGGCGACCGGGGAGATGTGGGAGTGTCCGTCGTTCTTTCCTCTGGGAGATAAGCATGTCCTCTTTGTCTCCACGCAGGGCGGCACCCCCTATTACATCGGCAAGTACAAGGATTTTCGATTCGAGGCGGAAGTGCAGGGGCATCTGGATCATGGAGCCTACTATGCGCCAATCACGCAGCTTGACGCGCAAGGCCGGCGCATCCTGTGGGGCTGGATACCGGAGCGCCGGAGTTCGCACGCACAACGAATTGCCGGCTGGTCCGGCGTGCTCTCGCTGCCGCGGGTTTTATCGATCCGGCCGGACGGTTTGCTGGGAATCGACCCGGCCGCCCCGGTCAGAACACTCCGCCAAGGCAGGCAAAACTTCGTGAACATCGCGATCCCCGACGGGAAACCGGCCCGCTTGACGGAAGTGACAGGCGACTGTCTGGAGATTCACGCGGAGATCGATCCCGGCGACGCTGACGAGTACGGTCTGCAACTCTGCTGCTCGGCGGACCTGGTGGACACGACTCCTATCGTCCACAACCGCACCCTGAATCGCTTGAGTGGAGCGCAGCCTCATGCCTCCCAAAACGGCAATCTCCTGCTGACCGATGGCGAAACACTGCGGCTAACGGTCTTTGTCGACTGCTCTGTAATCGAGGTTTTCGCGAACGGTCGCACCTGCCTTACCGAACGAGCCTACACCAACAAGGCTGGCAACACGGGGGTCGCACTCTTTGCCAGAGGCGGCTACGCGAAGCTGAAATCCATGCAGGTGTACGAAATGAAGCCGATCTCGGGCGACAGGATGACTACCTGATCCCCGGCCCGCTCACCGTTCAGACATAAGATACCGGGGATCTCACGCCGCCATGGAATTTTTCGCTTCTGCTCCGGACCTGAAGGATTTCCGTGAGCGGCTGCGGCGAGAGGGCCACTCCGGTATGCCCGCCTCTTATCAGGTGATTGTGCGATGCGGAGTGGATCGACTATTGGCGCTCAACTCATATTATGAGACGCACCGCGTCATCACTCATCCGCCTTCTCTTGAATAATCAGAGCTTCCGGCAGCCTGTTTCGTGGACCCGAGAATAGAGGCGGCGCTTAAGCCAGGACTCCGGCCGGAATATCCCGCTCCGCGCCATTCCAGGTAACGTAATCGCTTCCGTTGTTCGTGTCCATATGATCATTTCCCCAGGCCGAGTAGATGAAGCTGAACTTGACAACGGCCTTCTGGGGCACGGGGGCTGAGCCCGACCATGCAAGCCTGCCCGATGACTCCGCCGCGGGCGCGGGTGTTAACGCCATGGTCAGCGAGGAACTCGCGGGTGATGGATCGTTCGCGATTCGATACACCACCGAGACGCTCGACACATCGTATGAGGCGGTGACATCAACGTGGAACCACGCCAGCGGCTTCTCCGGATCGGGCACCACCTTGACCGCGTCCACTTCAATATCCACGGCGACAAAACGAAAGATGTAATTCTGCCCGTTCCGGCTGTCCCAATATTCCGCCCCTGACTTACCGGTATTCTCGAACCAGATGGAAACGTGGTCGATGTCATGCGGGATATCTAAACGGCAAACCATGATCGTGCCCTCGGCGGTGTCGTTGGACATTTTGGTCTGGATGGCCCCACTCTCCGTCCACATGTCAATCGAATAGACTGGCCCGTCCTCGACGAACTTGAAAAAAGCCTTGATGGTCCATGCCCTGGCGCCGTTGTCCGTTGAACGCTCGTCCGGCAACCGCGCCGCATCGTACTGAATGGTCACAGTCCGGCCGGGAAGCAGATCGCCATGAACGCGGTGATGGAAATCTCTTGTGAATACGATGCGCGGCGGGTCTTGCGGGAACATTCGTCGTTGCATGATTAGAACGTCACCTCCAGTGTAATGTCAGGAGCGGTATCCAGTATCTTCAGAAAGGTTGTCTTAATGCTCGCATTGTAATAGTACGAATTGGCGGAGGCGGCCGCCAGCGCCTGGGGAGTAAATACATCCGGCAGCGGCGCACCTGCCGCACTTACTGAGGCGGGCGGATTCGTGCCCAGGAAGCTGACGAAGTAAAAGTGCTCCGGCGGCGCATAGTTGTCATGGGTGCGCAACACCCTTACCCGCTGTCCCTGGTTGATGCCCTGGTGGCTCACCACGGTGGTCCGGAAAACGCCGGTCTGGAAATCGTTGCTGATGCCATCGTCCTGATACAGTTCGGTGGAACGGTCGGGACCGGGATAGACGTTGAACGTAACCGGATTCGGACTCAACTGTCCAACGAATTGTTCCAACTCGCGCATGGGAATGATGGCGCCTGACCGCACATAGAGCGGCATAAGAAACAGTGGATTCGAACTTTCCAGCGGCGCGAACCAGTTCGTTACCGTTGTGCCGCCGGGCGCTGGAGCATCGAGCGGCATCATGTTGTCCTTAAACGCGTACCAGTCGCTGCCGGCCGGCAGGTACACATTGCGAACCGGCGGACTGGGCGGCGCGGCAGTCTCGTGCTGCGCAATGATGGGCGCCACCAGGAAGTCCGCACCCACGAAGAACTGGTCGTCCAGGTGGTTGTACACCTCAATGTCGTTCGGGTCGTTGAGAAACAGTGCACGCGCGACCGGCATGCCGTTGATGGTGGCCTGGTGCATCGCGCTGTAGTAAACATGCAGCATCCGGTAGCGCAGCCCCACGAAGTAGCGGCAGTTGGTGGGCACCGGCTCTCCGTAGGCCCACGGCTCCTGGAACTGCTTGTTGTATCCGTCGTAATGATTGCGATACCAGGGGAGGAACGAGCCGAGGATCATCCAGCGTGTCAACAGTTCGTAGTTTGTGATCCCCTGGGTGAGCTGGCCGCCCGGCGTAGATGGATGGATGGCGTTCTGTGTAGTGCCGCTCGGCACCGATCCCGTGGCGAAGCCGCCGATATCGCATCCGGAGATAGGGATGCCCGACATGCCCAGATTCAGAACCTCGGGAATGTTGATCTGCAGGAAATTCCAGTCCGACGCGGAATCGCCCGTCCACAGCCCGGCGTACCTCTGCATGCCGGCGTATCCGCCGCGCGCGATGATGAAATTCCGCTGCGTGGAGCGCAACTGGTGAAGGCCCTCGAAGGTAGCTTTCAGCAGGTTCAGAACATAAGAATTGTGGTTCTTAGCTACCT
>JBDUEM010000036.1:0-38632 GCA_040002435.1 Bryobacteraceae bacterium
GCCGAGGCCGCTCCGTCGAAGCAGTGATCGTGATAGAGAACGCGTATCCTCATGAAGATTTTTCGAACAATAGGAAAACCGTCCAGTTTGCCTTACTGGAGGCGTAAATGCAAGTGAGGGCGGCGTAGGGTGTGTCAAGGGTCTGCGGCTTCCAACCGTGCTACGCTGGAATTTCAGCAAATCAAGGCCAGTTTTGCGCATTATCAGAATCTTCACGGTGGCTGCTTTTCTCTTGGCAGGCTCCCGTGCTATCGCCGCCGAATGGCTGAAACTGACGACCCCCAACTTCGAACTGTTTACTACTTCAGGCGAAAAGAAAGGCCGGGAAGCAATCCTCTATTTCGAGCAGGTGCGGGATCTTTTCCTGCGAATACGCCCCGGCTCACTGCTGAATCCACTCCCGGTCCGGCTGATCGCCTTTCAGAATGAAAAGGAGTATAAACGCTTCCGCTTCAATGATTTTGCCTCCGCTTATTACATCGGAGGCGATACGCGTGACTATATCGTCATGGGAGATGTCGGGGCCGGCCATTTCCCGGTTGCCGTGCATGAGTACTCGCATCTCCTGATCCAGCACGCCGGTCTCAAATTGCCGCGCTGGCTCGACGAAGGCTGGGCGGACGTAAACTCCACCATGACCCCGGAGAGATCGCGCATCACCATCGGCTCGCTGATCCCTGGGCGGATGCAGACTCTCAATCAGACTAAATGGATGAGCCTGGCGGCGCTCACCGCCGTTGGTCCCGATTCATCCGAATACAACGAGAAGAGCAAGGCCGGCATTTTTTATGCGGAAAGCTGGTTGTTGACCCACATGCTCTATCTCAGCAATGACTACCGGCTGAAGTTTTCGGAGTTTGTGACGAAGGTGACGGCGAATTCGTCGGAGGCGGCGTTTCGGGAGGTCTACGGCAAGTCGTTAGTCGATGTCCAGAAAGACATGGAGGACTACATCAGTTCGAACACCATCAACATCGCGGTCTTCGATGCTAAAGCCGGGAAATCTTCGGAAAGGCCGCGTGCGCAGGCAGCGTCTGATCTGGAAGCTGGTCTTGTGCAAGCCGATCTGCTCAACCACATCCGTAAATCTTCTGAAGCCAAGGAGATTTATGAGCGGTTGGTGCGGGAAAATCCCAAGAGTTGGGAAGTGGAACAAGCGCTGGGATACCTGGCGTGGAGAAACCGCGAGAACCGCCAGGCCACGCTGCATTTTGCCCGCGCCGTCGAATTGGGTTGCGACGACGGCCAGGCATTGTTCGACTATGCCAAACTACTGCAGGGCGATCGGGCTAGCGACGCTCTGCTCAAAACCGTGCTGACCAAGGCGGTGGAACTCCGCCCGGACCTTGCCGACGCACGCCTTTTGCTGGGGATTCACAATTACAACACGCACGATTATGCGGGAGCGATTGATCAGCTCGAAAAAATAAAGCGCGTCGGTCCGGACCGGGCCGCCTCGTTTTATCAGGTTCTGGCATACTCCCATTTGGAGTTGGGAAACCGGACGGCTGCGCGGCCGAATGCGGAGAAGGCACGGCAGTACGCCTCGACACCGGATGACGTCCTGAAAGCCGAGGAACTCCTCAGGTACGTCAACACCGAACCGGACCTTCGCGCCGAAGGCACTTTGCAGCGCGTCGAATGCCTTGGCGCGCAAGCGAAAGTTCATATTCTCGCCTCGGGAAAGGCGCGGACATTTCTCATCGCCGACCCGTCCCGGTTGCAATTGAAGAAGGAGGGTTCGCCAGAAATTGTCTGCGGTGAACAAAAGGGAGAACCGGTGCGGGTGGACTATGCGGTGAATACAGATGCTTCGCTCAACGCCGAAGGAATCGTCCACAAAATGGAAATCGGGACTAAGTGAACGAGCCTATCAATTTCGACCGCGCCGACTATGTGGAAGTCTCGGCTCTGCAATGCAAGCTCTGCCGCGAGTCGTTGCAACACGAATACTACGATCTGGGCGGTAGTCCAATCTGTACTTATTGCCGCGGCAAGATCGATGAGGGACGCTCGCCAGGCGCGGGGTCGCAGCGCCTGTTTCGCGCTGCCGGATTCGGACTCGCCGCTGCAACCCTCGGTGCCGCCGGCTATGCGTCCATCGTGAACCTGACGGGAATTGAATTCGGTTTCATGGCGATCATCCTTGGATATGTGGTGGGCCGATCCGTAAGCGTCGGCTCATACCATTGGGGCGGCGCTCTTTACCAAGCCATCGCGATGGCCCTCACTTATGTGGCCATCTGCGTCGAATACGTTCCGGCAATCCTAAACAGCGTGAAGGGCCACCATTCCGTTTCCCTCATCATCACCGCATTCGTAATCTCGCTGGCGGCTCCGTTTCTCATTCTCTTTGACCGCGGCCTTTCCGGAATCCTTGGCTTGTTTATCATCGCAATCGGGCTATATGAGGCGTGGAAGCTCAACAAGCGCGGAGTCCGTGAAGTCGCCGGCCCGTATCCCATCGCGCCTCCCAAAGAACGGAGTCCCATCGTTGCAAGCTGAAACCGCTGTCATCTGTCCATCCTGCGGGTTCGCCGTGGCGCCGTCCATGCTGAGTTGCCCGTCCTGCCACAAACTGATCTATGCGGAGGTCTTGAATCAGTTGGCCGCTGAAGCCGGCAGCGCTACCGAACCGCGGACTGCTGTCACCGCATGGCGGAAAGCCTTGCCCTTGATTCCGCCCGGCACCACACAATACACCGCCGTATCTCAGAAAATCCGGACTCTGCAAGCGGAACTCGATGGCGCAAAAGAACCATTCTCCGTCCGCGCTTTCCTTAAGAAGCTAGGCGGCATCGGACCCATCGGCATCATTCTGCTGATTCTCAGCAAGGCGAAGTTCCTGTTTCTCGGCCTCACCAAGGCTGGAACATTCTTCTCCATGATTGTCGCCTTCGGCGTCTACCTTACCATTTACGGCTGGAAGTTCGCCGCCGGCCTCATCGTCACTACTTATATTCACGAGATGGGGCACGTGGCAGCACTGTTGCGCTTCGGAATCCCGGCCTCAGCGCCCATGTTCATTCCCGGGTTCGGAGCCTATGTCCGCCTGCACCAGTATCCAGCCAATCCCGGTGAAGACGCACGTGTCGGATTGGCAGGGCCGTTGTGGGGACTGGGCGCCACCGTCGCTTGCGCAGTCATCTGGTATCTCACGGAATCACATACCTGGGCCGCCATCGCTCAGGTGAGCGCGTTCATCAATCTGTTTAACCTCATGCCATTCTGGCAGCTCGACGGCGGCCGTGGATTTCGCGCACTCTCGAAAATCCAGCGCTGGATCGCGGTCGCGGCGCTGGGCGGCCTGTACGCCCTCACCTCGTCGGGCCTCTTGATCATCCTGCTGATTCTCGGCGTCATTCGGGCCATTTCGAAGGATGCGCCCGAGGAACCCGACACTCCGATGCTGGCACTCTACATCTTCTTGGCCGCCACGTTATGCTTCTTAAGCCTCATTCCGGTGGCAGGCGTTCCTCGATGATTCAGGCGCGGGAAGTTGCCAACCTGCTTCGTACTTTTGACCCTGGGATCGATGGAGAGATCGAGACGAGCAGGGAATTGATTCTCGCCCTTCTGGCTTATTCACCGGACCCGTTCTCCCGCGATGTCTACGCGCCCGGTCACATCACTTGTACCGGCGCAGTGCTGGCCCCGGACCGTAAGGCAGTCCTGCTTGTGCACCACAAGCGCCTGGACCGCTGGCTGTTGCCGGGCGGCCACGTAGAGCGGCAGGACGCTACCATCGGCGGCGTTGCCCGGCGGGACGTATTGGAAGAAACCGGTGCCGCATTGTCGGACATTGCGCCGCGGCTGGTGGGGATGGATGTCCATCCCATTCCGCCAGGTAAGCGCGAACCGCTACATCTTCACCACGACCTTATTTTCGCCTTTCAGGCCCAGTCAAAACAATTCCAGGTCTCTGAAGAATCCCGCGCCGTGGCGTGGTGCTCCGTCGAAGAATTCGGCCGGTATGATCTGCCCGGAAGCATCCGCCGCAGCGTCCTGCGTGCGGTATTAGACATCCAAGCCAACTGACCGCATCAACTCCAATGCATTACTCTTTTGCACTACACCTGGACGCATCCGGTAGTCAAAAGCGATTCGTCCGGATTCCAAGTGATCTTCGAAGTGGACATTGACCGCGTGCGGAGTGAGGGATTCGGTGATATGCGACAAGGCTAAATCATGCGTAGTCACCAGCCCGATATTCCCCCGCCGCACCAGGCTCGTCACGATCGCCTCCGCGCCAATGCGGCGGTCATGGGAATTAGTGCCGCTCAGCAGTTCGTCCAACAGGAACAGCAGCGGAATGTCGCCGGCACCCAGATCCACTACCTGCCTTAATCGCGTGATCTCCGCATAAAACCTCGACTTTCCGTCTTGTAATGAATCCTGCACGCGCATGGAAGCGCCAATCACCAACGGCGACAATCTCAGACTCTTCGCTCTGACGGGAGCCCCCGCCCAACCTAAAACCGTGTTCAGTCCGACGGCTCGCAGCATCGTACTCTTGCCGGACATGTTGGATCCGCTCACCAACAGCAGCCTCATCTCCGCGTCCAGCCGGATATCGTTGCGAACTCCGGCCTCAACGGGGAGCAGCGGATGGGCGATGCCTTCCCCGTCAAACAGCGGCGCTTCCGTCGAGAATGCAGGAAATGGATCGGCCGGATGTTCTGCCGCATAGCCTGCCAGCGAACTCAATGCCTCCATCTCCGCCACAGCAGCCAGCCAGCGCCCAATCAGCGGACCGGATCGCTGACGCCAGCCCTCAATGGCAATCGCGCACTGAGTGGACCAAAGCACCAGCCGGGCAAACAGCGCAAACCCCTGGTTCCGGCTGGCATCCTGCCGCTCAATCAAATTGTGGAGGGAATGAATCTGCCGGGAAGGCGGCATTCCGTCGGTCTCCAATTCCTTGCGCAGTGCCACCAGGCGCGGGGCAGTGAATGGTTCTCTTTCCAGCCGCTTCAGCAGTTCGCCCAGCAACCGCAGATCCTTGGCCGGAGCGTCTACGGAGCCCAAAATATGAATAACCCGGGGCCGCAACCAGATTGCGAAGGCGCTCTGCAGCAGGAGGAACAAGACCAGCGGGCGATACGTCCATGCTTGGAGGAAATATCCAACAATCAGAATGACGGTGGCGGCCGCCATGGTCAACGCGATCCAGCGCGCTGCCGCGGGAAATCTGACCGGCGCGGCGGCGCCCCAACGGGCAAGCGCTTCCGGGTGAACCTCGGCCCGGATGTCATCTCCCAAAAGTGCAAGGTCCTCGCGGAGATCGATTCGCGGCCGCAGGTCGTCAATGGCCCCTTGGCGCGCCACTGCGGTGGCTGCGTTGGCGGGCGCCATCAGCCAGCTTGCCAGCATTGCTTCGCCGGCGCCGGTTCGCGCGGCGCTCAACAATTGGAACAGCGATCCCTTTCCGAACAGATCAAGGTCGTCCGCATAGGGATGCTCCGCATTGCGAAAGCGTTCGCCTGTCTCCCCCGCGCCGGCCCACCGGTCTTCCAGGCGCGCGATTCCGCGTTCGTAATATGAAATGGCACGCGTCTCGCAGGCGAGGCTGCGCAACACCCGCTCATGGTAAACAATCAACGCCACGAAGATCGCGACAGGAAGGGGCAGCAGCCAATAATTGATCCAGGTCAGGACTGCCCCGGCGATTACTACCGCCAGCCGCCAGTTCCCGATCGTCTGGACTGCCTTGGTGTGCTGTGCCGCCGCATTCTGCCTTGCCTCGAGACGTTTCTTATATTCAGGATACAAATTTCAGTGTAGGGTACAAGGACCAATCTTCGGTCCCGTCGTCTAAACGGCCATGAGACTACCCATCGTTGGAATAGCGGTTCTGGCGGCCAGCCTTGGCGCGCAGGCGCAGATGCAGGACAACCAGGAGCGCCGGCTAAACTGCGATCAACAAAGTGACCGGCAGGGCGGTCGTTCCGCGCTTCACTGTGAAATCAAGGAGCAGATGATGCCCGCCAGCGGCAGGATTGTCGTGGACGGTGGCCAGAACGGCGGTGTATCCGTGAAAGGCTGGCTGCGCAATGACGTACTGATCCGCTCAAAGATTCAGACAGGCGCACCCACCTTCGGCGAAGCACGCGATTTATCCCAGCAGATCAACATCAGCGCGGCTGGCGGCCAAATTGTCGCCAGCGGCCCCCAGTCCGGCAACGACCGATCCTGGTCCGTGTCGTATGAAATCTTCGTCCCGCAACATACAGATCTCTCTCTCAAAGCACACAATGGCGGAGTTTCGATTTCCGATATCCGCGGCGTCATCGACTTTGACGCCGTCAACGGAGGAGCCTCGCTCAAAAGACTGGCCGGCACGGTGCGCGGAAAGACCGTCAACGGCGGCCTCAACGTGGAACTGATGGGCGACCGCTGGGATGGAACTGACTTCGACACCACCACCACAAACGGCGGCGTGAACATGGTAGTGCCTGCGAATTATTCGGCCAGGTTGGAAACGGCTACCGTGAACGGCCACATCAACGTCGATTTCCCAGTGACGGTTTCCGGCAAGATTGACCGCAATTTGTCCCTGAATCTGGGCAATGGCGGTCCACTCGTACGTGCGGTCACGACGAATGGCGGCGTAAATATCAAACGCAAGACGTAAGGCCAGCCGGACCGGCTTTGGTTGTGGCCACGCATCGGTCTTCGTGGCATAATAACTCGAATGTCTGACCAGACCGCTCCCCAATGTGTGCTGATCACAGGTGCCAGCACCGGTTTAGGAAAGCTCGCAAGCCTGACTGCGGCTCGGGCAGGGCACAAAGTATACGCGGGAATGCGCGACTCCGGACAGAAAAACCGGGAAGCCCGCGACGAGATGGACGGCATTGCCCGCAGCGAAGCTCTTGATTTGCATGTCGTTGATCTCGACGTCACCGTGACAAAGTCCGCGGAAGAGGCTGTGGCGCATGTAATCAACGACGCCGGACGGCTGGATGTGCTGGTAAACAATGCGGGGTACATGTCGATCGGAATTGCCGAAGGGTTCAGCGAAGAACAGATTCGGCGGCAAATGGATGTCAATTTCTTCGGCCCGGTGATGCTGTCCCGCGCAGTCCTGCCGCATATGCGGGAGCGAAAGTCCGGATTGATCATACATGTGACTTCGATTTTGGGCCGCGTGTTGTTTCCTGCCTGTGCCTTTTACTGCGCGAGCAAATTCGCCCTGGAGGCATATGCCGAAGTACTCCACTATGAGCTGACGCCTTTGGGCATCGATTCCGTCCTTGTTGAGCCGGGGCCCTTTCCGACGCACCTGCTGGCGAATAGTCCCGGACCCGACGACCAGTCGCGCACTGGCGGCTACGAACAACTCTCGGCGCTGCGGGAAACGTTCATTGAGTCTTTTAGCCAATTTTTCGCCTCCAGCGAAGCACCGAATCCGCAACTCGTTGCCGACGCAGTTCTGAACCTGATCGACGCCCCCGCTGGTGCCCGTCCGTTGCGAACAGTCTGCGGCCCGGACTACGGCGCCCTGACGATTAACCAGCAGGCTGCTCCCGTACAGGCAGAGGTTCTGCGCGCGCTGGGGATGCCCGATCTGGCGCAGCGTGCACAATCTGCCTGAGTCACCAGTTTTATACTGGTAGTTGATGTCATCCCAGTTCCATTTGGCTCCCGCTGTCCGCGCGGAGTGGTTTCAACGCTTCGATGCACCTCATATTGCCCTATGGTCGTTTCCTGCTGAGGCTACACCCTCAAAGAGGGACTTCGTCCTCCACGAATATGCCTTCCGCGTCCCCGGATCGGCAGGCGCATGAAGGGTCTTTACGCCCGCTGGATCACAGATTGGGAGGCTCGCCTGTGCTTCAGCGCCACCAACCGGGTAATCCGGCCATTTGAATGGGGCTTGGAGTGGGCCATGAACTGGCCGTCCGCCCAACAACTTCATCTCAACGGCCAAGGCCCGGAACAGTACCTGCTTGATTGCAATCGATTAGCGATTCACAGCAGTGATGAATTTTACGGGTATCGAACGCCTGCCGACTTCCGCCTGGACGCAGGTTTGCTGCGCTTCACTTCACCGGTCCAAACGCCCTACCCGAGCAATAATACCGTGCACGCCCAGTGGTTTCCCGCAAACGAACCCAAAAAGCGCGCCGTAATCGTTCTGCCGCATTGGAATGCCCGGCTGGATCAACACGGCGGCCTCGCCCGTGGCATCCAGAAACTCGGAATGTCCGCACTCCGCCTCAGCCTGCCGTATCACGACTACCGCATGCCGCCGGAACTGGAACGCGCCGACTACGCTGTATCCTCCAATATCGGGCGTACGATTGACGCGACGCGCCAGGCGGTGATTGACATCCGTGCATCTCTCGATTGGCTCCAGCAGCAAGGGTACGAACGGCTCGGCATCGTGGGTACCAGCCTCGGGTCCTGCTACGCTTTCCTGGCCAGCGCACACGATGAGCGGCTCCGCGTCAATGTTTTCAATCACTGCTCGTCGTACTTTGCAGACGTAGTCTGGTCCGGTCTGTCTACTCAGCACATCCGCAAGGGGCTGGAACTGGAAATCGGAGTGGAGCGTCTGCGCGAGCTTTGGAGCGCTATCTCCCCTGTCAATTATCTGGAGCGATTCGCGCGTTGGCCTAAGAAATCGAAGTTTATTTACGCCACCTATGACACGACATTCCTACCGGAATTCTCGCGCGACATCATCCAGCGGATTCAGCAGAGGAGCATCGATAATCACGTAGCAGCCTTGCCGTGCGGGCATTACACTCTAGGCGAAACACCTTACAAATTCATCGATGGCTATCATATTTGCTCCCACCTCAGGAAGTGGCTCTAAGGTAGAGGCAGGGTAGGAAGGCTGGCCAGGTAGACGAGCGGCTCTAGCGGAGCCCAAAATCCTAAGAAGGATAACATTCTGCCCAGGATGTTATCCCTGTGCGAGACGGTCACCCAGCGCAGGCTGGCTACCTCGCCTTTGTCGGCGAAAAATCCGATGCCTCCCGAGGCCAATCGGCTATCCGACCAGGTATCAACCATCTGCCCGTTCACGGCAGTGCTGAAATTCTCACCTCTTACAGTCAAAAGGACACGGTATTGTGTGTCGTTGCGAATGACCATCGGCAGCGGCAGGCTGGCGCGGTTGCTTTGCTTGCCATTGACCGTCGCGTAACGGATGAGATCAGCCATCGGTAGGGGACCGGGCTTTGTAATCACAATCTTGGTGGCGTAGAAATTGCTGTTGTCCACAGCGCGGTAAGCCCACCCCATGCCCTTCTTTTCAATTTCTCCCACGAACTCCATCTGGTAGTCCGTCATCCCGAGAGATTCCTTCCAAAGCCGAAGCCGGCCGGGTTGCACGAAGCCATGATGGAAAGACCAGTCCGAAGTCGAAGGGCTGAATCCGGTCCACGCCTGAAGGCCGCCCTGGAAATTATCGTTCAGCCTGACTGCCGCGTGATTGCGAATGGATTTCCGTATGTCGTCGAAGGGACCGGCAGAGGCTTTCAGACGCGTGGAGGAGTTGCCGCCCGGTCCACCCAGCCCCATGGAACCCACTGCAAGCGCACCCAGGATCACCAGTCCGAAGATCGCTGTAGATGCCTGATTCGTCTGGACCGTGTTTTTGTCGACCGACTCATCCAGCGGTCGCAGGTGTACCGGCCAAATGTCACTTAAATCATCCAGATCAACCGTGTTACGTACCGCACGCGAAGAAACCGTACGCATCCGCTTGCGATGCGAACGGCTGCAGTATTCGCCGTCGGTCAGACGCCGGAAGAGCCCGATTTTCTTCTGACAATATAGACAACGCATGCTTTGGACTATTGCCAGTGTACTCCGAATGAGCACAGATAGTATCCCATTATTTTACCTGTAAGTGTTTACCCTTACAATACTTTAACCCGAAAGTACCGCATTTCATTAGGTTGCCCTCAGTAAAACTCTAAGGCCAGAACCGAGCCCCGGTGCTGCTTTCTTCAGTCGCCGCGCAGTGCTATATTCACGGAGTGACGCGCCCCCGCAGCATTCTGCTGATTTTAAGCATTTTCTTGGTTGGGGCAGCCGCATTTTCCTTTCCCTTAGTACGAATATCAGCCTTAGTACTTCTCCAACGAAGCCCAAATTGTCCCTTTCCGAAAGCGTGGAAGAGCCACGACAATCAAACGCAACAAATTGAGATCAAAAACCGCATTCTGCGAAACAGTACAGTCGTCCAAAAGGACGAGAGAGGGTTTCATCAGTGGCGTACACCCGAAGGCGACTACTGGATTCCCGAGGGCAGCGATTTCGTTCTTCCCTTTAACCTTGCCGAGCAGGAGCGGAGAATCTACGGGGTGGCGCCCCACTTTGTGAAACCAGGCGACATCGTCCTCGATTGCGGAGCCAATGTTGGCGTCTTCACAAACGCGGCCCTTAAGGCCGGCGCAAAGGTGGTCGTGGCCGTGGAACCTGCCCCAGAGAACCTGGAATGTCTCCGGCGTAATTTTGTGCAACAGATCGAAGATGGCCGTGTAATAGTCTATGCCAAAGGAGTGTGGGATAAAGAGGATTTTCTCACCCTAAACGTCGACGAACACAATTCCGCCGCCGACAGTTTCGTTCTCCATCCGGTAGGTGCTCAGACCACCACACAGAGACTGCCACTTACTACAATTGATAAGCTAGTGGACGAATTGAATTTGGAGCGGGTGGACTTTATCAAGATGGATATTGAGGGCGCGGAGCCGAAAGCTCTGATCGGGGCCCGCGCGACCCTGGCAAAGTATCATCCACGCCTGTCGATTTCCGCCTATCACGAACCAGGCCACCCGGAATTGATACCCAAGGTCGTGAAGAGCGCCTGGGATGGCTACCAAACGGAGTGCGGCCCTTGTTCCATCGATCATGCAACCATCCGCCCTGACATTCTCTGGTTCCATTAGCCTTCTCGTATTTGCCGCAGTCTTGAGCGCCAAAACCTATCCGGTGGATGGAATCCTGGTCGCTCTGGATCCCGCGACAAACAGCATCACCGTGTCCCACCGTCCCATTCCCAAACTGATGCCCGCCATGACAATGCCTTTTCGTGTGCAGAATGCGGCCGAAACCCGTTCTCTACACGTTGGCTCGCGGGTCCGGTTCGAATTGGCGATTGAAAACGGGGTATCCTTCGCCAGGCATCTGGAGGTGGTCGGCGAATCGGACCTGGACATTCCAGAGCCGGTTAACCGAAAGAGGATCGGCCAACTGATTCCAGATTTCACATTGATTGATCAAGCGGCGAAGACGTTCCATCTGTCTGATTTACGGGGCAAAACCATCGCTGTGAATTTTATCTATACGCGATGTCCATTGCCGGATGTCTGTCCGCGCCTGGCCGCCAATTTCGCGGCCCTGCAGCGCCGTTTCCGGTCGCAAATAGGGAAGGAACTGGTTTTGGTCTCCATCACGATTGATCCGCAGTTCGATACCCCTGAGGTTCTGCAGGATTACGCGAAGCGTTGGGGTGCACAAGCGGACGCATGGCGATTTCTGACCGGACCGGCAGCGGAGATCCAGCGGGTAGCGGGCAATTTCGGCCTGGTTTACTGGCCGGACGAAGGCTCGTTGGGACATAACTCGACCACGTCAATCATCAACCCGAGCGGCCGCCTAGCTGCTATCGTAGAAGGATCTTCATTCCGGGTGGATCAATTGGGCGACCTGATTGCCCGGCAATTGTTGGAGGCTGCAAAATGACACTCAACTACATCGCTGCTTTGATGCTGCTGGCCGCGGCCGCATGGGCGCAGACAGCGCCGAAGTCCGTGGACGCATGCTCCCCTCCACCAGGCGCCATCGCGCCGGCTCTTCCGGCGAGGATCCTGACGGGGCAGGGAACCGTACACTTCCCGATTACCACCAGCAATCCCGAGGCACAAAAGTTCTTCGACCAGGGCGTGGCTCAGATGCACTCATTCTGGGCCCGGGAAGCCGAGCGGTCGTTCCTGCAAGCCGCCGCGCTGGACCCGGCGGCGCCGATGCCGTATTGGGGCATCGCCATGGTAGCTGCCGGCGATTGGCGTCCCCGCTTCCAGATTGATACCGGCAAGAGTGCATTTGGGGAAACGAAGCGCCCTGTGACGAAAACCCGCGCCGAGACCGCGGCGGAGAAGGCGGTGGAACTCAGCGCCGTCCCCGGAAAGGCGACGGAGCTCGAAAAAATGTACATTGCCTCCGTAGCCGTCCGCCGTGACCGGAAGCAGAAAGACGGCGACAGTGCCTTTGTGAAGAGCCTGCGGCAGTTACTTGCCAAACATCCGGACGAAGTTGAGGCAAAGACCTACCTGGCGCTGATGATCATGCGCGGCTTCCATACGCCGGACAAGAGACCGAATCAGCCCGGCAGCATGGAAGCCGTGGCGATCCTGCGCGATCTGGTGGCCAAGTATCCGGAACATCCGGGCGTTCACCACTACATCATTCACGGGTTTGAAGGGTCCACATTTGCCAGCGACGCCTGGCCAAGCTGCAAACGTTATGCTGAACTCGTCCCGAACATCCCGCACGCGCTACACATGCCCGGGCATATCTATTCCCAAACCGGAAAATGGGATGAGGCTATCCAGTCGTTTTCGTCGGCAGCCGACAACGAGCGCAGCTACATGAAAGCCGACGCCATGTACGGCAACGGGCACCACGGACACAATGTGAATTACCTGGCTACCGCGTACTCCTTTGAGGGGAAGTACGAGCCTGCGATACAGGCCGCACGCCACCTGTTGACATATAAAGAAAATCCGCGAGAGGTAAAGCAATCCGACCTTACGACGGGGGCATACGCCCAAGGCTGGTTCGCGCTGCTGCGGATCATGGTGCAATTTCAGAAGTGGGACGACCTTCTGGATGGGGAACAGCTCCCTATCCTGAATCGCAATCGCCAGTTGGCATGGCGCCATTGGGCCCGATCCATGGCCTACGCTGCCAAGGGAAACGTAGAGTCTGCGAAGGCGGAGTCGAGGGAAATGGACGCCGCCCTGGTGGCTTTCCGTCAAAAAATGAAGCGAAAAACGCCGGAAGAGCTGGTGGTGGCGCGCCGCGAACTGGACGGACATCTTGCGCTTGCTGAAGGCAAGACCAGCGCGGGACTCAAGACGTTGCAAGCCGCTTCAAATGAAGAGAGGAAGCTGGTCTACACCGAACCGCCCTACTATCCGCGTTCCGTAGCCGAAGTGCTCGGCCGGGCTGCACTGAAGAATGGAAAGCTGGACGTGGCTGAGCGCGCTTTTCGCGAGGCGCTCCGCCAGTATCCGGCGAACGCGCACGCTCTCAGCGGCCTCCGGGATACGCTTCAGCGCGAAAAGAAGCCGCTTGAAGCCGGTCTTTGAATCAGGTCCAGATTATCGGAGCCGGTCCGGCGGGTTCCACAGCCGCTATTTCGGCCCTGCTTCACGGCGCGTCGGTTGAACTGATTGAAAAGTCCAGATTCCCGCGGCACAAGGTATGCGGCGAATTTCTGTCGCCGGAAATTATTCCCGCACTGGATCGTCTCGGCGTTCTGGCTGCATTTGAGAAATTGAGCCTAGCCCGTATCAGGCGCATGGAGCTGAACTTTGGATCGAAGCCGAAGATTGCACATCTGCCGGAGGCCGCATTCGGGCTGAGCCGCTATGCGTATGATCGGCTGCTATACGACCGTGCCGTGGAACTGGGGGCTACGGCCTTGAGCGTTGCGCCGCGGCAGACAAATCCCCGGATTTGGACCGCCGGGAGACGGGTTGAAGGAGGGGAAACACGAGGAAAGCGCGTATTCGGCTTCAAGGCTCACTTCACCGGCCCGTCACATGATGCCGTCGAACTCTACTTCTTCAAGGGCTGCTACGTGGGGATCAATTGCGTTGAGAACGGAGTCACCAACGTGTGTGGTCTTGGGCCGGAGGAACTACTGAGGGGCTTCAACTTTGAAGTGGATGAGTTGGTGCATTCCTTCCGCCCCTTGACGGCACGCCTGAATCCCTTGCAACGATCTATGAAGTGGCTCAACGTGGGGCCGCTGATCTTCCAGAATCACCTGAACCGGGAAGCCGAACCGGGCGTCTACACCGCCGGGGACGCGCTGTCCTTCGTCGATCCATTTACAGGCTCGGGCCTGCTTTCGGCCGCCATCACCGGCGAACTCGCCGGATCTTACGCTGCAAAGGGGTTAACGTCTTCCGACCACCGGATAGCGTGCCGAAAAGCTCTGGCGGGGCCGTTTGGAGTTTCCTCCCTCTTTCGCGCCGTGAGCAGAACCCAGTGGGCCGAGCATCTGGCCGGATTGGTTCCAGGTGCCTGGCTATATCAGTTAACCCGCCCGCGTTTAACAACTTAGGAAGAAAATAAAAAAGCGGCAAGTGCTCGGAGGAAGACACTCGCCGCCCTGCACGTTTTCACAAGGAGTGATCACGGCTTTTGGTAACCGAGCGGTTTCTTCAATCTCCCGGTCTCCAATCTTATAGATGCGTGAAGGAGACAACAGGTTGCTTAAAATCCACCAATTGGCATAGTACCATCTTGGGGGGGCCTAAGGTAGTTTATAAGTAAAATAAACTAAGCCTCGGCAGATTCGCCTTCTCCAGCAGGATGCGCTCCAGATATTGCCGCTCCAGCACGGCCAATTGGTCCGCTGTCATCTTGCTCCGGTATGGCCGCAGGGTAGAATCCAGCTCGCGCCGTGCCTCGAACATTTGCTGCTCGCTCTGCCCCAGCCGCGCCATTGCCTTCATCCTGTCCTCAAGTGCGCTCAGCCGCTGCTCCAGCTCCTCCAAATTTAGATAATGCGCGGGGGCTTCGTCGGCAAGCCGGTTCAGAGAGTCGGCTATCTCCAGGAATGCGTCCCGTTTCCCCAACTCCCCCGCATTCCCGCGCAGAAATTCCACAAGGCTCTCCAGACTGAATGGCGCCTCCGTGGCCTTCGGCTCGCGCGCCGGCGCGGCCCCGGCCATGATCTGTGCTTCCGTAAACACCGCCTGGGCGCAATAAGCAAGCGAATTCACGGCATGTAGTTTCTTTTTCTTGGAATGCCACTTCACGAATGCGGAATCGATACCCCGCAGGACCGCCTCCAGAGGAACACCGGCGTCCTTCCAGGTCTCAATCAAAGCCCAATCCAGCGGAGAAAGCAGGAACAGCCCCGTCCCCCGAGCCCGCTGGAAATGCTCCTCAATCTCGGTGAAGTAGTTGAAATAATTCCAGGGCTCACTCACTTCTTGTGATTCCGTTCCCAGATAAGTTGCAGCCCGTACAGAGTCAGATCGACATCCATATCCTTCAGGTAGCGCGAGCCGCGCACAATCAACTCCGCCTGCCCACCGGTGGCGATTGCCGTAGTCTTCGGTCCAAGCGCTTCCATCAGCCGTTCCAGAATCCCGTCGATCATCCCAATCGCACCGTAATACAGCCCGGACTGCATGCTTCCCACGGTATTTGTTCCAATCAGCTTTTCCGGCTCCAGAAAATCCACCAGCGGTAGCCGCGCTGTTTTGGCAAACAGCCCTTCAATCGAAATCCCGATGCCCGGACAGATCACTCCCCCCAGGTATTCCGCGTTAGCAGACACCGCATCGAAGGTGATAGCGGTTCCAAGGTCGACCACTACGCAGGGTCCGCCATACCTGGTGAAAGCGGCAACCGCATTTACAATCCGATCGGCGCCGACCTCGCGTGGATTGTCGTAGAGAATAGTGATCCCGGTATCGGTTGTCGAGGTAACGAACATCGGTTCTCGATGGAAATAGCGCCGTGTCATGGCGGCTAAGGTGGAGTCGAGAGGGGGCACCACACTGGCGATAATAATGCCGTCTACGCGCGACAGATCCAGCGAGTTGAGCGCAAACAAATTGCGCAGCAGGACGCCCCATTCATCGGCCGTCTGTTCGTGGACCGTGCGCAGCCGCCAGCGGCCGGTGAGGATGGCATCCTCAAACGCGCCTATGGTGATGTTGGTATTTCCCGCATCCAGAGCAAGGAGCATATGGTTTCTACGAAGCGGGGCGCACTCCACCCGCCAGAATCAGTGTCCGCTGTCCGTTGTTCGTGCGCAAGAAAAGAAAGCCGGAGGCGTCCAGTCCGTCGGTAGTACCCTCCAGAGACGTGGAGCCCTGTTCCACCACCACTCGCCGCCCGCGCACGTAGCTGGACGCTTCGGCAAACATCCGCAGGATTGCGTCTTTCCCTTCCGACTGCAGTATCTCCATAAAAGAATCAACCGATTCCAGCAGCCTTTCCAAAAGAATCTCCCGCGATTGTTCCGCGCCGGAAACTATCCGCAGGGAAGTAGCCGATCCCTTCAGCTCTTCCGGAAATGCGGATTGATTCACGTTGATGCCGATGCCCGCAATGATCACACCCTCATGCAACTGCACCAGGATACCGCAGCACTTTTTTCCAGCCGCCATCACATCATTCGGCCACCGTAAATCACAGGAAATACCTGTAGCGCGGAGAATGGCCTCGGTAGCGGCCAAGCCCAGGGCCAGCGTAACGACGGGCAGACTATCGGGAGGGATACTCAAACGCAGGACCAGCGACACATACAGGCCGGACTTCGCTTCCGAATGCCAGGCCCTTCCATAACGCCCGTAGCCCGATGTCTGTTCGTCAGCTCCAACCACAGTACCGGAAGGGCAACCCTGCGACGCCAGCTCACAGGCCACCTTCATAGTGGAGTCCACGACGGAAAACCAGTGCAGCTTCCGGCTGGAAGTCATGAGATCAGTTCGAGGCGGAAATTGAAGTCAGCCGACATCGCCGAATGGGTAATCGCGCCGGAGGAAACATAATCGGCTCCGGTCTCGGCGTAGGAGCGAACTGTATCCAGCGTAATATTGCCCGACAACTCGGCGGTTGCCCGCCCGTCAATATATCGGATCCACTCGGCTGCCCGCGCGGGTGTGAGATTGTCCAGCAGCAGGTGCTTCGCGCCGCAAGCCAGAGCCTCCTCTAACTCCGCCATTGTCCGAACCTCGATTTCAACCAGCAGCGGAGACTGTGAAACACGCTCCAGCGCCGCGCGAACACCCCCTGCGGCCGTGATGTGATTGTTCTTGATCAACACGGCGTCGTAGAGCCCCATGCGGTGATTCTGCACACCGCCCGCCGCCGCGGCCATCTTCTCCAACCTGCGCAGGCCCGGTGTGGTCTTCCTTGTGTCCAACACCTTGCATCCGGTTCCTTCCACCGCATCGGTATAACGCTGGGCCAGCGTGGCAATGCCGCTCAACCGCTGCAGGAAATTCAGCGAGACCCGCTCGCATTCCAGCAGTGTTCGCGCCGCCCCCCGGACCTCGCCCACCAATTGCCCGTCACAGACTCTCGCCCCATCCATCACGGGCAGGTGGAGATGTTTCACGCCGCCGCGCATTTCGTAAATCAACTCCAGCAGTCCGATGCCGGCAAGTACAGCGTCCTGGCGTGCATAATACCGGCCGACGGCGATCCGATCCGCCGCAATGCAAGCCAGCGTAGTCGCATCGCCCGCGCCGATATCTTCCTCCAGCGCCAGTTTCACCAGGGCCAGGATATCCGGATGATCAATCACTGGCCAAGCGCCTCATTGTTCTTCCGCAATTGGGCCTCGTACTCCGCCAGTTTCTGGCGCAGGGTATCAATCACATGGGCCGGAGCGCGCCCCGTAAACTTCTCATCGCCGAGTTGGCGGTTGGAACTGGCAATCACTTTCTCCAACTGTTCGTTCTCTTTCCGCAACCTCACCTTCTGGGCGTCGCCGCCTTGCGCTACTTCTGGGGCCGCTACGATCAAATCAAACTCAGGACTCGACCGCACGACACCTTTGCCCTCCGTACCGATCGCGAGCTTCAGTCCCCCGAGTTTTTCGATGACAGCCAACTGAGTTGCACCCACGGATGTAGCGCTATTCCGCAAGACCAGGGTCCCATTCAGGATTGTCTTCTTATCCACTTTCAGATCCGATTTCAATTCCCGCGCCGCGGTGATGATCCCCTGCAGGATGGACATCTCGTTTTCGGCATCTACATCCACGGCCGCCTCGTTGAATTGCGGGTAGTTGGCAATCGAAATCGACTCCGGACGTTCCGCCACCCCCGTGGCGAGGCGCTGCCACAACTCCTCCGTCAGGAACGGCATTACCGGATGCAGAAGCCGCAGAGCCATCTCGTAAACGGTCAGCAAGTTCCGCCAGTGGGCATTAGGGCCGCTATTCTCCACCAGGCGCAACTTCTTCACTTCCAGATACCAGTCGCAGAATTCATGCCAGACAAAATGCCACAACGTCTGCGCCGCTTCATGATACCGGTGCTGCTCCACCGCGCGATTCACTTGCTCGGCGCAGCGGTTCAGGCGGCTGAAGATCCAGCGGTCCTCCAGTGGCGCCGACCCGCCGTCCTTTTCGGGAAGGCAACCATTGGGCTCCCCGCTGATCCAAGGAGATACGCCGGACCTCTCCATATTCAGGAAGATCAACCGTGAAGCGTTCCAGACCTTGTTCGCGAATGCCCGCGCACTCTCCATGCGCTCTTCCGTGAGCACGATATCCGTACCCGGAGCTGCCCCCAGTAATAGGGAAAGCCGCACCGCGTCCGTACCGTATTTCTCGGTTACTACCAGCGGGTCGATGACATTGCCGCGCGTTTTCGACATCTTCTGCTTGTCCGCGTCGCGCACCAAGCCATGGATGTAAACCTGATGGAACGGCACCTCGCCCATGCACTCGATGCCCAGCATTACCATCCGCGCCACCCAGAAAAACAGGATGTCGAAGCCGGTAATCAGCAGGGAAGTCGGATAATACTTCGCCAGATCCTCCGTCTGGTCGGGCCAACCAAGGGTAGAGAATGGCCACAAACCTGAGCTGAACCACGTATCTAGAACATCCGCATCCTGCGTCACCTCGGCCGAGCCGCAATGTTCGCAAGCCGCAGGCGTCTCCCGCGCAACGGTGATCTTCGAGCAATTCAGGCAATGCCACGCCGGAATCCGGTGCCCCCACCACAATTGCCGCGAAATACACCAATCGCGGATGTTATACATCCACTCGAAATACGTCTTACTCCAGTTCTCCGGCACAAACTGAATCCGGCCGTCTTCCACCACGCGTATCGCGGGCTCGGCCAGCGGCTTCGTCTTCACGAACCACTGCTTGGAGATCAGCGGCTCGACCACCGTCTTGCAGCGCTGGCACTTGCCGACGCTCAACTGGTGCGGCTCTATCTTCACCAGGTAATCGCCCTCTTCCAGGGCCTTTACCACGCGCTTACGGGCTTCAAACCGGTCCAGCCCCGCATAAGCGCCCGCGGCCGGGGTCATCTTAGCGTTCCCGTCAATCACCTGAATGAGAGGAAGATTGTGCCGCTTTCCTGCCTCGAAATCGTTGGGATCATGCGCCGGCGTTACTTTCACGGCCCCACTGCCAAATAACGGATCGGCCATCTCGTCCAGGATGATGGGGATATCGCGGTCCATCAGCGGCAGCCGCACTGTCTTACCGTGGATTCCCAGGTAACGCGGATCTTTCGGATTGATAGCCACCGCCGTATCGCCCAACATTGTTTCGGGCCGCGTAGTGGCTACAATCAGCCGCTCATCCGTCCCGTTCACGGGATACGCAATATGCCAGAGATGCCCGTTCGTCTCGTCGTGCACCACTTCCAGGTCAGAGATTGCCGTCTGGCACCGCGGGCACCAGTTCACCATGTACTCGCCGCGGTAGATCAGCCCCTTCTCATACAACCGCACGAAGACTTCCCGCACCGCGCGCGAAAGACCTTCGTCCAGGGTGAATCGCTCGCGGCTCCAGTCGCAGCTTGCCCCCAACCGGATCATCTGCCGCTTGATGGTGTCGCCTGATTCTTCCTTCCACGCCCAAATGCGCTTTTCGAACTCCTCACGCCCCAATGCGCTGCGGCTTGTTCCTTCTTCAGCCAGCTTCCTTTCCACTACCATCTGCGTGGCAATGCCCGCATGGTCGGTCCCTGGTAGCCAAAGCGTGTTGTCGCCGCGCATGCGGTGCCAGCGCACCGTCACGTCGATCTCTGTGTGCTCCAGCATGTGCCCCATGTGCAGAATGCCTGTGACGTTCGGCGGTGGAATTACCAGCGAAAACATGCGGCCAGGGTTCTTTGGATTGGCTTTGTAAAACCCGCGGTCGATCCACCACTGTGCCCAATGCGATTCAAACCGCTGGGGTTCGTATACTTTTTCGATTTCCATGGGAAGCTTCAATTTTATCATTGCTACAATCCTCGAAAGGAGTCTGGCCTTGAAACGATTTATCATTGCGGCCGCCGCAGCAGCTCTCTCGTTCACTGCCCATGCACGAGTGGTATCGCTTGAGGTAGAACACCGCGAACCGGTCCTCAATGGCAAACCCTTCGGCTTGGCTGGCCCTTTCGAGAAGCTCTCCGGAAAGGTGCATTTTGCCCTGGACCCAGCACTTTTGCAGAATAAAGCCATCGTCGATCTCGATCTCGCTCCGCGGAACGCCAAGGGTGAAGTGGAATTTACGGCAGATTTCTATCTCTTGAAGCCACTCGATGCCTCGCGCGGGAATGGGAGACTTTTCTATGAGGTCGGCAACCGGGGCGGCAAGGCGATGCTGCGGGTTTTCCAGAAAGCGAAGCCGTCGCCTGATCCGTCCACCCCTGCTGAATTCGGAGATGGCGCTTTAATGACGCAAGGATTCTCGCTTCTCTGGATGGGCTGGCAATGGGACGTCCCCGCCGGCATGATGCACATGGACATGCCGGTGGCGACGGATCACGGCGCTCCGATCACCGGCCTGGTACGCGGCAACATCGTCCTGAATAGGCGCGCGGCCACCGCATCCATCGCGGACCGCGACCACAAAGCCTACTCGCCCATTGACCCAGATAGCCACGATGCCTTCCTGACCGTGCGTGACAGACCGCTGGACCCGCCGCAACGGATTCCCAGAAGCAAATGGCATTTCGACAGCCCGTCCACCATCGCGCTCGACGGCGGCTTCGAAGCTGGCCGCATCTACGACGTCGTCTATCGCTCGCGTGAACCGCGAGTGACGGGTACCGGCCTTGCGGGCACACGCGATATCATCAGCTTCTTCAAACTTGATAGCCAGGCAAACCCGCTGAAAGGCATCCGCGTCGCCTATGGCTGGGGTGGATCGCAAAGCGGCCGCTTCCTGCGCCATCTGCTCTACGAAGGCTTCAACGAGGACGAGCAGGGCCGCCGGGTCTTCGACGGCATCATTGATGAAGTCGGAGGGGCCGGCAGAGGTTCCTTCAACCACCGCTTCGCGCAAGCTTCGCGCGACGCCGAACAGCATCTCAACATTTTTTATCCGGTGGATATGTTCCCTTTCACGGACGGCCCGGAAACAGATCCCGAAACAGGGCAGTCGGGATCTTTGCTTGCCCGCGCCGAGGCCCGGCACGTCGCACCGAAACTCTTCCATATCCTGAGCAACTCGGAATACTTCAACCGCACCGGCTCCTTGATCCACACGGATCCCGAAGGAAAACGCGACATCGAACTGCCGTCCGGCACTCGCATCTACGTGATCGCTTCCGGCCCGCACTATCCCGGTCCTTTCCCGCCTGTGGTCAAACGGAGCGACGACCTCGCAGGCCAGGCGCCTCTGAACCCAATCGACCGTAGCCCGGTTGTCCGCGCGTTATTCCAGGCTATGGACCGCTGGGTAACAGAAGACACGCCGCCCCCGCCAAGCCAGTACCCGAAGATCGCAGACGGCACACTTGCCGCGCCGCAAGACGCCGGTTGGCCGAAAATCCCGGGCGTCGTCCTTCCGCCGCCTATGCTCATCACCTACCGGCTCGACTTCGGCCCGAATTGGTCGCGTGGAATTGCGGACTTCGAACCGCCGCACGTAGGCAGGCCTTTCGTCGCGCTCGTGCCGGCCG
The DNA here is from genome assembly GCA_040002435.1 of Bryobacteraceae bacterium. Lineage (GTDB taxonomy): Bacteria > Acidobacteriota > Terriglobia > Bryobacterales > Bryobacteraceae > JANXXV01. Next base: position 21,861 of record JBDUEM010000036.1, read on the forward strand.
TGGACAGCGATGGGAATGCTCGTGCAGGCATCCGCATGCCGGCTGTGCAGGTTCCACTGGCCACGTACGCAGGCTGGAATTATCGTTCGCCCGCCATTGGCTTGCCTGATCAACTTGCCGGAGAAGCAGGCTCTTTCCATCCATTCGCGCGGACGCTTTCCGAACGCATGGCGAAAGGGGATTCCCGCAAGGCGATCGAGGAGCGCTACACAAGCCGCGAACAGTATCTGGGATTGATCGCGGCAGCCGCCCGCCGGCTTGTCGCGGATGGTTTCCTGCTGCCGCAGGACATACCGGAAGCGATCGATTTGGCGTTAACCCAATACGACTGGGCCGTTGGCCAGCGCTAGATCAGCACTAAAGGCCGCTCTCCACCAAAGCCCGCGTTTCCGGCGAATATTTCGCCCCCGGCCGTGCGGCGCACAACGACGAGGGTCACGTCATCGGCAAAGGATTCACCCGCGCCCCAGGCATTCAGGCGCTCCATCACTTTCTCAATCACAACGGAGGAAGGCGCTGTCAGATTTTCCACCAGCAGCTTCGTCAGGCGTTCTTCGCCAAATTCTTCCTCAAGCGTGGGCTGGCAAGCCTCTGTAATTCCGTCGCTGAAAAGGGCCAGAAGATCTCCCTCCTGCAGCGTTACCTTTTGGTTTTCATACTCCGCGGATCCAAAGATGCCGAGAATCATCCCGCCGCCCGCCAGTTGTTCTGAAGTCCCGTCTTTTCTGACAAGAATCGGTGGATTGTGGCCGGCATTGCAGTAAGTCATTTCGCCGGTCGCCGGATCCAGCAGGCCAAGAAAGAACGTGATGAAGCGGTTCCCGGGGCAGCGCGCGGCCAGGCTCTTGTTCAGTCTCGCCACAACTTCGGCCGGTTCACGGAAGGTCTCCGTGTATACCTGCATGTGCGCCTGCATGTTCGACATCATCATGGCCGCCGGCATCCCCTTGCCAGCGACATCCGCCACCACAAGGCCAATCCGTCCGTCCGGGTAAGGAAAGTAATCGTAATAGTCGCCGCCCACACCATGGCAGGGAAGGTTGCGTCCATCCACATCCACTCCCGCTACCTGCGGAGATGTTGCCGGTAGCAGCCCGCGCTGTATTTCCGCGGCTTGCGCGAGCTCGCGGGCAAAAATCCGCTCATTCTGCTCAATTTCGGCGAAACGTGCCTGTTCAATCCGGATCGCAGCGACGTTCGCCATCACCGTCAACAGGTTCAAATCCTCTTGGGTAAACGGACGGATCAGGTTCTGAGTGTCCACATAAATCAACCCGATGACACGGTCCCTTGTCTGTAGAGGAACCGCCAGAATGCTGCGCATTCCCTGCATCACAATGCTGTGCCGCCCTGCCAGGTCAGCATCGAATTGCGCATCCTGCACTAACAGAGAAGCTTTTTCCTTGATAACCCGGTCCCGCACCGCCCGACTGATCTGAAAGTCGTTGCCGTGGGCGGCTTGCGCTACCAGCTCATCCTTTTCCAGCGTCATCAACAACCCGCGCGTTGCGCCCACGGCCGAAATGGAAAGATCCAGAATCAAGGGAAACAACTCGGCTAAAGGACGATGGCTTGAGAGCTCCTGACCGGCTCGAATCAGCGCCTGAATTGAGTTCAGTCCGGTGAGCACCGCAGCGCCGTTAGCGCCCTTCTCCGCTCCCAGAACCCCTTCCAGGTTGGTCTCTACCGTGGTGGAAACCGGGGAGGATGACTCTGAAACGAAGAAGACCGTCTTCATCGTCGTCGGCGGTTCATTTGTTTTCTGTTGAATGGTGAGGTGACCTGCGCTCACCCGGTCACCGGGCTGCAGAACGTGCGTTCCCTTGATGCGCGCCCCATTTACCTGCGTTCCGTTCTTGCTGTCCAGATCCCGCACCACCCAGGAATCGCCGTTGCGTTCAAAAACCAGATGTTGGCGGGAAAGCCCTGAGTCGTCCGGGTAGCACAGCTCGTTCGTGCTCGACCTTCCCAGGGAGATTCTTTCGGAGGTTAGAGGTACGGTCCGCGAGTGCCCGTCGGGACCTGAGATAAGGAGTTCGCTCACAGTCATCGTAAGGCGGACTCATCATCCGCCCAAGTCATATTTAGGACGCGGTTGCGGAAAACGACGTGACAGCCTTCGCTTCGTCGTCAATCACTTCGAAAACAGTGTGCAGCTTCGTGATCTGCATCAGATCCGAAATCTTCTTCTGGAGTTGCATGAGCTTCAGCCGTCCACCAGCATTGCGAACCGTTGAACTGCATCCCACCAGCTCCCCAAGCCCTGCGCTATCGATATAGGAGACCTGCCCGAGGTTCAGAAGAATGTTTTTATGCCCTTCCGCGAGCACGCTCTTGACGGTGTCGCGAAGCAGTGCGGTCGGCTCGCCAAGGGTGATTCGCCCCTCCAGATCTAGAATCGAAATGCCATTAGTCTGGCGGGTTTTAACGCTCAAGCTCATCAGTACAGCCTCCAAATAGACGTCTTTTAGATATTGTAACCGGGGTTGGGGTGAAACAACGAGGTTGACATACCGACTTTCACTTGTCAATGCGGGGAGGCGTGTAGCCAATCGCCCGCTGCGGTGCGTCTCGCGGGGTTAAAATTCCTGTAATGAGGAAGATCCAACACATTCTGCTCTTCACGCTCGCAGCGGTTGTCGCCGCCGCCCAGCCGCTCGAGAGCCTTCTCAACGAAGCCGGGTCCGTGCGGAACATCAGCCGTACCGCTATCTCCCCCGATGGGAAAAGCGTTGTATGGGTGGAAGAACTAGGCCCGAAATGGACGGCGATCTATCTCGGCAAGCCCGGCAGCGCGCCGCAGCGAATCACCGCCGGGAAAGGCCCTTTCAACGAACCGGAAGCGGCTTGGTGCGGCGACAGCGAACGCATCGCATTTCTTTCCGACGCCCAGACAAAGGGACAATTGAACGTATTCATCGCAACGGGCAACTCCGGAATCCGGCGAGTCTCCTCTTTGAAGGGCTTCGTTACAGAGCCACGCTGGTCGCCTGACTGTTCGCAGCTATCCATCCTCTATACCGAGAATGCCGCGAAAGAGGGAGGCGCATTAGGCCCCACCGCGCGCGAAGTCGGAGTCATCGAGGCAAAGATCGATGAGCAGCGAATCGCGCTGATCAATCCCGGAACCAGCGCTGTCAAACTTGTCTCCCCGGGCGATCTCTATGTCTACGAATACGACTGGTCGCCGGACGGCAGACAGTTCGCCGCCATCGCCGCCAAAGGCTCGGGGGATAACAACTGGTTCATCGCGCATCTCTCGACAATCGATGCAAAGTCTGGAGAGGAGACCGTGATCCTGCAACCCGGCATGCAAATCGCCGTTCCACGATGGTCACCGGACGGCCGTTCCATCGCCTTCATCGGCGGCCTTATGAGCGATGCCGGCGTAGTAGGCGGCGACATCTATAAGATCGATCCGTCCGGAGGCAAGGCGGTAAACCTGACGCCGGGAATGAAGCTCTCCGCCAGCGGACTGCAATGGATGCCGTCCTCCAAGCGCATCGTCTTCACCGCGGCGCTAGATGGAGGCTCGGCCATCGCAGGCCTGGACATTGCGTCTGGCCAGATCGAAACCGAATGGAAGTCCCCGGAGACCATAAAGGCCGCCGGCGACTCGCCCTTGTCGCTCTCAACCGATGGAACGTCCTCCGCCATGATCCGCACTTCCTGGGAACATCCTCCTGAAGTCTGGTCCGGCCCGATCGGAGCATGGAAGCCCGTTACGGATCGGAACCAGCAGCGCAAACGGACGTGGGGGGAAGGCAAGAGCCTGCAGTGGACCAGCGATCAACGGCAGGTCCAGGGCTGGCTGCTCTACCCGTCCAAATACGATCCAGGGAAACTATACCCCATGGTGGTTGTGGTGCACGGCGGGCCATCTTCCTCCAAGCGTCCCGCCTGGCCGGACGCCTGGGACTACAGCCTGCTTTCCGCTGAGGGCTTCTTTGTGCTGATGCCCAACCCGCGAGGCAGTTACGGCCAGGGGGAGGCTTTCACCCGGGCCAATGAGAAAGACTTCGGCGGTGGCGATCTGCGGGATATTCTGGCCGGCGTGGATGAGGTGTTGAAGACATTACCCGTAGACCCAAAGAGGGTAGGTATCACAGGCTGGAGCTACGGCGGTTACATGACGATGTGGGCCGTAACGCAAACGAACCGCTTCCGGGCCGCGGTTGCCGGGGCCGGAATCTCCAACTGGAAAAGCTACACCGGCCAGAACAACATAGATCAATGGATGAAGCCCTTTTTCGGTGCGTCGGTTTACGACGATCCGGCCGTCTACGCGAAGAGTTCTCCCATCGAGTTCATCAAGAACGTTGCAACGCCAACCCTGGTGCTGGTTGGTGAACGTGACGCCGAATGCCCCGCGCCGCAGTCCTTCGAATTCTGGCACGCTCTCAAGGCGTTGCATGTGCCTACGCAACTGGTGGTCTATGACGGCGAAGGCCATCATTTCGAGAAACCCGAACACACCCTTGACAGAATGCGCCGCACCATCGATTGGTTCCGGCAGTACATGAAGTAGAAATCATGAACCGCACGGACCGCCTCCTGAAAATACGGAAGCTACTGCCGGACTGGCTTCATTAACCACCACGGCCGCCGCGAAACAATTTGCAGTGGCATGCCACCAAGCGGCGGAAGACGCGTTCGCTGCAGTTACGGAAGACCATTTGGCGGCGCAGGTAGAATCGCCATTCGGAACCTTCGCCGGATGGCAATTCTTCAACTTCGCCTACGACGAACACTGGCACCATCGCGGCCAGCTCTACACCTATATCCGGTTGATTGGCAAAGAACCGCCCATGCTCTACAGTTACTGATCACCAAACCCGGCAGGCATTTTCCCGAACCATCGGCTGGCCCTGTGTGCAGGAAAATGCCTTTTGAAACTCCGGCATATTTGAGACAGTTCCGTTTACCCGGTACTGTCCGGGCGAATGCGGATCGGTCAGCGCACGAAGCCGCGAGGCCTCTTCCTTTGTGTTAATGCACCAGATCTGTCCCCAACCCAGGAACAACCGCTGTTCCGGCGTGAATCCGTCCATCTTGGGTACGGTCTTGTTCGCCAGGGTGTCCATCAAGGCCATATAGGCGATTCGCAGTCCGCCGTTATCGGCGACATTCTCGCCGAGCGTCAGCTTTCCATTCAGCTTCAAATCACCCACGGCATAGCCGCTGTACTGCCGGTCGACGCAGGAGGCGCGTTCCTTGAACTCCTTGGCGTCTTCTTCCGTCCACCAGTCCGCTACATTTCCCTTCAGGTCGTATTGGCGGCCTTGATCGTCGAAACCATGTGTCAGCTCGTGGCCGATTACCGCACCGATAGCGCCGAAATTCACCGCGTCGTCCAGCTTGTTGTCATAGAACGGCGGCTGCAGGATGCCCGCCGGGAAATTGATGTTGTTCTGCGCCGGGTTGTAATAGGCGTTCACCGTTGGAGGACTCATGAACCATTCCTTGTAATCCACCGGTTTTCCGATCTTCGCCAGCGTCTCGTTGCGCTGCCATTCATTGGACCGGAGGGAATTTCCCAGCGCGTCGTTTTTACGAATGGCAAGGTCGCTATAGGTCTTCCATTTCTCCGGATACCCGATCTTATTCGCCACGGAGTGCAGTTTCTCAAGCGCTTTCTTCTTGGTAACGGCAGTCATCCAGCTTAAAGTATTGATGTCCCGCTCCATGGCGGCTTCCAGTGCGTGAACCATTTTCAAGGTTCGCTCTTTTCCTTCTGTGCCAAAGGTCAGCTCCACGTATTTCTGACCCAGCGCTTCACCAAGATCACCGTCCACGGCTTCCACACAGCGCTTCCAACGGACGCGCATTTGCTGGGTTCCGTTCAGCGTCTTGCCGAAGAATTGAAAATTCTCTTCAACAAAAGCAGCCGGCATCATACTGACGGAAACCAGCACGTAGTGCCACGTCAGATAGGTTTTCAGATCCTCCAGGCTGGTCTCGTTGATGGTAGATTCCAGCGTCTTGAAAAACGCAGGCGTGATCACATTCAACGACGTGAGCACCGGCGCGCCGATTTCCGCAAGGTACTTCTTCATCTGAAAGGACGGGGTCAGAGCGGCCAGTTCCTGCACGGTGATGCGGTTGTAACGTTTGTTGGGGTCGCGCAGCGAAACCCGGTCCAGAGATCCTTTGGCGAGCGACGTCTCAATCGCAAGCACTGCCTTAGCCTCTGTCGCGGACTGCTCGGCTGAGTGCCCCATCAACTCCATCATCTTCTGGACGTGTGCGACAAACTGCTCGCGAAGCTTGACTGATTTGGCATCATCCCGCAAATAGTAGTCGCAGTCCGGAAGACTCAACCCGCCTTGCCCGGCCTGCGCAATCACTTCTGAAGAATTCTTCGCATCCTGCCCCGAACCGAACGAGAACAGGACGCGCGCGCCGGCCTTGTGCAAACGCACCACCTCATCCGCGATCGCGGTCTTTTCGGTTAACGCGGCGATCTTGGCAAGTTCCGGCTTCAGCGGCGCGATGCCCTTCGCCTCAATTCCTCGCTCGTCCATGCAAGCCGCGTAGTAGTCGCCAATTTTTTGTTCCACCGGCGTCCGCGTGGTTTTCGCGGTGCTCGTCTCCAGAATGTCCTTCAGGATCGTCCTATTGCGCTCGGCGAGCAAACTAAACCGGCCCCAGACAGATTGGTCCGCGGGGACGGGGTTCGCTGTCAGCCAGTTTCCACAAGCATATTTGTAGAAGTCCTCGCATGGATTCACACTCTTATCCATCGCGTTGACGTCGAAGCCCGGCTTCAGACCGGTTTGGGCCATCAATCCAATACACGCCGATACACCGAGTAAAACCAGGCGGCAAATTTTCACGAGATCCCCTTTCCCTGAACTACCAAACACGGCAAGCATTCTGGCGCACCATCGGTTGGCCCACCTTGCACGAAAATGCATTTTGGAACTCCGGCATGTTCGACACAGTCCCGTTCACGCGATATTGGGGAAGGGAATGCGGATCGGTCTGCGCCCGCAGCCGCATCGCCTGGTCCCGCATATTGGTACACCAAATTTGTGCAAATCCCAGGAAAAACCGCTGGTCGGCGGTCAAGCCCTCTATTTTTGCCGGCTTCTTGCCGCCCAACACATCCATCAGCGCCATATGGGCCAAACGTAGTCCGCCATTATCGGCGACGTTTTCGCCCTCGGTCAATTTCCCGTTCAGCTTCAGGTCGCCGGACACAACAAAGTCGCCGTACTCTTTTTCGATGCAGCCCGCTCTCTTCTCGAATTCCTTTCCGTCCGCCTCGGTCCACCAGTCAACCAGGTCTCCCTTGGCGTCGAACTGCCGTCCCTGATCGTCAAACCCGTGCGTCAATTCGTGCCCAATCACCGCCCCGATGCCTCCGTAATTCACCGCATCGTCCAGTTTGTTGTCGTAAAAAGGTGGCTGAAGAATGCCCGCCGGAAAATTGATGTTGTTCATTTGCGGATCGTAATAGGCATTCACTGTAGGCGGCGTCATTTGCCATTCTTTCTTGTCCACCGGTTTGCCGATCTTGTCCAGTTGCCGCTCAAATTCAAAAACGTTTGCCCGCGTCGAATTTCCCAGCGCATCGTCTGGCCGGATGGTGAGCTTGCTGTAGTCGCGCCACTGATCGGGATAGCCGATCTTATCCGCCACGGCTTGCAACTTCTCGAGCGCTTTTTTCTTGGTGGCGGGAGTCATCCAGGTGATCTCCGTAATGTCTTGCTGCATCGCCTTTTCAATGGCGTGAACCATCTTCAAGGTCCGCTCTTTGCCCTCTTTGCCGAACGTCATGTCGACATATTTCTGGCCCAGTGCTTCGCCCAAGTCGCCGTCCACTGCGGATACACAGCGCTTCCATCGGGCTCGCAGTTCCTTGGCTCCGGTCAGATGCTTGCCGTAAAACTCAAAATTCTCGTTCACGAAGTTCTCGGGAAGAAAGGCGGCGGACGAATGAACGTAATGCCAGGTGAGGTATATCTTCCAATCGTCGAGGCTGACTTCCTTGATCTCCGCCTCCAGAGTCTTGAAAAATTCCGGCACCGTAATATTCAGGGTTTTCACAGCCGGCAAGCCCACCGCTACTAGAAACTTCGGAAATGCAAAGGAAGGCGCCAGCGCTGCGAGATCCGCGGTGCTCATTCGATGATAGAGTTTCTCCGGATCGCGCCGGGAAACAATATCCATCGAACCCTTAGCCAGCGCCGTCTCGATCCGCATCACGGTAGCTGCTTTCCGGGCGGCGACTTCTGCGCTATCCCCAAGCAACTCGAAAATGCGTTGAAGATGGGCCACATACTCCTTCCGCGTTTCCCCCGATTTTGCATCGCTTTTGAGGTAATAGTCGCGTTCGGGAAGACCCAGGCCGCCCTGATCCAGTTCCGCAATTACTTCGGAAGCATTGCGCAGGTCCTGCGCGGATTCCGTCCGGAACAGCGCGTTGACACCCAAACGCTGTAACCGCGCTACCTCTTCGGCGATCCCGGCTTTATCGCTCAAAGCATTGATGCGATCCAACTCCGGCTTAAGTGCCGAGGTCCCCTTGGCATTGATCCCGCGTTCATCCATGCAAGCTCCATAGTAGTCGCCGAGTTTCACTTCTGCGGCGGGCCTGTTGGTCTTGGCTGCGCTGGTTTCCAGAATATCTTTCAGGATGCGCTGGTTCCGTTCGTGCAACTCGCTGAATCGGCCCCAGGTCGATTGATCTGGCGGGATCGGATTGTTAGCCAGCCAGTTTCCGCAAGCATACTGATAAAAATCGACGCACGGGTCCGTTTTCTTATCGATCGCGTTCACGTCGAAACCGGATTTCATCGATTGCGCCGCCAGCGGCAGCGCCAGGAAAGTAAAGGGAATCAACAAGCGAAATTTAGACACAGAACCTCACGGTGGTGTTAGACGATTCGAAGCTACAAATGTAACGCTATTCTAGAACGAGTGTCGCAGAGACGCCAATTCTGTCGATATCGATTCCCGTTCCTTCCTCATTTTCATAAACTGGAATGCTCTTCACCGGAGCATCCGGGGAATAAAGCTTTGCAATCCGAAAGTTTCCCAACAAGTGGACTGTCACCGCTTCCGCCGGGAAGTCCGAGTAGTTCACCAACTGCAGGATGGTCTGTTTCCCGTCTGACGTCTTCGACAGGTTCGAAAGCATGCTCGACACGTTGAAAAGCCGCGCACCCAAATTGCGCCGGCCGATCATTGTGTTCATCTCCTTCCAGATCTCGTCCAGAACCTTTACATCGTCAGTGCTCAAGGTGATTTGTCCGGTTTGGGGGCAGGGAATTGCCAACCAGCCGGGGCGGTCAGCAGTGTACCGCCCCCACGGGTAAACCTTTTCAAGACTTCTTTCTGCTCTTCCGACAACGATTTCGGATCCACGTTAACCGCCATCTTCGATCCGTTCATGACCGTCCCGTCAAGCTTCCTTGTGGGCACCGCCCGCACCGGAGTATGTTTCACCGCCACCATATCCAGAATCCCGTCAGACATGAGTCCACCGCTTGCAACGTCCTGGATCAGGGCAAATTGTCCGGCCGGTTGCAGACCTTTCCACTCCCGATGTGCTTCAAAAAATGCCAGCTGCTGCGTGATCCGCCTCCAATCCTCCGTGGCTCCCGCATCCTTCCCCAACAGCCGCTTGTTCAGGTCGGCATCCAAGGCCACTATCCAGCGGGCACCCACAACAGCGGCATCACAAATTACTTGAAGATACCGCTCGGCCTTTATCACGGTCTTTTCCGGCGGTACGTTTCCAATCCAAATGGTAGATGCGCTGACAGCTCCCACGAAACGCAGAAAACCCATATTCGTGTCGATCCATGGAGCGCCGCTGGGAGCGGCTTTCGCGGCTCCGCCAACATCCACCTGGATTCCGTGCCACACACCCTGAAACGTGCCGATTACGGGATCGGCCGCATCCAGGCGCATTCGTGATCGTAACGGCAGTTCGATCACCGCCAGCCGTGAATCGGCCAGCCTTTCCCGGAGGCGCTGCGCAACCGCTGCCTCGAAGTCGCCCTCCAGCACCGCGCCGCTCAGTTTGCCTTCGATAACGCCGTCCACCGAACCTGATTCCGGCCGCACCACTCCCAACGTAGCAATACCAACCTCAGCGGCGGCCTTGGCAAACTGCGCCGACCACTGCCCGCGCTCCAGTAAAAGACAATTGATGGCCGTGCCTTTCACCAGATCCAGCGACTTTGGATCGGCCCAGGCCCAACGCATCGGAACCCAGTCCGCGGCGCCGGCCAACAGCATGAATGCAAGTAGCATACCTAATACTCAATCTACGACGACTTAACTTCCGTCCAAAGCCTGTCCCGGAGCCGTTGAACTTCCGGAGTGGCGGCTTGTGCCCACTCCCCACGGCTCATAACCTCGGCAGACGGATAAAGAGTCTTGTTATTCCGGATGTTTTCCGGAAGAAACGCCCGTGCTCCGCCGTTGGCTGTGGCCGTCCGGGCAGCTACGACGATGGCTGCGGCTACCTGTGGCCGCAGCAGATAGTTCAGCAACTCGTGGGCCAGCTCCTTGCGCGGACTCTCTCGCAGAATCACCGCACTGTCCAGGTATACTGCGAATCCCTCGCGAGGATAGACGAAGTCAATCTGGGGAGATGCGTCAATGGCCTGCTGCGCGGTTGTGGACCAGAGTTGAGCTGCCAACACATCACCCGATACCAACTGATCCCGCACCTCGGCATTCAGATAGGCCCGCAGCAGCGGCTTCTGTGCAATGGCCTCTCGCTGAGCGCGGCGCAGTTCGCCGCTATCGCGGGTGTTTGCCCGCAATCCCAGCTTCTTCAAACAAGCGGCGAAGACGTCAACCGGATCGTCCAGCATGGTTATGTGCCCGGCCAGCGCTGGATTCCACAAATCGCTCCAGGCAACGGGCGCCGGATCGAACTTTTTGTTGTAAGCAATGCCGGTGGCGTTCCACATATAAGGAACGCCCCACTGCAAACGCGGATCCCAGGCCGGACTCTGAAACGGCTTGTCGAGTTGACCCAGATTCGGCAAGCGCCTGTGGTCCAGTTCCGCCAGCAGCCCCGTTTCGCGCATAGGCTCGATGAAGTAATTCGTCGGAAACACTACGTCCCAACCGGAATTTCCGCTCATCACGCGGGCCATCATCTCTTCGTTGCTCTCATACACCGCGTACCGCACACGGACTCCGAATTCCTTCTCGAACTCAGGAATCGTATCGGGCGCGACGTAGCTCGACCAATTAAACACGTTCAACCGCTGGGTATGCCCGCGCGAACACCCAACAGTCGCCCCTGCCACGCCCATCAGGAACAACGAGCGCCGTGTCATGATTCGCGCAGCCTCTCAGAAAACAGAATCAAGGCCCCCAACGCAGCAACGATCAGAGTGGAGATGGAATTCAATACCGGATTGGCACCCCGCCGGGCCATCGCATACACCACCATTGGCAAGGTCTCTGAATCGACACCCGCGACCAGACTCGTGATCACATAATCATCAAAGGACGTCGTAAAAGCCAGTAGCGCCGCCGCCGCGATCCCTGGCGCCAGGACAGGCAGCGTGACGCGGCGAAACGCCTGCCACTCGGTGGCCCCAAGGTCCATGGCCGCCTCTTCCAGCGACGCGTCAAAGGTGCGCAGCCGCGCCATCACTACAATCACAACATACGATAGAGAAAACGCTACATGGGCCAGGATCACCGTGTGCATGCCCAATTGCACATGCAAAAACCGGAACATCCACTGGAAGAAAACCAGCAAGGAAATCCCCATTACGATTTCAGGCGTCACCAAGGATAGATACAGTGATCCGGACAGCCACTTGGAATCCCGCTTCCACAGTCCATATGCGCACAGGGTTCCGACAATCGTCGAAACCAGGGTGGACGCCACGGCAATCAGAATACTGTTCCACGCTGCCTCCCCAAGCTGCCCGTCGTGCAGCGCGGCCCGGTACCATTCAAGGGACCAGCCCTCCCAAACGGTGAATCGCGAGGAATTGAAACTGAACACCGCCAGGACCAGAAGCGGCACGTGTAGAAACGCGTATGCCGCCACCGCATAGAGCGCCAGCCCGCGCTTCATATCAATTTCTCTCCGCCCCGCCGGATGAGCAGCATCAATAACACCATCACAATCGCCATCAGCAACAGCGACACCGCCGAGCCGAAGGGCCAATCCCTCGCCGTAGTGAACTGGTTCTGGATCACATTCCCCACCAGCACCGTTTTGCTGCCGCCTAAGAGATCGGGCGTAAGATAGGCGCCTAGACAGGGAATAAAGACCAGGAGCGCCCCCGCCCGGAATCCCGGCGCACAAAGAGGAAGCACGATGCGCGTGGTAGTAATCCAGGGCCGGGCGCCGAGGTCGGCCGCAGCCTCCAGTAAACTTTTGTCCAACCGCTCCAGTGTTGCGTAAAGCGGCAGCACCACAAACGGCAGGTATCCGTACACCAATCCCAGAAACACCGCGCCGTCATTGTAGAGCAGCGGTAGTGGTGCGTGGATCAATCCCGCCGCCAGCAAAGCGGAGTTAACAAGGCCGGTGTCCCGCAGTAGAAACATCCAAGCGTAGGTACGGACCAGGAAGCTGGTCCAGAACGGCAGGATCACCAGTTGCAGATAGAGATTCTTCCTCGCCCCCGACTGCGAAATAAACAGCGCCAGAGGAAATCCCAGCACCAGGCAGCCCAGCGTCGCGGTGGCGGCCATGACGAAAGTGCGCAGAAGAATGACCGCATAAAGCGGATCAAGAACCCGTTGATAGTTCTCGAAGCTGAAGTCAGCCGTCACCCCGCCATAAGCGCCGCGTGTCAGAAAGCTGTAAGCTAGCATGATGGCAAGCGGCGCCAGAAATAGCGCTCCAAGGACAATGCCGGCTGGCGTCAGAAAAAGAAGGCGCAGCCGGTTCATAGCCGCAGTTCATCCGACGCGTTCCACGAAAGATACACCGCCTCTCCGGCAGTGAATGATCCATTCAGGCGCGACACCTCCGCCACTACACACTGCCCGTCGCCACAAACAGTCTCCACCTGCAAGCAGTTTCCCAGAAACACCGAACTGCGGACGGTAGCCGGAATGCAATGGTCCCCCGCTGTGGTTCGTGAAATCTGCGTTGCCTCCGGCCGTACACCGATGCCGCCAATCCAATTCACTGCGCCCAGGAATCCAGCCACGAACCGCGTGGTTGGACGAAGGTAAATATCCTCAGGAGTGCCCACCTGCTCCAGCAAACCCTTGTTCATTACGGCAATCTGATCGGATAGCGACAGAGCCTCTTCCTGGTCATGCGTGACGAAAAGAAACGTCGTACCGACACGCCGTTGCAGGTTCTTCAGCTCGCTTCTCACCTGTTTGCGAAGGTTTGGATCGAGCGCGGAGAGCGGCTCGTCCAGAAGCAGCACATCCGGTTGCAGTACCAGCGAACGAGCCAGGGCAACACGCTGCTTTTCGCCGCCGGAAAGCTCGGCCGGATACCGCCCCTCTTTCCCGCTCAACTGCACCAGGTCCAGGGCGTCCCGCACCTTTCCTGCCAGGTCAGCGATACCTTGCCGCTTCAGTCCGAACTCGATATTACCCCGTACAGTGAGATGCGGAAACAGCGCATAGTTCTGGAAGACGGTGTTGACGTTCCGCTCGTAAGGTTTCAGGTGATTGATGCGCCGGCCGTTCAGCAGCACTTCTCCCGCCGTGGCATCCTCAAAGCCGGCCACTAGACGAAGAGTGGTCGTCTTACCGCACCCGGAAGGACCGAGCAGCGCAAAGAAAGCTCCACGCTCCACGGTCAAGGAAACGCCATTCACAGCCTGATGAGTCGGATAATGCTTCGATACGCCGCGAAGCTCGAGAACCAGATCCATTGCTCAGAATCCGATTGTTTTTAGAAACTCCAGCACCGCCGCGTTGAACCGGTCCGGCATTTCCATCATGGTGAAATTACCTCCGCCCGGCCATTCCTGGTGGTCCACATTGCTGAACATCCCCGCCAGCATTGCATCGTTTTCCGCCTTGCGGCCTTTATCAGAGTAGATGCACAACGTCGGAACATCGGTAACCGGCGCCCACATACTGCCATCGCTCATGCCTTCCATGGCGCTCACGGAGATCCACTGCGGAGTCGCCAACATTCTCGGTTTGATGCGCGCCCGCAGGTCGGGAGGAGTCTCGGTCACGAACATTCTGTCGATGAACTTCTCTGCAATTTCCGGATAGGCTGCAGTGCGCAAAGACTCGAGGAATGGGCGGCGTCGAGCCTTTCGCTGTTCCATCTCATCGGGACCCAACGGTGTAGAAATGGCCGCATCCACCAGGATCATGCCGGATACCTTCGCAGGAAAATCGGCTAGAAACTGCCGCGCCACGGGTGCACCCATGTTATGTCCCACCAGGACTGCGCGGCTGACTTTTGCATCCTTGAGCACCGCATCCAAAGCCTTCGCAAAATACTGCTGCGTGTACTCCACCTTGGGCCCGTCGCTCCCGCCGTGCCCGGGAAGATCGAGCGCGATTACCCGATACTCCGCGTTCAACGCAGGAATGTTACGAATCCAAAAGGAGTGATCGCAAATCCACCCGTGGACCAGCACGACCGCCCGCGGTCCCTTCCCAAAACTCTGGTAGCGCACCCTCGCCCCGTCCAGCATGGCGATGCGGAAGGGCACACTAGCCATGAAAGCCGCCCCCACCACAATCAGACAGAGAAACGCCAGAATCATCAAGTGCCATGCTCCATGCTATGCGATCTGCTGCTGAGTCATGCAATGTAGGGTCCCAAGGCCGAGCACCAGGTCTCCGCAATGAATCCCAACCACTTCGCGGTCCGGAAAACACTTGGCGAGAGTCTGCAGCGCTACACGGTCAGAGGGATCGTTAAAGGTCGGCGCAAGTACCAGCCCATTGGCGATATAAAAGTTCGCATAGCTGGCCGGCAGCCTCTGCCCATCGAAAATAACCGGCTCTGGCATTGGCAGCGTTACCACGCGCAAATCCTTTCTCTTTTTCAACAACCGCAGATTCTCCTGCGTAGCCTCGAAGTTGGCATCGCCGCGATCGTTCTCGACTGCGAGCACCACGGTAGAGGCATTCGTGAACCGCGCCAGGTCGTCCACATGCCCATGGGTGTCGTCTCCAGCGATCCCGTTTTTCAGCCAAATGGTTTCGCTGATCCCCAGATATTCCGCAAACACGCTCTGGATTGCTTCGCGGCCCAGCCCCGGATTTCGCGCTTGCACGGGACTCAGCAGGCACTCCTCCGTCGTCAGCAGCAGCCCCTGCCCATTTACATCGATACTGCCGCCCTCCAACACAATGCGACGGCCATCCAGCAGGGGCTTTACGTCTGGCATGCGCAGCTTTCTCGCGATCTTCGACGGAATGGCATCGTCGGTTTTCCAGTTGTCATACTTCGCCCACCCGTTAAAGCGCCAGTTGATGACAACGCTAGCTCCCGCGGAATCCCTGACAAAAGTAGGACAATAATCCCGCGTCCAGCTCCTGTCCGTCCTGGCGTGAAAGAAATCCACAGCCGCCCGTTCCACCCCTGTCTTCCTCAGCATCCCCTTTACTTTGCTCTCCGTCTCGCGGTCGGCGACAAGGATATGAACTCGTTCCACCCTTGCCATGCGTTTCACAATTTCGCAGTAGACCCAAGGCACCGGAGGAAATTTCCCCGGCCAATCGCTGCGTTCGTGCGGCCAGGACAGCCACGTCCCTTCGTGGGACTCCCATTCTGCCGGCATGCGATACGTCATGCGCGGCCGGTCCAACGATTCGTTATTCCTCCGTAGGCGTCAATCCGCCGGTCCCGGAAAAACGGCCAGTTTCGCCGGACCTCCTCCATTCGCTTTGGATCGCACTCCACCACAAGAACTTCTTCCCTGTCTTGCGAGGCCTCGGCAATCACCTGGCCAAATGGATCGGCGACAAAAGACGATCCCCAAAACTCCAACCCATGATCTGCCGGACCCTCAAAGCCCGTGCGGTTCACCGCAGCCACGTAGATCCCATTGGCGATTGCGTGGGACCGTTGGATGGTCTGCCAAGCTTCCAATTGGGCCTTTCCGTACTGAGCCTTTTCAGACGGGTGCCATCCGATGGCCGTTGGATAGAACAGGACGTTTGCTCCGCCCAGGCTGGCCAGCCGCGCGCCCTCGGGATACCATTGATCCCAACAGACCAGTGTTGCGATCCGGCCGTATTTGGAATCGAAGTTCAGGAAACCCAAATCACCAGGCGTGAAGTAAAATTTCTCGTAATAGAGCGGATCATCCGGAATATGCATCTTCCGGTAAATGCCTAACAGAGACCCATCGGCATCGATCATCGCAGCGGTGTTGTGATACAACCCGGCCGCCCTCCGCTCAAACAGGGAGGCAACTACTACGACTTTCAACTCCCGCGCCAGATCTCCCAAAACTTCCGTCGACGGACCAGGAATGGGCTCGGCAAGGTTGAACAACTCAGCATTCTCGTCACGACAAAAGTACTGCGATCGAAACAACTCCTGCAGGCAGACGATTTGCGCTCCGCGTCCCGCCGCGTCCCGGATTCCGGCTTGGGCCTTCGCGAGGTTCTCCTCCGGATCTAGTGAGCACGACATCTGCACCAGGCCGATCCGGAACTTTTCCTCTGTGATCAATGGCATTTTCTGATTATCGCGCGCTTCTGTAGCGCAACCTCTGCGGATCAGTTAGAATTGAGTTTCCACCCGTTTTTCGGGGCGCGTAGCTCAGTTGGTTAGAGCGCCTGCTTCACACGCAGGAGGCCCGGGGTTCGAGTCCCTGCGCGCCCACCAT
>JBDUEM010000037.1:0-38544 GCA_040002435.1 Bryobacteraceae bacterium
GCGCCATAGCGGATATCATTACTGTCGCCAAAGAAAAAAGCGCGTGTCCCGAATGTCGTTACAAACTCCACCGATGGGCACGTCTCCTTCAAATAAGCCGCGTCCGTACTTTCCAGATACTTGCGCATACGGATCTTCTCCGGCAAACGGCCAAAGCGCGGGCCCACGGGAATGCGCGAGATGAAGTAGGTACGTGCGCCGAACGATTCCACTTTGTTCTGGATGTACTTGTTGAGCCCTTCGATAATAGACGCCACAGCAATCACCGAAGTCACGCCGATCACAATGCCGAGGATGGTCAGCGAAGACCGCACTTTGTGCGACCGCAGCGTGTCGAAGGCCACCAGCAGGTTCTCGCGTAGTTCTTCGCGCGTCATCGTTCAGTCTGCCCGCAGCGCAACTACGGGATCCAGCCGGGAAGCCCGGATTGCGGGATAAATACCGAAGAACAACCCAATCACGGAGCTAAGAAACAGCCCCAGGATTGCCACCCAGGTCTGTACGGACGCCGGAAATGCCGTGAAATAACGGAGGGCCAGCGCGCACAAGAACCCTCCGCTGATCCCCACGATTCCGCCAATCAGGCACTGCATCACGCTTTCGGTCAGGAACTGCTGCATGATGTCTTTCTTGGTGGCGCCCAGTGCGCGGCGCACGCCAATTTCCTTGGTGCGCTCCGTCACCGATACCAGCATCACGTTCATGATCACAATGCCGCCCACCACGGCCGAGATAGAGCTCACCATCAGGAACACCGCGAAGAACGCGCCACTGATGCTTTGCCACAAGGAAATGTAACTGTCTT
This sequence comes from Bryobacteraceae bacterium, assembly GCA_040002435.1. Classification (GTDB taxonomy): domain Bacteria; phylum Acidobacteriota; class Terriglobia; order Bryobacterales; family Bryobacteraceae; genus JANXXV01. Next base: position 806 of record JBDUEM010000037.1, read on the forward strand.
TCGTCCCGATGAAGAAGTCCTCTTCCTGGCGGGGAAGAATGTGCCGCCGTGCCCGCAAAATCATGCGCGCCTGATCCTGCGCGCGTTCAAAAGCGGCCTTTCCTGGAGCCGTAAGAATATTCAGCGTCAGACTGAAGCGCATGCCGCGGAGCCGCAGATAGTCATTCATGGGCACAATCACGAAGTTGTCCTGGTCCTGCCCCAAGACGGATCCAATTTTCTCGAACGACCCTACGATGGTGAATTCATCGTTGCCCAGCCGGATCACCTTGCCCACTGGATCGGCGCCCGCGAAAAACTGCTGCACCACCGAATCCCCCACCAGGCAGACCGGCGCGGAGTGTTGATTCTCTATTTCACTGAAGTAGCGCCCCAGCACTAACGTGCGTGTATCGATGTCCACCATGTTCGCCGTGTGGCCAATGAGGCTGACATCTTCCAGATCGTGTTCTTTGTAATGTGCCCGCACCGTACTCGATGCCGTGGCGCCCACAGCTTTGCATGAGGCGCAACCTTGCGCCACGGCCTGGCGATCTTCCATCTCGATGCGCTTATTCCGCAGCGCCTTGATCACCACGCCGTAATCGGTTACCGCGAAAGGAGTACGCGCAATCTGAAACACGTTGGTGCCCAGATTTGCGATCTTCTGTTCCACATAAAGATTAGCGCCCTGCACAATCGTCATCACGGTGATCAGCGTCGCCACCCCCATCATCAATCCGATCACCGTCAGCACCGTACGCAGTTTATGCGCGCGAAGCGCTGCCAGGCTTTGACTCAGATTGTCGCTGAGGTTCAGCATCTATCCGGCCGAGATCTTCAGCCACTTCTTACCTACACGTACAGTGACCGTCCCCTCGAACGGCTGCATCTGCAACTCGGACTGCCGCACGCCGTCGATCTCCACTGCGCCCGCCTTGATCTTCCGCACCGCGTCGCTGACGGACTCCGCCAGCCCGGTCTTGGCGAGAAGTTTGTCCAGGCGCCAGCCGGCATCCGGCAGCGCGACCGTCTGAATGTCCGCCGGAATCTGCCCCTTCCTCACTTCGCTGTCGAACGCCGCAGCAGCCTCACGCCCCTCGCCGGCCGAATGGAAATCGCGCACCACCCGCTCGGCCAAAGCCAATTTATTCTCCATCGGGCTGCCCGCCTTCAAGGCGTTAATCTCGGACAAGCTGAGGTCGGTAAGCAGTTCGTAATAGCGGTACATGAGTTCATCGCTGATCTGCATTACCTTACGAAACATTACCTTCGGAGGTTCCGTAATCCCGATGTAGTTGCCCTTGGACTTCGACATCTTCTCCTGACCGTCGAGGCCTTCCAGAATGGGCACGGTTGCCACGATCTGTGAAGGTTGACCATACGCTTTCTGCAGCTCTCGCCCCACGAGAAGGTTGAATTTCTGATCCGTTCCGCCCATTTCCACATCGCATTCCAGCGCAACGGAGTCATAACCCTGAGCCAGCGGATAAAGCATTTCGTGCACGGAAATGGGAACGCCCTCTTTGTAGCGTTTGGAGAAGTCGTCCCGTTCCAGGATGCGCGCCACAGTATAGTGGCCGCAGAGACGCACCATGTCCTGATACTTCATCCCTTCCAGCCACTCGCTGTTGAACCGCACCTCCGTCTTTTCCGGATCGAGGATCTTGAAGACCTGCGTCTTGTACGTTTCGGCATTCGCCGCAATGTCGTCCCGCGTCATCGGCGGCCGGGTGAGATTGCGCCCGGTTGGATCGCCAATCAGCCCGGTCATGTCGCCGATGAGAAAGATCACCGTATGGCCAAGGTCTTGAAAGTGCTTCATCTTCCTCAGCAGCACCGTGTGTCCCAGGTGCAGATCGGGCGCGGTCGGATCAAAACCAGCTTTCACGCGCAGGGGGCGGCCTTTAGCGGCGGCCTGCTTCAATCGCTCACGCAGATCCTCTTCGCGGATCAGTTCGGCCAAGCCCTTCTTTAAGTAAGCGAGCTGCTCTTCTACAGAAATGTTCGGGGTCAAAAACCATCTTATCGAAGGTGGCGCAGTATGTCCCGATCCCTAGGCTTCGATCAGGACGAGATGGGTTGCAGCGTATCCCTGAATTGCCTTGGTGGGGATTGACCGGTCAAAGGTTGCAAGCCGCCCGTGATTTCGGACGGCTAGTCCAAGCAAGTACGCATCCGTAACGTTCCTGTGTCCCCCAAGCGCCGCCAAACGAAACAGCGAACCATCCAAGAGGGTTACAGAAGCTTCCCAAAAATGGTGATCCGTTGCCGCGCAGAAACTCTGCAAAGCCCCTGCCGCTTGCGCCGGCGTCGCTACCGCGGTCGGATAGGCCGGGTTGCTCAGTATGCGGACAAAGCCATTTATCGTGAGCGGACAGGTTGCCCAACCATACTTGCGGTTCCGCCCGAACCACCGGTGAGCGGCTTCGTGATTCTCATGAGCGGAATCAAAGAGTGCGACCAGGACGTTCACATCCAGCAGAGCAATGCTCAAGCGTCATCCCGCAGTTTATTCACTATCCGCAGGTTGGATTTGGCCGTTCTGGACTTCGCTACAAAAAGAGTCGCGCCATTCCGTACTTTTAAAGGCTCCCGGCCGGCGAGGGATTGCCTCGCGAGTTCAGAGATAACCCTTCCCAGCGTTACCCCGCGCTCCCGTGCCAATTCCTTGGCCGAGGTCAGAAGATCATCGTCCAGTTCCAAGGTAGTCCGCATATCTTACATCTTATTGCATCACACATCACGGTTACTGATGCATCGCATCTTGAATGCCGGCGGGTGGAGGCTCTCAAGTAGCCAGACCGGTCCCCGCGACCTCACCAGCATCCTCGCCGTGTCACCCGCAAGAGCCTCACACTGTTCTACGGGGCGATTCCTGCAAGTCACGCCGAGAGGAATTCGTCGGGACGATTTCTGCCTGCCTCAAGATGGCTCGGAGTGTTCTTTGGCGATCGAATTTAATACAGAACCGCTTCAGCTAAGCCGCAACGACGATGGTATAGTCCCGCCTTTCGTTGGCCGCTGCCAGCTCTGGTACGCCGTCGCGCTCGGCCCGGGCCTCTATCAATCTCTTCGCAACGTCGCGCGCGATTTCCAGCGCCTCAGCAACCGTTCTACCTTGCGTGACAAGCCCTTGAAGTTCATCCGATGTGGCGAGAAATTGCCCCCCGTGTAACTCGTCGACCTGGATTCGAATCGCCAGCGGTGTTTTGTCCTCCCACCGCACGGCGCAAGTTTCATCCCCTCAACCCGTCAAGTGACCACCCGCTCCAATTCGCTATCATTGAGCAAGTGCCATCCAGTTTGCGTCAGTTTATTCAGCGCCGGCCATGGCGCATAGCCGCCGGCGTCGCCGCGGGCGTAGCCCTGGCCTTCGCCGGATCCGCCTTTTGGAAGGCAAACACCGCAATTTCGGAATCCTCCGAGGCCATCGTCGCCGAGTCGCAGCTCAATTTCACCGACGCAAAACTGGACCGTGTAAACCCAGTCGGCGTGGAGGCCCTCAACACTCCGACCGCCTATCGCGACGCGGCCAGCTATCAGGGACAACTCTACCTCTGTGGGCCCACCGGCCTCTTTTCCTTCCACCCGGACGGCACGCCCGCGGCCAGCTACCGCACCGGAATCGAACTTCCCCCTGCACCCCTGGTCCGTATGGCAACCGGCCTTGCATCGGACTCGGCCCAGCCCGAACTCTGGATTGCAACAGCTGGCGAAGGGCTTCTCGCCTTTGACGGCCGCAGTTTCCGCCAGATCCGCGCCCGCGATGCCGATTCCCGGACCCTCACCAGCCTCCTGCCTTTATCCACAGGCCAGATCTTGATCGGCACCGAAAAGAAAGGCGTCCTGGTTTTCGATGGCAAGAGCCTCACCGCATTCCACGCCGCGCTTGCGAACTTTCACGTGACAGCCCTCTCCGGCACGGACGCCGACGTTTGGGTCGGCTCCCTCGACCGCGGTGCCCTCCACTGGCATGCCGGACAGGTGGATAAATTTGCCGACCTGCCGGACCCGCAGGTGCTTTCGATCGCCACCGCCGGCGACTCCGCCTACATTGGAACCGCGCTCGGGGTGTCGGAAATCAAAAATGGCCGCTTCGAGCGTGATCGATTCCGAGGTGTTTTTTCGCGCTCGTTGTTAGTGCATGGCAATCAGCTATCGGTAGGAACCTTGGAACAGGGTGTCATCGAGATGCCCCTCGAAGCCAGACGGCCCCGTCCCGCGTCGCCTTCCGCCGACCCGTTGACGCAAGAGATCACTCGTCTGGTCCAGTATGACGGTCAGGTCTACGCGCTCGCTGAGGATGGCCTTTACTCCATTAATGACCGCGGCTCTTGGAAACCCGTGCTGCACCGCCCGCCAGCCGTCCTGACGGATCGCAACATCTCGGCTCTGTCGGTCGACCGCGCCGGCCGTCTTTGGGTCGGTTACTTTGATCGCGGCCTGGATGTCCTCGAAAGCAATCTGCAGAAAGCCACCCACTCCGAAGACGAGCACGTCTTTTGCGTGAATCGCGTGGTACAGGACGAAGCCCGGTCGCTCACCGCCGTCGCCACCGCGAACGGGCTCGTGCTCTTCGACTCAGCCGCAAACAAGAAGCAGGTCATCCTCCGCTCCGATGGCTTGATCGCGAACCACGTCACCGATATTGTCGTGAATCCCGGCGGACTTACGGTCGCCACCCCAGCCGGGCTCACCTTCGTGGACAAAGGCGGTACCCGCAGCCTCTACGCCTTTCATGGGCTCGTGAACAATCACGCTTACGCCCTGGGGCAATCGCAGAATCAGCTTCTCGTCGGAACGCTCGGCGGGCTGTCCATCCTCGAAGGCGGCGTTGTTAAAGCCAGTTTCACTACCTCGAATTCCGCGCTCAAGCAAAACTGGATCACTGCCATCGCTCCCTCCGCCAACGAGTGGTACATCGGGACATATGGGGCGGGAGTCGTCCGCATCGATGCCTCTGGCGCCTGGCAGAATTTCGCTGACATGCCCAAACAGACTGAGATCAATCCAAACGCCATGGCCATCGCGAACGACCGGGTGTTCGCGGGAACGCTCGGCAAGGGCTTGCTCATTTACCGCAAATCGCAGGGCCGCTGGACTACCTTCGGCGCCGGACTTCCGTCACTGAATGTAACGGCACTCGCCAGCGCGGCAGGCTTTCTCTACGTAGGAACCGACAACGGCCTCGTTCGCATTTCAGAGGCGAACCTGTGAAGCGGCTTCTTCCACTCCTGCTCGCGCCGTCGCTCCTGTTCGGCGAAGCCGGCGTGCTGATTCCGTCGAACTTGCAACAGCCTGATCCCGCCGTGCTCTCGCTAGCTGAGATGAATATCCGCATCCACATCGACAATCACCATGCGCGTGTGGAGACCCGTCAGATCTTCGCCAGCCATAGGGGCGCGGTGCTGGAAGGGAACTATACGTTCGCCCTCCCCGGCCGCGCGCTCATCTCCGATTTCGCCATTTGGGACGGAGTGACTCGGATCCCCGGCGTCATTCTCGAACGTAAGCAGGCGGCGGAAATCTACAACATGGCGAAGATGCAGGCCATCGACCCCGGTCTGCTGCAAATGGGCGAGCGCGACGCGGATCAGGTGAACCGCTCCGCGGTCTTCAGCGCGCATATCGTGCCCATCCCGCCCTTCGGCACCAAGCGCGTCGAATTGGAATACCAGGAGCGCCTCCAGACCGAGAACTTACAGACGCTATTCGCCGTCCCGCTGCGGCCCGATGCATACCGGGCACAATCCGTCGGGCATTTGACAATTTCGCTGGAACTCACCTCGCCCCATCCCATGAAGGATTTTGAAATTGTCGGTAAAGCGTATCCCCTCACTATTAAGGAAAAGACGGCGAACCGCGTCACGGCGGAGTTCGATGGCCGCAACGTCTCGCTCAGTGAAGATCTGGCCATCAAGTACACCATCGATCCGGCGAAGCGCGACACATTAGAAGTCATCACCTACAAGGACGGTCCGTCCGAGCCTGGCTTCTTTGAAGCCTCCGCCGTGATTGGACCAAGTGCGGCGGCGAAAGAAGGTCCTAAACGAACTGTTATTGCCCTATTCGACGCATCGCTTTCCATGCAGTGGGAAAAACTGGAGCGAAGCTTCCTCGCCCTTGACAAGTTGCTGCGGTCGCTGCGGCCACAGGACAGCTTCAACCTCCTGTTGTTCAATTCTGAAGTTTCCAGGTTCTCGCCAACCAACCTGCCGGCAAACCCGGAGGCAGTCGACAAGGCCCTGGCTTTCGTCCGCGCGAGCCGGCTGCGCGGAGGAACCAACCTGCAGGCAGCCTTGCAGGACGCGCTGAGCGCATCCGCCGGCGCACAGGGCGGGGAATCGTACATCGTTCTGTTGAGTGATGGAGATGCCACGCGCGGAGCCAGCATTCAGAACGTGAAGATCGCCGACTGGTACAGCGGCCGGCTCAAACAGCTGAAGAACGGCCCGCGAACCTATATCTTCGCCGTCGGCGACGACGCCAACATGCCGCTCTTGAAAATGTTGACGCGCAACAACGGCGTTTTGGAATGGGTCCGTTCCACTGAACCCGCTGACTTCAAACTCGACGCGTTCCTCGCGAAGATAGGCCGGCGGCCGGTGGAATCCCTCAATCTCACGGCGGATCCGGCCTCTAATTTCAGCATGGTCTATCCGCTGGAGGCGAGCGTTTTCCCGGGTTCCATCGCCTCCTGGGTCGGACAGTATAAAAATCCCCTGCCGCAGGCCAGGTTCTCCGTCTTGCAGATGCGCACCACGGTACCGCTTCCGGCGCAAAGCGTCATCCATCCGCAGCTTCCGCGAACGTGGGCCAAAGCCCGTGTAGATGCTCTGCTTGAGAAGATTGAACGGGAAGGCGAAGATCGCGCCACCATCGATGAGATCATCCGGCTGTCTCGAAAGTACAAATTCGTCACACCCTATACTTCCTTTCTTGCCGCCCCACGCGCTTTGCTGCGGCCGCGGCTCATCCGTCCGGGCGATCCCGTGTTGCGTGTGCGCACCGACGAGTCCATCACGTCGGTAGTTGCCATGTTCCCCTTCGGGCTCGTAAAGAAACTCCGGTACCTGAAGGAGGAAGACACGTGGCAGACACGCTTTCTCGCCCCATCTGACATGCCCGACGGGATGCATTCGGTTCGCCTCATGCTTCGCGATAAGGACGGCCGTGTTTTCCGCGAATCCAAGACTTTCGTCATCGCCAGCAAACCGCCATCAGTAAAAATCCGTCTGGAGAAGACCCAATTCCATCGGGGCGAAACGGTTCACGTGAAGGCCAGCGCCTCGGAATCGTCGCGAACCGTGGTTGCTCGCATGTACGGAGTCTCTCCAGTGAATCTTCGTTGGAACACTGCCGCAGGCGCTAATGCAGCCGATCTGATCATCCCCGCCTATCTGCCGGCGGGCCGATATCCGCTCACCGTTTCGGCCGAGGATTTCGCCCACAACATCGGAACGCAGGAGGTGATGATTGAAATCCTCCCGTAAGCTTTATATATTCGTCGCCTTCATCGCCCTTACCATCGCCGCCCACGCGGAACTCCGTGAGTGGGTGCAGTTCATCCAAGCCAACAACCCGATAGAGGCCATCTTCTTCCGCACCGTAGCTCTTCCGGCGGGCTCCGTTCTCTCCCTGCGGCCCCCAAAAGAAACCGTGGCCGATCTTTCGAAAGCCATCACAGCGGCCCCGCAACAAATCGAACTTCTGTCTCTCCGCGCCCGCGAAGAAGAGCAGCTCCTCGACTTCCCAGCGGCAACAGCCGACTGGCGAAAATATGCCGAAGCCACTGCCGACAAGTTCCAGGGCCAGCTGGCTCTTGCCGATTTCTACCATCGACGCCTGCAGCCCGCCGAAGAATTGCAAGCTCTGGCGGCCGCCCGAAACCTGCCCGCGCCGGCGGAAGAAAAGTTCACGGCAGTCGCGCAGCAGCGCTCCTGGAAGCTGTTTGAACGATCTCTCGCTCTGGTGTCCGCGCAGGGATCACCTGCCGAAACCAGCGCGGCAATCTATCGCGACTGGCTCGCGCGATACCCCGCGGAGCCGTCCGTCTACAGCCGGTTCTTCGAATTCTTGAATAGCAGTAACCAACTCCCAGCGGCCGAAGCCCTCCTGGTGGACTATCAGAAGGCTTTTCCTTCGGACCAGGCATTTCCGTTGCACGCCCGCGCTAACCTTGCCCGGCAACGCGGCACCCCTGCGCAAGCCATCGCAATCTACGATGGTGCGTTCCAGCCAATGTGGCCGCCCAAGGTCATTGCCGATTATTTCGCGCTGCTCCAGGAGACCCGAAGCCTGCGCAAGTTTCTGGAAAATGCCCGCAGCGCCGCCGCCGCGAACCCCGCGGATATCAACCCAGCCGCTCGTCTGTTTTACTACTATCAGCAGCAGGGCAATCTTCCCCAGGCCGAACGATCTCTGCTGGAGTATCAGGCTCGCAAGCAAAGCTTCACGGCTGACGAACTGTTCGTTCTGGCTCAGCTTCTGCAGGCAGTCCACAACTACAGCGGTGCTGCCCGGAATTATTTCGCTCTCGCGAATCTTGCCTCGGCCAGCCCCCGGCAAACTGAAAAGGGCCTCAGTGGACTGATCGAAATTCTCTTCACCGCTCCTGAACAGCCCATCCAAATCGGGGCAGGCGACCTGTCGTATTACAAAGACGTCGCCACCATGGACCCGTACCCTGGCGCCCTGAACGGCTTTCTTTCGCTGTTGTTCAACACCACCAGTCCCGGCCGAAGATTCGCTGATCAGGAACAGGCGTCCGTCGCTTACTTCCATCGCGCCAAGGCCTCCGAATTTCTGAGGACCTTCGATACACGCTTTCCCCGGTCGCCGGACCGCCAGCATCTCCACGCGAAGTTGATCGAAGCCTACGCGGCCTACGGCGACAACGACGGGGTCGTCCGGCAGGGTCGCCAATTCCTCACGAGCTTTCCAAATGCAGCCGAGCGCGCCGACGTCTCATTGCTGATCGCCGATGCCTACGCCCGCCGCAAGCAAACGAAGGAAGAGTTCGCCGTCTACGACTCGCTGCTCAAGGAGCTGAGCGCCGCGGCCGGCGAAATGCCCTTGGGAGTCGTGCCCGCGAAATCCGCCGCCGAAGCCGAGCCGCCGCGAGAGGGCGAGCCGGAACAGAAGGCACCCGCGCCGCCTGCCCGGTCCCCGCAGTACGCCCTTGTTCTGGACCGCTACATCGGGCGTCTCGTCTCCCTCAAGCGCCCCAAGGATGCCCTGGCGCTCTATCGCGGCGAAATCGACCGCAACCCGAACGACCCCGGCCTCTACGAACGTCTCGCGGTGTTTCTCAACCAGAACAAACTGGCCGCCGACCTGGAGCAAACCTACATTCGCGCTACCCAGCAATTTCAGGATCGCTCCTGGCATCACAAGCTCGCGCGCTTGTATCTGCGTCAAAAGCAAACCGCGCAATTCGACCGATTAAGTAAAGAGATCGCGGGCGTCTTCACCGGAACGGATCTTGAAAAATATCTCCAGGAAGTTGTGGGGCAGAGCGCGCTTGATCCAGTCCTTTACCGGCAAGTCAATCTCTACGCCTATCAGCGTTTCCCGCATGACCTGATCTTCGTCAAGAACCTGCTGCGCGCTTACACCACCAAGGGCACACTGGACAGCGCGGCCTGGGAGCGCCTCATTCGGAACAACTGGTATTACGATGAATCTCTCCGTTCGGAGTTCTTTGAATTCCTTTCCCGCACCAACAAGCTGGACACAGAATTGGCAGGACTGCGCCGCCTCACCGGACCCACTGCCTCGGACCGAGCCGCCACCCAAATGATCGCCGAAGCCCAGGCCTGGCGTTCGCATTTTGAAGAGGCCGAGCCGGTGCTTCAAACCGTCGCCGCCAATTTTCCGGCAGAAGCCGGGCTGGGCGAACGCACCGCTTCCATCCATCGCTCGCTGTTGAATATTGACGCGGCCGCCGCAGTCGAAGAAAAGCTCGGCCGGAGTAATCCCCGCGATACCCAGACGCTCACTCGCATCGGTGAAATCTACGCTGACAAAGAGCAGTTCGATAAAGCACGGGGTTACTGGAATCGCATCGCCACCATTGAACCGGGACGCGCCGACGGCTATCTCGAAGCAGCCACTGTTTTCTGGGACTATTTCCTTTATGACGACGCGCTCCGCCTGATCTCTGACGGCCGCCGCCAGTTGAAGCAGCCCGCTCTGTTCGCGTTTGAAGCCGGCGCAATTCACGAAAGCCGCCACGATTATTCAAAGGCGATCGCCGAGTACATTCAAGGTGCCACCGAGGCCTCACCCTCGCAATCTCGCCTCTTACTTCTGGCACGCCGTCCCGCTCTCCGGCCCATGATTGAAGACGCCACCCAAAAGCTCGCGTCAGGTGCGAATCCCGGGCTCGCACCCTTCGCCTTGCGCGTGGCTGTTCTAGAAAACCAGGACCGTCTCCCGGACCTGACCGGCTATCTTTCGAATGTCGTGACGGGGACGACTTCCTTCGATCTCCTCGCCCGCATCGATACCATCGCCGAACGCCAGGGCTTCGACACCGTGCGCGAACAGTCGTTAAACCGCCAAATCGCCATCACGACGGATCCCGTAGACCGCACTCGCCTGCGTCTCCGCCTGGCCCGTTTCTATGAATCGAAGCCCGATGTCAACGCCGCGGCCCGAACTATCGACGCAGTCTATAAAGACAATCCGCAAATTCTCGGCGTGGTCCGCGCGGCGGTCGATTTCTATTGGCGCAATAAGCAAGGCAAGAACGCGGTCGACACCCTGGAGCGCGCCGCCGCTATTTCCAATGCCGTACTCAAGCGCTCCTTCACCGTGGAAGCGGCGCACAAAGCGACAGAGATCGGCGAATACCAGCGCGCCCGCCGTCTCCTCAATCCGATGTTGACAGCCGAGCCCCTTGCCGCCGACCTGGTGGCGGGTATGGCCGACACGTATGCCCGCGAGGGGGATGACAAGTCCCTTCGAGCTTTTCTCGATGCCAGCCTGCTGAAGGCCGGAAGGAGCGAGCAGTCCACCACCATCCGCCGCAGTCTCATCCCGGTGCTCACGCGCCTCAAGGACTATCCGGCCGCCATCTCCCAGTACGTCGAGATCATCAACAAATATCCGGAGGATCCTTCACTGGTACAGGAAGCTGCCGCCTATGCACGCAAGAATAATCGTGCTCCGCAACTCAGCGCCTTCTACGAAAAAGCAGCCGCTGATTCGCCGCGTGATGCCCGCTGGCCCATGGTGCTGGCCCGTCTGGATACCGAACTCGAAAACTTCCCCGCCGCCGTGGACGCCTACAACCGGGCCATTGCGCTGCGGCCTGACCGTACGGATCTCTACATCGCCATGGCATCGTTGGAAGACCGGCTGCTGCATTTCGATAACTCCGCCAAGGCCTATGCAAAGCTGTACGAGCTCACCTATCACAATCCGCAATGGATGGTGAAGCTCGCCGAAACCCGCGCCCGTCAGTCGCAGCCGGAAGCGGCCGTTAAGGCCCTTCGAGCAGCATTTTTGGAAGGCGGTTCCACAAAATCGCAGGACTATTTCGAAGTGGCCCGAAAGCTGGAATCCTGGAACATGCTGCCGCAAGCCAGCGACTTCGCCGCGCAGGGATTTAGGGCGGTACCCAAGGATGACGCGGAAGCGCAGCAGGATTTCCGCTTCTATCTGCACCTCGCCGCACGACTGCGAACCTACGACGCGGCCTATCAGGCGACTGCGAAGCTGGTGCCCCCGGAATCACGCGTGGGGTTAGTCAACGAAATGGCAGTGGTCGCCAAACAATACTTCACACCCGAAGAGCGGACCGCTTTCGGAGCTTTCCTGCAGAAAGTCCGTGTCCAACCACCCGCCATGGATCTCACTGCGGCCGCGCAAACGGCCGGTCTGAATGATGTGGCTGTGCGCTGGATGCAGGCGGCACTGACGGCCAAACCCAATGCGGAAACCCGGGACCAGGTGCTCCCGCGCCTCGCCGAATTGCAAGGCCGCCGCATGCGATACGACGATCTGGGAAAAATCATCGAGGCGTTCTGGAAGGTCTACCCGCAAGACGATGCCAGGGATCAATTGCTGGCCCAGGCGGCCGAGGCGTATCACCAAGCCGGAAGCCCGCGCGAAGAACTCCGCGTCCTCTCGCTGCTCAATGACCGGGGAATGCTGTCAGGGCAGCCCGCGCAACGCTATAACGCTCTGCTGCGCGCGACATCCCCGGACAAGCTGGTAGCGATCGCCGAGGGTGGGGCCTCCGAAGAGCTTCGGAACGGCGCCGCCACCGCCGCTATCTCTGGTGGCGATGTTGCGCTGGCGCTTCGAGCCGTAGCAGCCCGCGGTACCGGGCTGCCTCCGGTGTGGACAAAGGCATACACCGCATTGACAGGCCTGTATTTCACGCGCGGCACACCAGACATCAATGCCGCTTTCCAATCCGCCCTGGGACCGAACACCATCGGCGAGCAACTCGGCCATCCGGTCGCTCGCGACCAGCAGCTTGTCGGCGATCTCTGGTTCTACTACGGATCACGCTACGGCGAATACCTGGCGGTGACCAGGCAACCCAATGCGGACGACTATCTCCCGGCAGCCTTGGAAGGTACGCCGGCCAGTGGGAACGCTTATTTCAAGCTGGCGGACTACTATCGTGAATCCGGTGCCGCCGACCGCGCTTTGGAAGACTACGGCCACGCCTTGGAATTCAATCCGAACCGTGGGGACGTCCACAGCCGCATTGCTGAAATCCTCTGGAACCAGGGGAAACAGACCGAAGCCAGAGCGCACTGGAAGCAGGCATTTCAGATGTTTGCTGTGCAGCAGGATCTTCGCCGCGTTCCGGAAAGCTTCTGGAGCGATGTGCAATCTGCGCTGGAGGCGGTGGGTAAGTACAAAGTACTGGCAGAGGTGCGGCCCGATGTGGACCGCCTGTTGCGAACCTACATTTTCCGCAACGGTCTTTACCGGGTCGATCCTTTATTGCAGGGAGTTCTGTCAGCATCTGCCTCACCGGTTGACGGAGTTCGCTGGATCGCGGATCTGGCCCGCCGCGCCACGGACCCGGTCAATTTCTTAGGCACCGTCGTGAATGCCGATTGGCTTCCTCCCTCGGGCAAAGAGATTATCTATCAACGGCTGCTCGAAACCGCGGATCTGAAGCTCTCGCAATCACGCGGAGATGCCCAGCGTGATGCTCTGCAGAATAAGCGGCGCTATCAACTGGAGTGGATTGAGTCGCTTGTCACCGCGAAACAGACACAAAGGGCACAAGCCGCGCTTGCTGCGCTCGACCCCGATGCCATCCGGGAGCAGCCCTACCAGGTGATTTCGCTTGAGATACGCACGGCTGCACAGTCCGGCAAACTGGAACCGCTACTCGCACGCTACGCTACCACCAAACCGCCGCTCGACATGATTCGAAACACTGCTGGCGCCCTCCGCACGGAAGGCGATGCGGCTTCGGCGCGGCGCGTGTTGGAATTTGTCTACAACACCGAACTCGAAATGCCGGGTCCGGCTCCGTCTTCGTTCCTCGGACTCGCGGAAGTGAAGCTCGAATCGAACGACACCGCCGCCGCGGTAGCGCTCCTGCGCCGCATGACGTTGGTGTCCGGCGAACCGTTCGAAAATCTGGAACCCGCCGCGGCGCTCCTCGAAAAATTCGGCGGCACCCGGGAAGCCGTGGAATTCCGCAACACCCGTGCGCAGGCCGCGCCCTGGGATAAAGCATCGCTCGTCGCGCTGCAGATAGACAAAGACGACGCGCTCGCACTGCAAACTCTTGCCGCTTCCGCGGACACACCCTACATGAATCGGGTGGACGCAGCCAATGCCATCGCGAAACTCAACGCAGGCAAGGGTGGTCTGGGGTCCGGTGAACTCGATGTTCTCGCTGCCAGCGCACCTATTGCCCCGGCGGCAGCCGAGCGCCCCTATTACTGGTATGCGCGGATGAAAGCGGCCGCGCAAGTGACTTCTAACGACGTGAAGGCTCGCTTGCTTCGCGGCGCCCTGGAGATTGATCCGCAATCGAACCAGCCCCGGCTTCCTCTCTTCCAGGCGGCGATGGCTCTGAATCGAAACCAGACGGCGATCAGCGTACTCATGCCGCTCATCGGCGGCCAGCAAAGGCTCGAACAGGAATATGGGGGCAACGTCAAGTATCTGGGGGATGAATTCCTCTACGCGGCGATGCTGCCCAACAAGGACCGTGCACGCGTCGCCCGGGAGGCCGCATCCATCTTCCGCAAAGTGGACGCGCCTGTGCCGGCGTTAACACTGCTCCGCATCGCGCAGTATCTCGATCCGTCCACGCCGAGCGGTCTGGCTGCCTTCGAAGCCGAACAGAAACGGGTAGCCGAGAACGAGCGCCGTCGTCCCGTCATTACAAAGAACCTGGAACAGGAGCGCAACGTGCGTCCGCGCCTATGAAGATCAAACTCGCCATCGGAACCGTGATTGCGCTCGGCGCGTGGCTGTTGGCCCAGGCGCTGCAGACTACGCCGCCACTGTCAGGATACTTCCCGTCCGGCCCGGTGCTGTATGTGGAAACGCGCGACTTTACCGCGCTGCTGCGGGATTGGAATGCCTCGGCGGAAAAGCGGCTCTGGCTGCGCAGCGATAACTATTCGGTATTTTCTCGCACCCGCCTGTTCGCCCGCCTTGCGGATGCGCAAACCGAATTCGAAGCCGCCGCCGGACTCCCGCCCGATATGTCGCTGGTGAATTCCCTCGCCGGCACGGAGTCGGCCGTGGCCATCTACGACATCGGCAAGCTCGAATTTCTCTACGTCACCCGTCTGGCCGGTGCGCGCGCCGTGGAAACCGCGCTCTGGAAAACCAGAACCAGCTACGAAACACGGAACGTAGCGGGGCAAGCCTACTACGTGCGTTTAGACCGTCCCTCCAAACGGGTCGCGGCATTCGCGTCCGTGAACGGATTGCTCCTGCTGGCAACCCGGGAAGACCTCATCGCCGGAGCCTTGACATTGATCGCCAAACAGCCCGGCCGCGCCATGAATGAGGATCCGTTTTATGCGCATTCCACCCAGGCGGCGAAAGCTCAGGGTGAAATCCGCATTGTGATGAATCTCCCCGCACTGCTGGCAACTCCGCACTTTCGCTCTTACTGGATACAGCGCAACATGGCAACGCTGAAGCAGTACAGCGCCGGTGTGGCCGACATATTCCGGGAAGCAACCCAGATCCGCGAAGAACGCGTCCTGCTTCGTGCGGATGCTTCTACTCCGGCGAATCCCGCGGAATCGGCGGTAGCCCAAATCGTAGCCTTCGTTCCCAGTGCGGCCGGACTCTATCGCGCCTGGGCCGCGCCCACCACGGAAGAAGCGGCGGACCTGGTGTACCGGAAAATCTACAACCCTTCCGCCGGCGCGGCGCCTCCCTCGGAGCGCGCACCCGGAGCGGCATCGGAAAATGAAATGTCTGGCAGCGAGGCGGATCTCGAAACACGCATCGATCAACAGCCTCTCGATCTCGGAGATCGCAAACAACCCTACCTGGATCTCGTTGCCAGACTCGGCCGCGTCAAGTTGAACGCCATGTTGGAGGTGCAGTCCAGCCGCACTTTGCCGGACGGCGTCTTCGTAATCAATCCCCGCGCCGTCGTTCTGCTCGCCGCCGCGGATTGGGATCCCAACGCCGTCCGGACCGAATTCTCGCTCGCCCGCGGCCGTACGCTTATCCTCGCGGACAACAAAGCCATGCTCGATGCCATCACCCAAAAACTGAGCGTGCAGCCCGTCCCGCAGGCCGCTGCCAGTTACTCGGCGACCTTCCGCCTTTCACAGGAACTCGGGCCGTACACGAAGATGATGCGTCTCATCGATCATTCGCACGCCCCCGAAGGCACCGGGACGGAACCGCAGTTCTTCTCGCAAAACGTAGCCAGCCTGGGGACCGCCATGGGCCGCATGGAGACTGCCAGCATCCTGGTGCATGACACCGGCGCCACCGTACCGCAAACCGTTATCTACAAGCTCAACAAATGATTCCGGCTGTCGCATTTCTGCTGCTGGGTACCCTTTACGATCAATCGATCGAGAAGCTGATCGACCGGCAGTTTCCCGCCCCGTCGCTCTCCTACATTCTTCTGGACACTGCCAGCGGCACAGTGATAGCGCAGCGTTGGGAGCACGCCAACCGCCCGATTCCTGCAGGTTCTCTGGTGAAGCCATTCGTCGCGCTCGCGGCATCGTCCAATGCCGTGTTCACCTGCAACCCCAAGGAATGCTGGCTGCCAAAAGGCCACGGGACCATCGGTCTCACCAGCGCGATCGCCCACTCCTGCAATTCGTATTTTCTGCAACTCGCGCCGAAGGCAAATCCCGATTTTCTTGGCCGCTTCGGATTGCAGCCGCCTCCGCAAAACGCCTCTCCGGAAACTTGGATCGGCCTCGGCCGGGAATGGATGCTGTCTTCGTTATCGTTGGCCCGCGCCTATTGTATGCTCGCCTCTTATCCGGAGGCAGAGCCCATCCGCGCCGGCATGCTGCAATCGTCGCAATCCGGCACCGGGCGCGCCATCGGTAGGAAGGCGCTAGTCAAGACGGGAACCGCCGCCTGCTCGCATCCGGCCGGACAACCCGGCGACGGCTATGTAGTGGCCATCTCGCACAGCTATACGCTTCTGGTTCAAATGCACGGCGTCCCAGGCGCAACCGTGGCCGCCACCGCCGGCCAGATGCTGACGGCGATTCTTCACGGCAAATGAAATGCTTTGGCTTGCGGCAATCACCGTAAACATTGGGGTCTTCGGCCTCTTTCATCCAACGCATCTCACCGTGAAAGCTCCGCTTTCTCAGGTTCTTCTCGTGAACGGAACCGCGCAGCGCAATGCCGATTTCTCGTTGACGTCAGCCCCCGCGCGCATTACAGCCCGTGATGGCGGACCGGCCAGCTTCACGCTCAGCGTGCCCGGTAAGATCGAGCGCAACTTTCACGGCACCCTCTCTGTTACGAAGGTCGGCGGCGAACTCATCCCCACAGTCACGGTGGATCTCGAAGAAGCCGTCGCCGCGGTAGTGGCCGCTGAATATCCCGATGGCACGCCGCTCGAAGCCCTGAAAGCCGGGGCTGTGCTCGCGCGCTCCTATTACACGGCGTCGCGGAAGCGTCATGAATATTTCGATTTCTGCGACACCACGCATTGCCAGTTCCATCGCGCTCCCCCGTCGCCGGATCATCCCGCATCGAAGGCCGCCCAAAGCACCGTGGGCCTGGTCATCGTTTACCAGGACAAAGCTTTCGCCCCGCTCTACTCGGCAAGTTGCGGTGGCCGCACGCGCACCGCCGCGAGCGTCGGTCTTCAGCCGGACCCGTATCCTTACTTCGCGGTCAATTGCCCTGCATGTCAACGGAGCAGCCGCGAGTGGTCAAGGCATATCGAAGACGATGCCGTCCCAACCGAACAATTCCGGCTGGCCCGCAGGATTCCCAGTAACAACTACACCGTTGACAAGGGGACGGGCATCCTACACGGCCGCGGAGAAGGTCACGGCGTGGGCCTCTGCCAGCTTGGAGCGGCCGCCATGGCCGCAAGCGGTGCGTCGTTCCGCGATATCCTGAATCACTACTACCCAAATACGACATGTTCCCGTTCCTCGCAGCGCTAGTCCTCACCCTTACCGGCACCCAGCCCCTCACCGAAGCGGGCGTCCTCTGGGAAAAGATGTTGGCCGGAATAGAACGCTACCTGGATCATGCGTTAGCCGCCAATCATCCGGAACCGACCACGCCCGAAAAGATCCGCATGCTCATCGGAGCAGTCGATGCAAGGGTGCCCTTCACCGAAATCGACACGAAGCCGTACGCATCGAATGCGCAAACAGCCCGCTGGCCTGTGCTGAAAGGCATGGATGCCGAAGGTCTGCTCCTCACACCGAAGCAGCAACCCGTCGCCTATGTCATCGCGATTCCCGATGCGGGAATGACCCCGGAATCATTAGCTGCCCGTTTGAATGAGCCGCGAAGCAAGGTTCTCATCCCGCTCATCATTGATCGGAATTCCACTTTCGCGGGAAACCCGCGCATTAAAATGACAGGCCAGAGCCATCGCGAGTATATCTACCGCATGGCCTACCAGGCAGGCCGTCACATCATCGGCTACGAGGTGCAGAAGGTCCTGGCTGCAGTCGACTATTTTTCCAAATCCACACCTGCGCTCCCTATCCGTGTGGTCGGCTTTGGAGAAGGCGCCATCATCGCGCGCTATGCAGCGTACATCGATTCACGCATCACCGCCAGCACGCTCTATGACTATCCCGATCTCAATGTCCCGCTATGGCAGCAGCCCATGGACCGGAACGTCTGGTCCATCCTGAAGCAGCAGTTGCCGCCAATGGTTTCGAAACCGGCACCGCCCCCGGCGGCCAATCCCATTCCCGCACTGGCCCCTCAGCAGGCTGCGGACCGCATGCACCGCCAGTTCGATCAAATGGTCGAATACACTCAAGCCATCGTTCGCGCCTCGCCGCTTCGCCGCAAAGAATTCTGGGCAAAAGCAGACTCCTCCTCTATCGAACGCTGGCAGGCGACAACAGATCCTTACCGAAAGTATCTGTACGAAGAGATCATTGGCAAGATCCCCGATCCCCAGGAGCCAATGACCGCACAAACGCGGCGTGTCTACAACGACGCCCTCTTCACCGGCTATGAAGTCGTCCTGCCAGTGTGGAAAGACGTGTTCGCCTCCGGCATTCTCCTGATCCCGAAAAATCTCAAACCGGGCGAACGCCGCCCGCTGGTAGTCACGCAGCACGGCTTGGCAGGCCAGCCGAAAGATGTCATCGAGTCGACAGACGCAAAAGCGGAGGGCTTCTATCACGGCTTCGGGGCAAGGCTCGCCGCCAAGGGTTACATCGTCTACGCGCCACAGAACCCGTACATCGGAGATGAACGCTTCCGCCTCATCGTCCGGCGCGCCAATCCCTTGAAGCTGACGCTCTATTCCTTTATCACCGGACAGCACCAGCGCACGGTGGATTGGCTCGCGCAACTGCCCTTCGTCGACCCCGCGCGCATCGGTTTCTATGGCCTCTCCTACGGCGGCAAGACTGCCATGCGCGTCCCGCCCCTGGTAGACAAATACAAAGTGGTAATCTGCTCGGGCGATTTCAACGAATGGATCTGGAAGACAACCAGCGTCGAGGAACCCTTCAGCTACGTTTTCACCAAGGAGTACGAGATCGGGGAATTCAACCTCGCCAACACGTACAACTACGCCGAACTGGCCAGCCTGATCGCCCCCCGGCCCTTCATGGTGGAGCGCGGCCACAACGACGGCGTCGGCATCGACGAATGGGTTGCCTACGAATACGCGAAGGTGCGGCGCTTCTATGCGCTCCTGGGCATTCCGGACCGCACGGCCATCGAATTCTTTCAAGGTCCCCACACCATTCACGGCGTGGGGACCTTCGACTTCTTGGACAAGCACCTACGGCCGTAGGGCTTGCGCCAGATCATCGTTGCTTACCGGACGGTAGATCGTCTTCGCCAAAGTCCGCTCAACGCCTTTTGAACTCACCGGCAGAATTGCGCTGGCCAGAAAGCTTCCGTCCAATGTACTGGCGACGGATATCACCCATGTGCCCTCCTTGGGAACCGTGCCCTTGATCGCGTGCATCCCCGGTGTCGAGAGCTTCACGACTTCCAGCGGGATCGAAGTCCGTTTGCCCTCTACTTTTCCCTCCGCGGTGGCCGAAAAAAGGGCCTTCTCCGGCTCATGACACCCCGTGGCCCGCACGACGGCGAGCGCGTCTTTCGCCTTGGGATCCGAGCTCGCCGACGGATTGCCGAACTCCAGCCACAGCCCGCCGGCCAACACCGGCGCGGCCACCGCAAGCGCGATCATAGCGATTTTCATCAGGTTCAGTTTCATACGAAGTGGTTCTCCTTCGCTGCATCAAGACGGGACGCCGCGCAAAACTGTTAACAGCGGCGCTATACTCGCATCAATCATGGCCAAGCCGAAGAAGGACCTCCTCCCGGATGTTTATGACAATCTCTTCCACGCCCCGGATCCGGCCGTGTACGGCTATTTCGCTGCACATCAGAAGCACCCCTTCCAACTCGCAGCCCCGAATCTCGCGCTCGTGAACGCCTGGTGGGCCGCCGACAGTGCCGTTCTCAGTTACGTCAACGACCAGGCGAAAGTCGAAGCAGTGCTCGCTGCGGCTGGCTTCACGCAGCCTGCATTTTTCGGCAACTGGGGAGGCGTGCACCCGGAAGATGGCCCGACTCAGTGCTTCCTGGCGCAACATGGTAATCTCGTCATCGCTTCCTTTCGCGGAACCGAGAAAGAAGAGTTCGCCGACCTGGTGGACGACCTTCGCCTCTTCCCGTCAGACCAGGGTGACTTCTGGGCACATCAGGGCTTCTGCAGTGCCCTCGATCGGGTTTGGCCGAAGGTGAAAACTCATCTCGATGCGATTCTCCAGACCAACCCGGCCGCGGAAATCTGGTTCACTGGCCACAGTCTGGGTGCAGCGCTGGCCACACTCGCTGCATGCCGCTACAACGGAAAGGCCCGCTCGACGTTGCTGTATACATTTGGATCGCCGCGCGTAGGAAGCATCACCATGGGTGCCAAACTCGCTGGATGCCACAACTACCGATTCGTCAACAGTTCGGATGTTGTGACGCTGGTGCCTTTGCCGCCCATCTACTGTCACACGGGCCAGGAAATCTACATCACTTCAACAGGTGCGCTACTCGATTCGGTGAGCCTCGGCGACCTGGTGCTGGCGGCTCTTCGCCATGACGGCGCTGCACTGGTGCTTTCTTTGGCAACTCTTGAGAAAGCACTAGCGAACAAAGGCTCCGGCTCGGCGCCTCCCTACATCGTCGGCAACCATTCACCAGCCCGCTATCCCACCTTGATCTGGAACGCGATGTAGTCATATGACGCGTCGCTTCTTTCAAGGCCTGATGCTTTCCCCGGTTCTCAGCGCGGCCTACCGCATAAAGCAGACCACAGGCCGCCCGCAGATTGTGGACGACGCCGGTAAAGTAGTAGAGAACCCGGCGCTCATCGCGGTGCCGCTTCTCGAACGGCACGAATATGCTGACGTCTTCGATCCGGAAGTCGAAGAACAAATTCGCCGGAAATGTTCCAGCGCCGCAAAGAGTAGTGCAGAGTTCGTAGCCTATACCTTCACTGCAATCCCGCCTTGGACCCGCGCTTGGACAGACTGGTTCCGCGCTTTGCCCACAGACAGTCCCGGGAAGCAACAGTATGTTCTATTTCTCAAGGAGACTTACAAGTACAGCATCGGCGACGTCAACAAAACGTATGGCATCGACTCCACCTCGTTTACAGACCTGGGTCAGTTCAACTGGAAAGAGGCAAAACTGGATGCGGAAAGACCCCGCGCCGACGATGAAGAATTTCTCGGCTGGATCGCGCAATCTTTGTTCGGCCCTGCCGCCGAAGCACTCCGCAAGGCTGACTCAAAGCATTTGATCCTTGGCCAGCAATTCGGCCCGGACACGCCAAAAGCAGTCCTGCAAGCCTCCGCAAAGGCACTCGGCCTTTGAACAGCGCTAATGAATCGTCCGCGTCTTCCGGTTCATATAATCCATCAATAGATACTGCCCCAGATTATACGGAGTGGAAAAATAAGCCTTGCCCCGGCAGAGTTCCGTTACCTTCTGCACAAACTGCACTAAGCCATAATCGCTTGCCAGCATGAAAGTATTGATCAGAATCCCCTGCTTTTTGCAGCGGCTCACTTCCTCGAGCGTCCTG
The DNA here is from genome assembly GCA_040002435.1 of Bryobacteraceae bacterium. Classification (GTDB taxonomy): domain Bacteria; phylum Acidobacteriota; class Terriglobia; order Bryobacterales; family Bryobacteraceae; genus JANXXV01. The sequence continues at coordinate 22,542 of JBDUEM010000037.1, forward strand.
CTGATTACCAGCGGGTCCAGTCCAAACGCATTCTTGTAAACCCGGCCGTCGTCCAGAGTCAGCGCAGATGGCTTTCCATCGGTAATCATGATGATCTGTTTCATGTCCTTCTTCTCCTGGTTCAGCAGCCGCTGCGCCAGAATCAGACCATCGCGCGTATTGGTGTAGTACGGACCCACCTGCACACGGGCCAGTTCGGAAATCCGCAGCTCTTCCGCGGAATCGTGGAAAAGCACCAGGCGTAGGCTATCGCCAGGGTACTGTGTGCGGATCAGGTGCGCCAACGCCAGTGCCACTTTCTTCGCCGGCGTAAACCGGTCCTCTCCATAGAGAATCATGCTGTGGCTGCAATCCAGCATCAGCACCGTGGCGCAGGAACTCTGATACTCGGCCTGATGCACGTGCAGATCACTGTATTCCAGATTGAGCGGCACCTGCACCCCTTCGCGCCGCATGGCCGAAAACAGCGTCTCGCTGATATCCAGATTCAGAACATCACCAAATTCATATGCTTTCGCCGCCCCGCTTGCCTCAACGCCGGTCGCCATATCGCGCGTATCGTGAGCGCCGAAACTGGCTTTCCCTAAACCGGCCAGCAGATCCTTCAGCGTCTTGAATCCGAAAAAATCCACTGACTTATCGGTGATCTCAATCTTCACATCCCGCGGCGGCGCATCTTTTCCCTCACCGGTGTCGTTGGCCGTAATGTATCCATCGTCGGCCAATTTCTTCACCAGCCTGTTCACTAACTGGTTGAACTCCTCCGGTGACATCTGCCGGATCTGTTCCGCCATCTGCCCGGCACGTGATTCATCGAACATGCTGCCTTCGCGCAGCGCCCTTTCAATCGCCTCCCTCAGATCCTCCATCGATTGCCGGTTCATTTCGCTGAACTGCATGTATTGCGAGTCGAACCCACTTTGCAGGAAAAATTCTGAAAGGGCCTTCAGCAGATCTTCCGAACTGATGCCTAAGTCATCGCCGCTGTACTTTGTGTAGTTGATCCACTTCACGGGCTGCACCTCACGCCGTGCTTCAATTGAATTGCTTTCGCGAACTCGGCCGCCGTATGTCGTCCGGGTCGGGTGTCTCACGTTCCCGCTTCCGCTCACGCTCTCCAGCCACGAAGCCCTGTTCCTCACTGCGGCTGATCCTGCGGTGCGAATACAGACCTTCCAGAATGAACTCGCCCGCCGACACGCGTACCGGGTCGGATTCATTCTCGCTCAGCCCCAGCTTATTGGTGCGCTCCAACAGCCCTTGAATCCCGTTCAGAGCTTCCACCATCCCCGCTGAATCGAGCGATTCATCCAGTCTCACTGCACCGCCCATTTCAAACCAGCGCGTGATCTGCGAAACGTTTACGCCGTCGAAGTAAGCGTTATAGACCTTGCCAACGGCCACGCGAATCAACTCGCGCGCCACCGCATCGCCGCCCTTCAACTCGCCTTCGTACTCCAGTTCAATTTTTCCGGTCATGGAAGGTAGCGCCGCGTATACATCCAACACCCGGGGCACAGCCATGGCCTCGCCATTCCGCAAGGCGCGGCGTTCCGCGTTCGACACCACATTTTCCAAAACGGAAATCGGAAGCCGCTGTGAGACCCCAGAACGCTTGTCGATCTTCTTGTCGTCACGAGCCAGGAACGCTACCTGCTCAATCACTTCGCGAATGTACCCTGGAATCGAAACCGGCAGCGCGGCTCCGCGCGCCGTCCAAGCCTCTTGATTCGTAATCTCTAGCCCCTGTTCAATCGATAGCGGATAGTGCGTGCGAATTTCACTTCCAATCCGATCCTTTAAAGGCGTGATGATCTTGCCGCGCGCCGTGTAGTCTTCCGGATTTGCCGTGAACACCAGCATCACATCCAGAGGCAGACGGATGGGATAGCCCTTAATCTGCACGTCGCCTTCCTGCATGATGTTAAACAGACCCACCTGAATCTTGCCCGCCAGATCCGGCAGTTCGTTCACCGCGAAAATTCCGCGGTTGGCCCGGGGCAGCAATCCGTAATGAACCGTTAGCTCATCCGAAATATTCTGGCCCCGCCGCGCCGCCTTGATCGGATCGATGTCGCCGATCATATCGGCGATGGTCACATCCGGCGTCGCCAGTTTTTCCACGTACCGCTCCTGCGGAGTCAGAAACGCGATCGGCGTCTCCTCTCCCATCTCCGCCACAAGATCCCGGCACCGCTTGCAGATCGGGGTGTAAGGGTTGTCGCGAATCTCGCAACCCGCAATATACGGGACAGTATCGTCCAAAAGAGTGGTTAACAAACGGATGATCCGCGTCTTCGCCTGTCCGCGCAGCCCAAGAAGTATGAAATTATGGCGGGATAAAACGGCGTTGACAATCTGCGGCGTAACCGTATCTTCGTATCCAACAACTCCCGGAAACAGAGTTTCACCGGTACGAAGGCGGCAGATCAGGTTGGCCCGCAACTCGTCTTTTACACTGCGGCCGGCCAGCCGTTCTTCCGTATAAGCACTCTGGCGCAAAGCACCCAAAGTTCGGGGGAAATCGAGTTGGGAAGGCATCAGGCCCGCCACCTCCTTCTTTCAGTCACCAGCTATGGGCGATTGTAACATTCGCCCTTCAGCCGACCCCCACTTGACGTGCTTACAACGAACGCAGTCATGTGATAGGTTAGCTCAAGAAATCAGATGACTAAAGAACTCCCAGAGATTGACTTTCAGCGGTTTTGGCGAAGATTGCAGCAGATCGGCCTCAATGCTTATGAAGCACGGTCCTACCTGGTCCTCGTCGGCCACCCCCGTTTCAAGGCGCTGGAACTCGCCGCACGCTCCCACGTGCCCCGCCAGAAGATCTACGAAGTACTCGACAGCCTCATCGAAAAGGGTTTCGCTCAGGTGGTTCAGGAGAAGACGAAACTGTTCTCGGCCGTCGAGCCTTCGCTCGCCATTCCCAGCTACCTCTCCCGCCGCGGTGACTCCCTGCAGCAGGAACTCACGGAGCAGGCACGCTTCGCCGGCGGCTTGGTTGAGGATCTGAACGTCGCCTACTCGGAAGGGCAGGGAGGCCGCGGCACCCTCGACTACCTCCGCATTGTCGGTGAGCCCGGTCAGACCGCGTCCCAGTACAGGCGGCTGCTTTCCGAGGTCCAGTTCGAATACCTGGAATTCTCTCGCCCGCCTTATGCGGTAGACCCTCTGGACGAACAACTGGTCAAGAAGGCCCGCTTGCGTGGTGTCTCCTGCCGGCTGATGTTTGAAAGCGGAACGGTGGACGATGTCCATCAACAACGCATGGAAGAGTTCAAAGCCATCGGCGTCGAGGTCTGCAGCGCTCCGGCCTTGCCCATGAAGCTGGCCTTGTTCGACGGCCACTACGGAATGATCGCCTTGCTCGACCCGGTGATCACCAAACCAACCTGGACCTCGCTGTTGTTCGACCACGAAGGATTCGCCGAAGGCATGAAGGGCCTCTTTGAGGACCACTGGCGCCGCGCCATCCAGTTGCAGGACGCCCAACAGGAAGCTGTCCAAATTACCGCCTGATTCGTCCAATTAGGGCGGAACAACCAGAGGGGCCGCTGCGTACTAACAAAGAACCATGCTTCTCCGCTACGCGTTCCGCAATCTGACCCGCGACCGGGCGTTCTCCGTCATCGCCATTCTCACCCTGGCTCTGGGCATCGGAGCCAACACCGCCATCTTCTCGCTGATCAACGGAGTTCTTCTCAAACCGCTGCCCTACCCGGATGCGGACCGCCTGGTCACCATCGAAGAGCAGGTTCCCAAGGTCGCCGCCCAGTTTCCGTCGTTTCCGGTGAACGGCCGGCACTTCCTCGAATGGCGCAAACAGAGCCGTGCCTTCGATCAGTTCGCCGCCATCGACTCCCGGCGGCTCACACTCACCGGCGCCGGTGAACCCGAACAGATTGCCACGGCAATGGTTTCCGCAAATTTGTTTTCGATGCTCGGTGTGCAGCCTGCATTGGGCCGTGGCTTCGTCGAATCAGAGGACCGGCCCGGCCATCAACAGGTCGTCGTCATTACAGATTCCCTCTGGCGGCGTCGGTTTTCCGCCGATCCCGCGTTGATCGGCAAGTCGATCAACCTGGGCGGCGAGCCGCACTCTGTGGTCGGAATCCTTCCTCCGCAATTCCGGTTCTTCTCCAATCACCAGCTAAGCCCGATCTCGCCGCTGGAGCCCAGCACAGATGTCTTCCGCCCCATCGCCATCAATATCGAACACATTGGACCCATGGGCGAATTCAACTACATCGTCATCGGCAAGATGAAGCCTGGTGTCTCCCGCGAGCAGGCCTTGGCTGAACTCAACGTGATGCAGGCGGGTATCGCGTCGCAACTCAAGGGCGAAGATAAGGCGGAATTGAGGGCAGTCGTCACTCCTCTGGAGCAGCAGATCACTGGTCAGGCCCGCGCCGGGCTGTTGGTGCTGCTCGCCGCAGTCGGCGCCATACTATTAATCGTCTGTGTCAACCTAGCCAATCTGATGTTGGCCCGGGCGCTCGCACACCAGCGTGACGCCGCCATCCGTCTGGCGCTGGGAGCCTCGCGCGGAGCCCTGTTCCGCGAGATCCTGACAGGTAGCTTCCTGCTCTCCGCCATCGGCGGGGCATTGGGGATGGCAGTCGCCTGGTGGGGCGTTCGCGTCCTGATCGCCGCCGCTCCCGGCAGCATTCCCCGGCTCGAAGAGGTAGCCCTGGACGGCCGCGTACTCGTGTTCAGCCTGGCAGTCACCGTCGTCGCCGGCCTGCTGTTCGGTATCCTGCCCGCGCTGCGGCTTGCCCGCTCCGAACCGGCAGACGCTTTGCGCTCCGGCGGACGCGGCAGCACCGAAAACACCAGAGGCGTGCAGATGCGCAGTGTCCTCGTTTCCGCTGAGGTCGCTCTCAGCACGGTCCTCCTCATCGCAGCCGGACTCCTGCTCCATAGCTTCGTCCGTCTCATGAAGATCGATAAAGGCTTCGAGACCGAAAGCACCCTGGCGGCTGACATCATGCTGCCCGGCAATCGTTATGGCACCGACGAAGCGCGCGGGCAGTTCTATAATCGCCTTCTCGATAAGACCCGCTCGCTGCCCGGCGTGCGCGATGCGGGTTTGGTCAGCGTGCTCCCGCTCGAAGGGGAAGGGTGGGGCGACATGATCTCAGTCGAGGGAGAACGCCGCCCAATGGAGGAGCGCCCGCTCGCGAATTACCGCTTCGTCAGCCCCGGCTACTTCACGGCCATTGGTATCCCTCTGCTCCAAGGCCGTTTCATCGAAGAAACGGACCGCAAAGCGATGCCTGCCGTTATTTCACAAACCACGGCAGCCCGTATTTACCCCGGCCAGAATCCCATCGGGAAGCAATTCCACCGCGCTACGCAGAGCGAGAGGGCCTTTGAAATCGTTGGTGTAGTCGGCGACATTCACGTATCCAGCTTGCAGAAAGCCCCCACCCTGCAGGTCTACGTGCCGTACTGGTTCCGCAGCCGGACAAATTTCTCCCTCGCCGTCCGTACTTCCATGGACCCCACCGCAGCGGCGTCAGCCCTCCGCGCGGTGGTCCGGGAACTCGACTCTGAGGTCCCCATTTCCAAAGTCCGCACCATGCAGCAGGTGGTCTCCGATTCGGTCTCTCAGCGCAGATTCCAAATGGCGCTGGTTCTCCTCTTTGCAGTTACAGCCCTCATTCTCGCCAGTCTCGGTGTCTACGGAGTGGTGTCGTACATGGTCACCCAGCGCCGCAACGAGATGGGAATTCGAATCGCCCTTGGCGCCACAGCGGGAAACATCCACCGGCTGATTCTCAGCCAGGGCCTTGCACCCGTGATCGGCGGTTTGGTGTTGGGCCTCGCCGCCGCACTGGCGCTGGGCCGTGTGCTGGCCAGTCTACTGTTCGAAGTAGGAGCCCAAGACCCCATCACGTTCGCGGGAGTGGCTACACTACTGCTCTCCGTAGCCGCCGCGGCCTGCATTATCCCAAGCCGCCGGGCCGCGCAGTCAGATCCGGCCGATGTTCTCCGCTACGAATGAACGTCCTTTAATCCCAAGGTTTTACGTCGCTTTTACAGCGGGAGCGCAACGTTGACCGCGCGAAAAGCGTTTCATTATCAGGAGAGAACTTCCCATCATGAAAAACAAAGTGACAAACGTCCTATTAGCTTCCATATTCGCCGCCTCCAGTCTGTTTGCGCAAGGAATGCGTACCCCGCCGGACCCCGCAACCATGGCGCAGCGCCGCGTTTCGCATTTAACTACAGCGCTTACCCTAACGACGGCGCAGCAGCAGCAGGCGACGAACATCTTCACCAATTCCGCCACCGCGAACGCCTCGGTGCACACGAATTTACAAGCTGCCCACACCGCCATTAAAGACGCGGTCCAGAAAAATGACACGGCAGGCATTGACCGGGCCGCTACCACCATCGGCAGCCTCACCGCGCAGCTCACCTCCAATGAAGCCAAAGCAGACGCGGCCTTTTACGCAATCCTTACTCCGGCCCAGCAGACCCAACTCGCCTCGATGAAGGGGATGCACGGTCACGGTGGCGGCGGCGGTGGCGCTCGGGGCTTTCGGCACGGCCCAAACGCTCAGTAGTATTGTTCACTAGGATCTGCGCCACTCGACGTTTGTCAGCCCGTAGTGGCGCATTTCCTTAATGTTCGAGACATACGGCGCAATGGCACGGTAGAATTCACGAAACTCCGGGCTGCGCCGAAATCCCTCCAGGTGCCCTTCGGTAGAATCCCACTGGATGCGCAGCACGAAGCAGGTGGCATCCTCCTCACACTGAGTCAATTCATAACCCAGGCAGTGCGCCGAAGCCTGAAGCGATTTCCCAGCCTCGATATAAGAGGCTCTCAGCTTTTCCTGTAACTCCCCGTCCGGCATTTCGTAACGGATGTACTCAATCGTCATCTGACAATCCTGTAATTCAAATCGGCGCTGCCATACTTCCCATAGAGCCGCAGCCAGATCAGCATCATCGCCTCCGTCGCGCGCGCCCCGGTGATGTCCCCGACATCGATCACCGATTTCCAGCCGAAAGTCTGCAGCAGATTGGTCACCTGATCCTTCGCCGCCGCGTCATTGCCCGCGATAAAGAGATCGTGTTCGCCCGGCACGCGCCCCGGATTCACCATCACCTGCGCGTTGCAGGTGTTCAGGGCCTTGACGACTCGCAACTCCGGAAACTGGCGCTGGATCATCTCCCCCAGCGAGTCCGTATTACAGACTGACAGTGTCGCCGGTTGATGCGAGAAGTCCAGTGGATTGCTCACATCGATCAACACCTTGTCCTTCAAATCCCGTTGGTCCACCGAAGCCAGCACGTCGAGAGAGGTAATTCCCGAAGTGCAGCTCACCAGCATCTCGCCAAAGGCGGCAGCCTCCGCGAAACTCCCCAGTTCTATGCCGCCGCCGCTGCCGGAGATCCAGTCACGGACTGCAGCATTCTAGGCGGCCCGGCTTCCCATCATCACCGCATGGCCCAGGCTCGCCAGCTTAACGGACAGCGCTTTTCCCACCATCCCTGTGCCCAGCACACTATATTTCATCACCACATCATCTTATCCGTCCACATTCGCATCATCAAGTACGTACCCAAAAGTAGGGTACTATCCAAAAAGGAAGTGCCATGGTGAAACGAACTTTCTACAACTGCCCGGTGGAAGCGGCCATTGCCGTGATGGGAGGCAAATGGAAGCCGCTCATTCTTTGGTGGCTGCACCAGAAAAAGACATTGCGTTTCGGCGAACTGCGAAAGCTCATGCCGGGCGTGACCGAGAAGATGCTCACGCAGCAGTTGCGCGAAATGGAAGCAGACGGCATCGTGGACCGCCATGTCTATGCCACCGTGCCGCCCAAGGTTGAATACTCGCTTACCGAATACGGACTCTCACTGAAGCGCGCGCTGAAAGCCATCAGCGATTGGGGCCTGCAGCACATGCGCCGCACCGGAGCCGAACAGCGCCTGCCCGGAAGCTAAGCTGAATCGCCCGAACGAACCCGGTTTTCGGCCAGAATTGGCTTCGTTTCGTAAAACCTCGCTACCATGGTTTCATGCGCCTTTCCGCCGTCGCGCTCCCGCTACTCGCCGCCATGACTCTAAACGCTGCCACCCAACCCCAAAAGGTTTTCCCGCTTTCCTACGACCAGAGCGACCTGCCCAACGGTCTCCGCGTCATCACGATACCCACCGGATATCCCAACGTCGTTTCGCTCCACATCGTGGTCCGGACGGGTTCCCGCAATGAGGTTGAACCCGGGAAAAGCGGCTTTGCCCACCTCTTCGAACACATGATGTTTCGCGGAACAAAGAACTACCCGCCCGCCAAATACGAGGAGATCATGAAGGAGGCGGGAGCCAGCACGAACGCCTATACCAGCGACGATCTCACCTCCTACCACGCCACTTTTTCCAAGGAGGACCTCGACACCATTCTCAAAGTCGAAGCCGATCGCTTCCAGAACCTGGAGTACTCGCCCGCTGTATTCAAGACCGAGACCACGGCGGTCCTCGGCGAATACAACAAGAACAGTTCCTCCCCCACATCCAAGTTGCACGAAGTGCTGCGCGATACGGTCTTCGACAAACATACCTATAAGCACACCACCATGGGCTTCCTCGAAGACGTGAAGAATATGCCGAATCAGTTCGATTACAGCCGCCAGTTCTTTGACCGCTATTACCGTCCCGAATACACCACCGTCATCATCGCCGGCGACCTGGACTCCAAAGCCGCCAAGACCCTGGTCGAAAAATACTGGGGCGGCTGGAAAAGAGGCAGTTTCAAAACGGAGATTCCCGTGGAGCCTCCCCAGACCGCCGCCAGGAAGGCGCATGTGGATTGGCCCTCGCCCACACTACCGTGGATCGAGATAGCCTACCGCGCTCCGGCATACTCGGACACCGACAAGGACGGCGCGGCGCTCGATCTTCTTGGCTATCTGGGCTTCTCGACAAATTCCGACCTCTACCAGCGCCTCGTAATCAGGGATCAGAAAGTGGACGTACTTGCTACGGACGACAGCAGCCACGTAGACCCGTATCTTTTTGGTGTGGTCTCGCGCGTGAAAAAAGCATCCGACCTGCCTGACATACAGGAACAGATCCTCAGCACCCTGAACGGATTCAAAGACACCCTGATCAGCGCTGAAAGGCTCGACGCAGTGAAACGCCATCTCCGCTATGAATTCGCTTTGCGCATGAACAACAGCGAAGCCATTGCCGGTACCGTTGCGCGGTACGTCGCCCTGCGCCGTACCCCCGAAACCATCAACCGGCTGTACGACCTCTATGACACGGTCACACCGGAAGACATCCGCGACGTCGCGCGTAAATATTTCGCGGAAAGCAGCCGCACCGTCGTCACTCTAACGGGGCCGGGGAAATGAAAACCCTTGCCATTTTGGCCACTGCCATGACTCTCAACGCCGCAACGCAAGTGATCACACTTCCCGCCAGTTCGCCTCTCGTTACCATCAAGATCGTTTTCCGCACGGGCAGTTCTTCCGATCCGGCGGCGCTTCCTGGCCTGGCCGCCTTAACCGCTTCGATGCTGGCAGAAGGCGGTACCAAGAATAAAGCCTACAAGCAAATCGTCGACGCCTTCTATCCCATGGCGACTCAGGTATCGTCCCAGGTAGACAAGGAGATGATTACTTTCTCAGGCGTAACGCATATCGATAACCTCGAAGCCTTTTACGCCATCTTCCGCGAAATGATCCTCGAACCTGGTTGGCGCGACGACGACTTCCAAAGACTTCGCGACGACCAGAAGAATTTCCTGCGCGTCAGCCTTCGCGGCAGCAACGATGAGGAACTTGGGAAGGAAGTGCTGTACAACCGCATTTACCAGAACCATCCCTACGGCCACCATAACGCCGGCACGGTTTCCGCCATCGACAAGATCACAATTCCCGACCTGCAGAAATTCTATAAGGAGCGATTCACCCGCGCGAACCTCATCATCGGTTTGGCCGGAGGCTATCCGGAATCATTCGCCAAGCGTGTCGAAGCCGATTTCAACAAACTGGAGAAGGGAACAGACGATGCGCCGAAGCTGCCCGTCCCCAAAGCGGCGGAAGGGCTGCGCTTCACCATGGTGGAGAAGAACACAAGGTCGGTTGCCTACTCCATCGGGTTTCCCATCACCGTGAAACGCGGCGATCCTGACTTCCCGGCGCTGCTGGTCGCGCAGTCATACCTCGGCCAGCACCGTAACAGCGGCGGGCTCCTCTACAACCACATGCGGGAAGCCCGCGGCCTGAACTATGGCGACTATGCCTACATCGAATATTTCCCCAACGGAATGTTCCTCTCCGAGCCCGAACCAAATCTGGCCCGCCGGCAGCAGATCTTCCAGATCTGGATCCGCCCGGTGGAGCCCGCCACCGCTCACTTCACTCTCCGTCTGGCGATGTTTGAATTTGACCGCTTTCTCAAGGAAGGCCTGAGCGAGGAGAGCTTTCAACGCAGCCGCGCCTTCGTCACCAAGTACACAAACCTGCTCTTGAAGACGAAGGATGCCGAACTAGGCTACGCCATCGACAGCCGGATTTACGGCATTCCGGAGTACACGGCCTACGTGCGAAGCTCCCTGGCGAAACTCACGCGCGATGACGTAAACCGCGCCATTCGCAAACATCTCCACGCCAATAACCTGGACGTAGTAGTAGTGGCGCAGGGCTGCGAAGCCCTCAAGAACAAATTCGTGGCCAACGACCCTTCGCCGATGACCTACAATTCGCCAAAGCCGGAGAACATCCTGGCCGAAGACAAGATTGTTCAGGTTCTGAAACTCGAGCCGTCGTCGGTGACAATCCTACCGGTAGACAAAGTCTTCGAATAATGGACGGAGGCCTCCGCCCCGCCCGGCCTACCGCAGATACTCCGCCAATTCCCAGCTCTCCACCGGCGCATTCCCTGACCGGTATTCAAACTGATCGCCGGCATAAACCAGGTTCCGCATCCAGTCAGTCGGATCGGTCCACACCAGCTTCCGGCCCTTCATTGCCGTTACCAAATTCGACAGGTCCCAGTGCAAGGCAAATCCAGGCAGCGCCGCATCGTGGAGGTTCTGGTGCAGCGGTCCATCCAGCGCAAGCTGAATGCTGTAGGGAGTGCGGTCCAAATAAACCGCCGAAATACGCGTATCGATAGCCGCGGCCAGCATCAGCCAGATACCCGGAACCTCACTGGCCACAGCGTGAATCTCTTTCGTATCCACATCCGGCCGGGTCTCGAGGTAATCCACGGCCCGCAGAATATCCAGCGCGCGCATCCCCGGCAGGCTCCGTCCAATCAGCCACGCCCGCGTGTTGCTCATCCAGTCGCCGTGCCAAGCCGCGATCGGCGCCATCGGCCGCCCGCGCACATTCAGCACCGCTGCAATCTCACCCTTCTCGTTGAGCGCACGAGCAGTCTGCGGAGCATTGGGATACGATTCCAAAATCAACACCGTCTTCCGTCGCCCGCCGCCGCTCTTCGGACGATACACAGCCAGTGAAATCTCGAGACCAGGCTCCGTTTCCAACGTGATGGTCTCAACCCCCTCGGCATTCGTCGCCGTCGACTTCACAACAGGCGCGCGCTTGTCATACTGCACCCAGCTCATAATCTGCTGCAGCATCTCCGCCTGGCTCTTAACCGACTTCGGCGTCTCCCGGATAATCTGATATAAATCGCGCGCGCCCGGCTCAAACGTCACCTGCCCCGTACGGCTCGCGGTCAAAAAACGCGCCGGCACAAAGTGCACCGGCTGCTCATGCCAGTCGCCCTTGCCGTCTTTCAACCAGCGGATCATCCATTCGTAAATAGCCTCGCGCAGCACCAGCGGAGTCCCGTGCGGCCCCGGGCCCACCACCCACTTCACCTTGCTCTGCGCATCATAGACTCCATACCAGCTTCTGGCCTCGTCATAAACCTGTTTTGCGCCCGCCGGAGTGAAGAAGTCGTTCTCCGTCGACATCATCAGCCAAGGCTTCGGGGCGAACAATTCTACGTAGTCGGTCTGGTCCAGCCCCGCCGCAAGGAACCCCGGAACGCTTTGTTCGGAATCCCCGATCGGCCCCGTGTAGAGAGTCTGAAACGAATTCATATAGCAGGCGGGAGCCGCCACCTTGACCCGCTCATCCAACGCGGAAATATAGGTCGTGATCGTCCCGCCGCCAGAGCAGCCGGTGACGCCGATCTTGTCGCCTTGCACCTCCGGCCGGCTGATCAGGTAATCCAATGACCGCTTCGCATCCCAGATCCGGTACCGCGCGAAGCTCTGCCCCATCAGGATGCTCTGCGTTCCAGCCATGAAGTGCTGTTCCACCGAGCTGCCTGCCAGGCTCCTGCCCACCCGCGCATCAAACGCCTGAAACCGTTCCCCCTGGCCGATTGGATCGTAGGTCAGCACCACGAATCCCTTCAGCGCCAGGTTGGCGCAGATCTGCTGCACCGCGGACTTCCCATAGTCCCAATGGCCCAGCGGCAGCAGAATGCCGGGGTACTTTCCGGCGGCCTGCGGCCGATACAGATTGGCTGTGACATACAGACCGGGCAGGCTTTCGTAGATCACATCTTCGATCAAGTACGAATCCTGCGGGATCGTGCGCGTCACCCTCGGGTTCAAAGGACCTGCATAATCAGGCAGACCGCCAATCAGTTCGAGGATCTTAGCCTTTACCGCGACCTTCCGGGCATCGGCCTGCGCCGGGGTCTTGATCGATGCAATCTCAGCGGCGCGCCGATGCAGTTGCTGCTGCGCGATGTTGTTCATCCATTCCAGCAGCGCCGGATCCTGCGCCGAAAGCACGGTCGCAAACAACATGCCTGCAAGTAATCGTTTCATTTCATGATCCCCTCAAGAATGTCCGGGATTTCGAACACCGCCCTGTTCTCAATGGCGTCCACATTAGCCTTCAATTTCGCAAACACATCCGGCGAGAGCAGCCTCTGCACGGCACTCTCGATTTCCGTGAAGTTCTTCAGCACCAGTCCCACGCCTTTCTCCAGCACCCAGTCCGTGTTGAAGCGCTCCTGCGGCAGCGTCCACGCATTGCGCTCCAGGATCACCGGCAGCTTCATGGCCAGTGCTTCGCTGATACTCCCCGGCCCAGGTTTTCCAATCATGAAGTCCGACAGGTGCATGAAATAAGGAACCTCCTGCGTGAACTCCACAATGTGGAACGGAATGCTGCTCTGCACCTGGCGCAGCCGGGCGGCCAGCTTCCCGTTCTTGCCGCAAATGAAGATCAGCTGAGCGCCCGCGTCAAACTGACTCATCCTCTTCGCGATGTCCAGCATGACGCTGGAACCCTGGCCCCCGAACAGGACCAGGCCGGTGGGCAGGTTCTCCTGCAAACCCAGCTTCCGACGCTCCGCAAGGCGGTCCACGTGGACCGGTTCATAGAACCGGGGCCGCAGAATCATGCCGGAGGTGCCATGGATCTTCTCCGCAGGATAGCCCAGGTCGCGGGCTTGCTGCACCGCGCGTTCTGTCCCGCAAATGAGATGTTGGTCCTGGTCGCGTTCCATCCAGAAATGCGGCGGGTAATCGGCCAGGTCGGTCAGAATGGTTGCCAGAGGGATGTTCGCATCGGCGGCCTTCAATCCCTGATAAAGCGCCCGCCCGAAATTAGGAATCAAGGACACCACCAGATCCGGCGGATCCACCTTCCAGTACTGCGTCAACAAGCGCCGCTGCGCCGGGTGATAGAGGCGGATCAAACCATGCATCGGCGGAACCAGGTACTCCGAACCCAGCGTCCAGCCTCGCGCCAGAAGATTGTTGTAGACGTCCTCCATGCGGATGCCGGTCACCTTGCGGAAGACATCCAGCGAATCCAATACCTCCTGCAAATTCACCAGCCGTACTTCCCAGGGCCGGCCTTGCTCCTCCACCACCGCCTTCAGCGCGGTCGCAGCGCTGCGGTGACCGCCGCCGGCATCAAAGAAGACGAAGTCCACCTTTTTCATTGCGTGTACGCCATCCTAACCCACAAACAAACCAATTCATAAATGTTTTTTCTGTACGTCATGGCACTGTAACCATATTCCCTTATAACGAGGATGTATGAGATGCGACCTGCACGTTCACACCATCCATTCCGGCATGTGTACCGTGCCGGTTGCTCGAAATTTCTGCCGCGAGAGCTACAATACCCCCGCGGCCGTCTACGAAAAACTCAAACAATGCGGCATGGATCTGGTCACCATTACCGACCACGACTCCATTGACGCCGCCGAATCGCTTCGCCATCACCCGGACTTCTTCCTGAGCGAGGAGGCCACCTGCCGCATGCCCAGCGGCCGCGAAGTCCACATCGGAATCTACGGCATCACCGAACGGCAGCACCTCGAAATCCAGCGACGCCGTGATGACTTCTACTCCTTGCTCGCATTTCTGAACGAACAGAAACTGCTTTTCAGCATCAACCACCTGCTCTCGGCGCTGACCGGTCCCCGTGATGCCTCCGATTTCATTTGGTTTGAATCTGTCTTCCCTTGCATGGAGACCAGGAACGGGGCGATGCCCGCCCGGAGCAATCGCCTCGCCGCCGATCTCGCGTCGCGCATGGGAAAGTCGCCCATCGGAGGAAGCGACGCCCATACCATGCGCGGCGTGGGATCGGCGTTTACCATCGCGCCGGGCGCGCGGAACCACGAGGAGTTCTTGCAGACGATCCGGGCAGGGCGGGGCATCCTGCAAGGCGAATCGGGCAGCTTTTCGAATTTGACCCGCGACGTCTGGAGCATTTGCGCAGGAATGATGCGAGAGCGCCCGTGGACTGCGGCGCTCTCGCCCCTGCTGGCCGCCGTTCCCGCCGTGATTCTAGTAAACTGTTTAGTGGAAGCACTGTTTGCTGGAATTTGGTTCGACCGCATCATTTCTGTAAGAAAAGACGGGGTTTCAATGTCTTGGGATACTGAGGAAGTATCTGCATGAGTGCCCTTCCGCAGACTATGTTGAACTTCATCACCCGGCGGGACCACAGCGTGATGAATCGCGTAAACAGCTGGCGCGCCCCCCGTTGGATTCGGCTCTGGATGATCTGCGCCACCCGCGGCGGCGATGGCTGGCTCTGGTACGCAATGTCTGCCGTGATCCTGCTTTTCGGAGGGGCTGAGCGCTTTTTGGCCGTTGCGGCCGGAATCAGTTCGGCCACCGTCGGGGTCATGCTCTTTATGTGGCTCAAGAAGGTGACTCACCGCCGCCGTCCCTGCGCCATCGCCTCGCACTGTTGGGCTACACTTCTCCCTCCAGATCAGTTCTCGTTTCCATCCGGACATTCCATCACGGCATTCGCATTCGCCGTTCCCTTCAGTCTCTTCTACCCATCGCTGGTGGGCGGATTGCTGTTTTGTGCCATCAGTATCGCCATCTCCAGGGTATTGATGGGCATGCACTTTCTCAGCGACGTGGTGGCCGGTTCAGCCATCGGCGCCTCCATCGGCTATTGCGCTTTCCTGCTTTTCAGTTGACACTCAAAGCTTGGGGTCCTTCATTCCCGTTCTTCGGAGCGGCTTTCTCTACCTCTCCCGCCAGAGCTGGCTGCGGAGTTGGATGGAAACCTCCAGAACGTCCCGGAAGCTCACCTCGCGATTTGTCGCCGGGCTGACGCTCGAAGACGGTCTGCGAGTCTGTGCCTCACTCCAGGCGGGCGGCATTCGCAGCTCGCTCGATCACCTGGGCGAAAACGTCCATGCACTTGCGGAATCAGACGCTGCCCGGGAAGCCTACCTCGCCGCTTTGGACCGGATCGCCGACGCGGGTCTTCCAACCACCGTTTCCATGAAACTCACGGCCTTGGGCCTGGATCTTTCCGAGGAGAGCGCCCGGCAGAACACCGCCGCACTGGTTGCCAGGGCCACGCGCATCAACAGCCGCATCGAGATGGACATGGAGTCCACCGACTACACGGACCGTACTCTGAAGATTCTGCGGGAGATGCACTCCAGAGGCGGGCCGGTTAGAGCAGTCATTCAGGCCTATCTTTACCGCAGCGGTGACGACATCGATCAGCTTTGCCGG
>JBDUEM010000038.1:0-38134 GCA_040002435.1 Bryobacteraceae bacterium
GCCACAGTCTGGCACGCGCCGTGCTTAAAAGAAACCGGAGGCTACCTCATGAATTCAGATCAAGTGGAAGGCAAGTGGAAGCAATTGAAGGGCACCGTGAAAGAAAAGTGGGGCAAACTCACCGATGACGATTTCACAATGATCGGCGGTAAGAAAGATGTTTTAGTTGGCAAGCTGCAGGAGCGCTACGGAATTACCAAAGAAGAGGCCGAAAAGCAGGCTGACGAGTTTCACAACGCAAATTATCCTACAGAGACCCCTAGCGTCCGGTAGGTAACAAGCCCCTCCACGGGTCGCGGTAGAGTTGCAGAAGGGCTCCAAGAGCTTGGCTGCCATTCTACCGCGAGTAGTTACCTGTGTTGCAACAACCGCAGGCCCGCCCCGCAGTATACTGAATCTTCGAGTGAAACTTTCCATCCTGGTGCCTGTATACAACGAGCGCGCAGTCGTTGAGCGTAGTCTCTCGCAAGTGATTTTGGCACCCCTGCCCGAAGATATGGAGCGTGAACTCATCCTGGTGGATGATTGCTCCACGGATGGAACCTCGCAGATACTAGAAAGATTTGCTGCCGAGCACTCCTGCGTCCGGCTCTTCCACCACCCAGTCAATAAAGGAAAGGGCGCGGCGGTTCGTACGGCAATAGAGCAGGCATCGGGCGATTTCTGCATCGTCCAGGACGCCGACCTGGAATACGATCCCGCGGAATACCCCCGGCTGTTGCAACCCCTGCTCGATGGGCACGCCGATGCAGTATTCGGCTCGCGCTATCTGGCGGGCGCCCAAATGCGAGTGCTGCCCTTCTGGCACTCAATGATCAACAAGTTCCTGACCCTGGTTTCGAACATGTTTTCCAATCTGAAAGTTACTGATATGGAGACGTGCTACAAGGTGTTCCGGACAGACCTGTTGAAGAGCATTCCCATCCGCTCGGACCGCTTTGGCTTTGAGCCGGAAATCACCATGAAGTGCAGTAAGCGGAAACTGCGCATTTATGAGGTGCCCATCAGTTATCACGGGCGTACCTACGAAGAGGGAAAGAAGATCGGCTGGAAGGACGGCGTGAAGGTCTTCGGCGTCATTCTCCGGTATTGGCTTATCGACGATCTGTATGTAGAGCCCTATGGCCGGGGCTCGCTCAATAACCTGACGGGTACGCCGAGCTACATCAGCTGGATGACCGGTATTCTGCGCCCGTATCTTAAGGACACCGTGCTGGAAATCGGCGCCGGGATCGGGAACGTCGCGGGACGCCTGATGGGCAAGCGCCTGAATTACCTCGCTTGTGAGCGCGATCCGCTGTTTCTGCACGCGCTTCGCAACAGGTTTCTACGAACCCCAAATGTTTCCGTGATGTCTCTCGATCCGGAAGATCCCCAGGCGTTCGAGCCATTGGCGCAATCCACCGAGAGTGCGCTTTGTTTGAATGTGCTGGAGTATGTCAGCAATCCTTCCGAGACGCTGGCCGCCGTGCGCAGCACGCTGCTGCCTGGCGGAGTCGTTCTGGTGTTGGTGCCTCAAGGGAAATCGCTTTATTGCAGCGTGGACAAGACGCTGGGGCACAAGCAGCGATTCGACGTGGACCAGGTTCATGCCATGCTAACCGGCGCGGGACTGGAACCGCTGAAGGTTTACCAGTTGAATAAGATCGGCCGGCCTGCCTGGTGGTTTTACGGCAAGGTTTTGGGGCGGAAACAAATCAGTAAGGTGACCCTGAAGGCTTTCGATAAAACCGTCTGGCTTTGGAAGCGGATCGAAGGCATCTTCCCTTGGGCCGGACTCTCGCTGATCGTTGTCGCCCGCCGCGTGGACTGATCGTGCGCGCTGTCACCCTCAATTATCAGACCCGCAGTCTCCGGCAGCGGGAAGTTCCTGATCCGGTATTGGCAAGGGACACGCAAGTGCTGTTCCGGATCCTCGAAGTTGGCGTCTGCGGAACCGACCGGGAACTTGCCAATTTCCGCTTTGGCGAGCCGCCCGCAGGCGAGGAGTTTCTCATTCTTGGCCACGAAGCGCTGGGCGAAGTAATCGCTGCCGGTTCCGCGGTCCATGAACTCAAGCCCGGAGATCTGGTGGTGCCCACAGTCCGCCGCGCGTGCGTGCCCGCCTGCGTATCCTGCGCCCGCAGCCGGCGTGATCTCTGCGTCACCGGTGCCTACACGGAGCGCGGTATCCTGCAGGCGCACGGATACTTCGCCGATTTTGCCGTAGACGAAGCAGCCGATCTGATTCGTATCCCCGCGGGACTCGCCGGGTTCGGTGTGCTCGTGGAACCCCTGAGCGTTGTGGAGAAGGCCATACAAACCGCGCTGCGAATCCACGAGCCTGGTGTTGGCTCTGCCATTGTGACCGGCGCCGGGCCAATCGGGATTCTGGCAGCGCTTGCCTTGCAGTTGCGGGGAATTGAAGTCACCGTCGCGTCCCTGGAACCCGAAAACAGCCCGCGGGCCGCGCTGATAAGGGAAGCCGGTATCCGCTACACAACCTTCGGCGCCACAGCTGTAAAGGCCGACATCGTGATCGAAGCCACCGGAGCTCCCTCGGCGGCCCTGCAGTCCGTGCGCATGCTGCGGCCACTGGGAACAATGATCGCCTTGGGTGCGTGTGTTGCCGATGGGCGGATCTCGTTTTTGGACCTCGTCGTCCACAACCAGACGATCGCCGGGAGCGTGAACGCCAGCCCGGAATCGTTCGCACAGGCCGTGGATGATTTGGGACGATTTCCGGCCGCGACGCTGCGCGCCATGATCCATCGCGTGCCCCTGCAGGATTTCGAAAATTCGATTCTTGGTCCGCCGGATCCCCACCCTAAGTTGGTCCATACTCTTTGAGACTGGCCTTCCGGCTAGTACACTGGTTAGTTCATGAGTTCTCTATTCCGGCAGGCAATCTGCAACGAAGTTTTTAAGGATTGGCAGTTCGAAGATGCCTGCAAGGCCATCCGCGCCGCCGGATATACCGGCATCGAAATCGCACCGTTCACCCTGGCGGAAGATCCGGCCACCATTACCCCGGCTGAGCGAAAAGAATTCAAACGGATGATGGCTGCCGAAGGCCTGACGTTTGTCGGCCTGCACTGGCTGATGGCCTCGCCGAAAGGTTTACACGTGACTACTCCAGACCGCGCTGTCCGGGAGCGAAGCTGGCTTCATGTCCGCAATCTGGTGGACCTCAGCGCCGACCTCGGGCCGGATTCTATTATGGTTTTCGGTTCGCCGTTCCAGCGCGCCAGCACCGGAGGGATGTCGCGCGAAGAAGCCACCCGTCACTACGTGGATGGCCTGGCCGCCGTCGCGCCGCACGCCGAAAGCCGCGGGGTCACCATCCTGATGGAAGCGCTTCCCGCCGGTCAGTGCGACGTAGTGCAGACCCTGGACGAAGCGGCCTCGCTGGTCCGTGAGATTGGAAGCCCGGCCTTGCGAACGATGTACGACAGTCACAATGCAGTAGACGAGGTGGAGCCTCACGAGATTCTGGTGGATCGTCACTACGACCTCATTCGCCACATCCATGTAAATGAGATGGATGGGAAGCATCCGACGCCCGGCGGCTTTGACTTCAAACCAGTATTTGCGACATTGAAGCGCCGGGGCTATCCGGGATGGATCTCCCTTGAGGCGTTCGACTTCACTCCTGGAGCGGAGAGAATCGCTAACGAATCCTTGCACTATCTCGAATCGGAAATCGCCAAGCTCGACTCATGAAAGGCAAAATCGTAATCACTGGAGGCGCGGGCTTCATCGGCTCAGCGCTGGTTCGCGCGGTATTGAACGACGGAGCGGAATACGTTACCGTCGTGGACAATTTCCTCAGCGGAACCGAGAAGAATCTGGCCGAAGTGCGTTCCCGCGTCGATCTCCACAATGTCGACATCCGGGATCTGGACGCCGTTAGTCGCGTCGTGGAAGGCGCAGACACGGTGTTTCACCTGGCGGCAATTCCGTCGGTGCCCAAGTCGATTGACGCGCCGATCCCGTCGCACGATGTGAATGCCAACGGCACGTTTAACGTGTACCTCGCGGCGGCGCAAGCAGGCGTTCGCCGGGTGGTGTACGCTGCGTCGTCTTCGGCCTACGGGGATACTAAGGTGCTGCCGAAAGTGGAGACCATGTCTCCCAGCCCGAAGTCGCCGTACGCCGTTCAGAAGCTGCTGGGCGAACATTACGCCGCTGCCTTCCACTCGTGTTTCGACCTGGAAACCGTCTCGCTCCGCTTCTTCAACGTGTATGGCCCGCGCCAGGATCCATCCAGCCCATATTCCGGCGTACTGTCGATCTTCATCAAGTCGATCGTCTCCGGGAAAGCGCCGACCATTTTCGGCGACGGTAGCGTCACCCGGGACTTTACGTACGTGGAAGACGTAACGGCGTTGCTGTTGAAAGCGGCTACGGCGCCGGGCGTTTCGGGAAAGGTTTACAACGCGGGGAATGGCAACAGGTACTCGCTGAACGAAGTCTGGGAACAGTTGCAGGAGATCGCCGGAGTTCAGATTCCCGCCAATTACGGTCCGTCCCGGCCTGGAGATGTGGCAGACTCGCAAGCCGACACCACTGCCGCCGTGCGCGACTTGCATCACAATCCGTCCTATAGTCTGGAACAGGGCCTGCGGCTAACGCTGGATTGGTACCTGAAGGATCTGGACAGCAGCTCAGCGGCGGGTTAGCAGGTCCTTGTAAATCGCGAAGAATTTCGGCAGATCCAGATCCAGCATCACTTCCACTTCTGTGGCGTCCGGAGCGAGTTTCCGGTCGAGCTTGCGGACGGTGCCGTAATTATTACCGAAGCTGCTTTCCACATCCAGGTAAAGCTTTTCTGACCTGGTCACGAATCCGGGATCGATCAAATAACCCGCGGCAAGACAATCCCAGATGAAGCCGGTGACGCCGGTTTTTTTGAGGAATGCCGGATAGTGGTTGCCCAGCGCGTCTTTGAACAGCTCGGTGACGGGTGTCCCAGCGGCTACGATTTCATCGAACATGGCCCGCGTCATTACCGCGTGGTTGCAAACATCGAGCCCGAACATTACCTTGCGCGGGATCTTCGACCGCAGCACCACCTGCGCCGCTTCCGGATCGAACCAGAAATTCACTTCCGCCCCGCGAGTCACGTTGCCGGGAACATGAACGTTACCGCCCATGAAAATGATCTGCTTGATCTTCGTCTCCAGATCCGGGTGCAACCGCAGCGCCATCGCGATGTTGGTCATCGGACCAATGGCGAAGATGGTCACTGTTCCCGGATTCTTCTCTACCGTTTGCACCAGAAAATCCACCGCGCTGCCGCGCTGAACAACGGCGTTGCCTGTATTTGTTGTATACGGGCGTTCAAAGGCCGCCATGAATTCCAAGGGACCCCACAGCCGGGCTTCCTCCTGTGCCATTGCCCGCGTGTGTACCAGAGGAGACTGCGCGCCCAGGTAAAGCGGGATGTCGGTGCGATGAATAGTCTGGAGTGTCTGCCACATGAAACCTGCACCTTCTGCGGCCCAGGAGTTACCGGCAACTATCGTCATCCCCAGAATCCTGACCTTGTCCGGACTTCGCAGCAGCATCACCGCGGCATGGCCGTCATCGGTAAAATGCAGGGGATCCGTATCGAAGACAATCTGTTCCGCCGCCGTCGCCAGCATCGCCGTGCATACCCCCACCGCCAGTAGGATCAGGTGCCTCATTCTTGAACCGGGAAAGTTAACCAGGGAAGATACACTAGGAATACCACTCCTCCATGCCGGTTCTTCAATCCCCTCTACTTGCCAGCTTCCCTTGGCTGAAGCACGGCTTCGGCGTCATCAGTTCAGAAGGCTGGATTTCAGCCTATACGAACCTGAAGCAGATCCACTCCGGAACGGTTGTGATTGCGGATGGACGCCGCGGGACGCTAGAAGAAGGAGATGCTCTGGTGACGGATGAACCGGGAAACTGGATTGGTATCCGTACGGCAGACTGTGTACCCGTTCTGATTGCCGATCCCGAGCATCGTGCGGTGGCGGCGATTCATGCCGGTTGGCGCGGCACGGTCGCGTCTATTGTGACGCGCAGCGTCGAAAAGCTGACACAGCAGTATCACAGTAATCCGGCGCAGTTAGTAGTGGCAATTGGGCCCGCCATTGGACCCTGCTGTTTCGAAGTAGGTCCCGAAGTGGCACAGCAGTTCAACTCCACTGCCCGAACTGTGGATCTGGTCAGCGCTAACTGCGAACGATTGGTCGAAGCGGGTGTAAAGTCGGAAAACATCGATGCCATGCATCTTTGCACGGTGTGCGAAGACACACGGCAATTCCACTCTTTCCGGCGAGACAAGGAACGGTCTGGCCGGATGGTTTCTGCGATCTGTGTCGAATTTGGGGATGAAAAAAGCGCGGGCCGGAAGCCCGCGCTTTAGAGGTAGAAGAAAGCCAGACGCAGCCGCGATTAAGCGGCGTTCACAAGCAGATCGTCGAACGATTCCGATCCGTCTTCCTGCGCCTTGTCGGCGGCTTCCTGGCACTGGATGCAGTACGGCGTCCAGGGTACAGCGGCCACCCGCTTGGGGCTGATCTCTTCGTCACAGTGCACACAAACACCGAACGACCCGTCATCAATGCGGCGCAGCGCGGCTCGAACGTTTCGTAGCAGGTTCGATTCGCGATCCAGATTACGAATGGCTAACTCACGTTCCGCGGCGTTCTGCACTTCATCCAGCGCATCCGGACTCTTCTCGATCGTGATTCCATCCCGATTGCGAAGTACACCTACCAGTTCTGCTTGTCTGCTTTCCAAAATGTCTTTATATTTTTTAACTTCACTCTTTGTCATGGCTGATTCTCCTTACTTCTCTAAAACGTTGTCTCCGTGTGCCTCAGTTTCAATACGGTATAGACGTGCGACTTTTCTCAAAGTTACAGAGCTTCTACCGGTTCTTGGAGGATTCGAACTCACACCGCGTAACGGCGAGCCGCTAGCAGATTGGGACAACCTTAGAAAACTGGCTCCAAGAATCATAGCACAACTCCCAGCAATTCACCTGCCAGAACTCTTCGATGCGCGGACAACTCAAAAAGTTCCAAATCTTCATGCTGACTTACCAGCTAAACACCCATATCGGTAGGTTCGTCCATTTTGATTACACGCCTTTCCAGATTGACGCAAAATACCTTCAAAAGGTCTATACGAAATCCCAGACGAATCTACACACCAAATCTCCCGACCCAGGTGAAAATTACTGGATGCGGAGCTTTCCGAATGCCAGGCTCAGCTTCCGGCCGTCATCCGGTGGCACGAACATACGGTCCGCGGAGAGCGTAATGACCGTTTCCACTTTGCCCACACTCTGCGCCGGCATCGCCGCCGTGAGTTCGAATTGCGGTTCAGGACCCTGCAGTGTAAACGTCGCCAGCGAAATGCCGTCGGCGCTTACCCGCAAATGAATCGGCCCTACCCGCAAAAGCTCTTCCGGGGCTTGCCCGCTGAGGTGCAACATCTCGCCGCTATTCTTCGGCGCTCCCAGCCTTACTTCCGCTTCCTGCGACATCCATCGATGTCCGCCTTCGATGGCATACCAACCCTTCCCAAACTGATCGCTGTAAAGCGATTCGCCGGCATCCACCGACTTGGGCAGTTCCGGCTTCCAGGTGGACAGCGCCAGCCTGGAGTAGAAATCCGTGATGTTGAGCAGCTTTTCGCCGGAGGCTTCATAAACGACCGCCTGCCCGCGCTTCAGGGCCATCAGGGTGGACTCCGGAGGCATCACAAACTCTTGCGGGTCGCCCAGTTCGGGATGAGGGTCGATCTGGTTCTCCGATCCAGGCACCAGATATACTTCCGAAATTCCCAGCAGGCGAAAGGGCCGGTCGGCGAATCCGGTCCAGAACAGCTCACTCCTCACGCCCTTCAGTAAGATCATCTTGCCGGGATGAAGTTCATGCGCCCGCTCCACACCGCGTACCAAAGCGCGTAGCGCGCGGCTGCGGCGAAAATTGTAGGCCGTCTGCTCCTGCGCCACCATAGCATTGCTGCCTATATAAACAACAGCGAGAACGATTGCAGCAATTCGCAGAGCTATGCCGGATTTCCACGCTTCCACCAGAGCCCAGGCGCCGAGAATCGCCAGGCCTATGGTGGGAATCGTGTTGTAGTAGAACGACACGTGATCCCGCAGCGGGAGCAGCGGCGAGAGTACGATGGTGAACCAACTGACACAGAAAGCAGCCAGCCATTCCCGCCGGTACAATTTCCAGATCACGAAACCCGCCACCGCGGCGAGCAGTACGTATGTACTGGTGGTAATCAGCCAGGCTGGGCCGTAGCCCAGGTTTTCCATACGCTCCGGGCCCATTGCCCAGCGGCAGTAAGTCGCGAACGAACTGAAAACGCTGGTATCCCAGTGCATGGCATACACCCCGGTCTTAGCGCCAGGAGAGACCAGGTTGTGAATTACCGTGTAGATCGCGGAAGCCGCAAACAGCGGAAGAGTCTGCCAAAGGTATTTCCGCGCACAGAACAGCGCGTAGCTGAATGCAATGGCGGGATAGACGACATTCAATTCCAACGCGCCGAATCCGAGTAGAAATACCACCCACTGTAAGACATAGTACTTCTTCTCCCCTGTATCTACGTACAGCAGAAACAGCCGGAAGGCGGCCAGAATAAAGAACGCGCAGAGTACCTGGTTATAACTGGACGTCCACGACATCGCCGCCGACAGAGCGCTGTTGACCATCCACAGAATGGGCGCCAGGAACCCCGCCGCGCGCGACTTCGTCAGCCGCCACGCCACCGAAGAGAGCAGTACGAGATTGGCGAATTGTGTCAGAAAGACCCACAGACGGAACGGAAGGGCCTCAACGCCGAAAAGGGAATAGAACAGCAGGAAGAAGCCGCGCTCACTCCATGGGCGAATGGTGCCCTGGGCCATCGGGGAAAACATTACGTGCCAGAGATCCTGCGGGCGCGTCACCATTTCGCGCAAGCCGAGCCAGGCGAAGTCGTCCTGGAAAAACCAGACTTTCAGGCCTAGCCAGTAGAGTGCCAGGCACAGCAGGCTGGGAATGGTCCAGTAGGCGGCGCGCCGGACGCGCGTCATTTTGCTTCGAAGCCGATCGAGCTGACCACTACTCCCAATTCCCTCTGATCCGACGGGCCGGGCGCGCGAAACTTATCGAGGGCGAATTCCACGGTCACCGCATCGGCTCCCAGCGCGGACGCGGGTACGTCTTTTGAGTAGACGTATTCACCCGCCTTTGTGTAGGTCTCGCCGGGAATTGGCGCGCCATTCACATTCGCGGTGAGCGTGGTGGATTTCACATCGTTCATGATGGCTTCGGGGATATTCAATTTCACCACCAGGGTTGCGCCCTTGGTTGATGCATTCGCCGGCGGCCGCAAGGTCACCGTGAATTTCCCCATCGTCCAGCGCCAGGCATTTCCCTCCACGTCGTGGAAACCCTTCAGCAATTGCACGGAGGCCCGCGGATCGGACATGTTCACTACGGACGCGAGCGTGGGACCGGCTTCGTCGGTCGCCTCAACGTGGGTCTTCTTTGCCTTCTTGCACCCGGTTCCAGCCGCAGCCAGGGCGGCACAGATGAACAGCGAAAAAAGAAACTTCAATCCCCGCACCTCTCCACCTGTACCAGACAGCTATAGAACGCAGGACTGCCGCCTAAATCCGTCAGCGTCTCCTGCGTGAGCGCGTTGATGCCTTGACCGTTGGCCGACTTCTTGCCCCAGCGCACGGAGGGCGCACGCACGACGCCCGCGTTCACGACGCCGTCCACATCCGCCGTGAGCAGGCAGCTTCCGCGATCGTTGAATACACGTACGCGGTCGCCGTGTTCAATCGAGCGCGCTGCCGCATCCGCGGCACACATCGCAAGGCGGTCGGTTTGCGCGTCGGTGTCCGCGCGGTTTCCAAACGTCGAGTTCATGCTGTCGTCGTTCTTGGACGAAATCAACTCCAATGGAAAACGCTCCCGCAAGTCCTGCGAACCCAATCGCGATTCCACCGGCGCCGTATATTCGAGATTGTCCTTGCCCAGTTCGGCTTTCCCGGAGGGAGTGCCGAAGCCGCCTTGGGCAAACGGAAGAAAGGCAGTACCCGGCTCGGAAATGTGAAGACGGACATAGTTTTCCCGCTCCAGTTGTTCCAGCGTAATTCCTTTCACGTGCGGATGTTCACTCGCAAGCAGAGTGCGAATCATATCGTCTTCGGTATCGCGGAAGCAAGAATCTTCGAAGCCCATGCGCTGCGCCAGCAACCGGAAAATCTCGACATTCGATTTCGTCTCGCCCGGAGCAGGCAGAGCCGGCCGGGCAAGCTGCAGGTAGTAGTGCCCATAGGAGATGTAAAGATCGGTGTGTTCCAGAAACGTGGTTACCGGCAGAAGGACATCGGCATGGTCCGCGGTATCGGTCTGAAACTGCTCCAAGACCACCGTAAACAGGTCCGTGCGCCGCAAGCCGCTGCGGACGCGGTTCTGTGCCGGAGCGATGGCCGCCGGATTCGAGTTGTACACCAGCATCGCCTTGACCGGCGGGCCGTCCAGATCGTTCAACGCCGCCGCCAGGGCGGACATGTTCACCAGGCGCGCCTCGCGCCCCAACGGCGATTCCTTCTGCAATTCCGGCATCTCCAGGCCCGCGCGGTTCAGCTGGAAGCCCTGTGAAGTGGAAAGCTGAATTCCTCCACCGGCTTCCTGAAAGGAGCCCACCAGTACCGGGAGCAGGGAAATGGCCTGCACGGCGCCTCCGCCGCGCTCGCTTCGCTGCACTCCGTAATTGAGACGGATCACCGCGGGCCGCGTGGTGGCGTACTCCCGGGCCAGCGTGACGATGTCTTCGCGAGGAATTCCCGTCAACGCCTCCACGCGCTCGGGCGGATACTTCTTCACGCGTTCCTGCAGCGCATCGAATCCGGTGGCGTACCTGGCGACGTAGTCGGCGTCGTGCAGATTCTCGCCGATGATCACATGCATCAGACCCAGGGCCAGTGCCAGGTCGCTGCCGGGATAGACTGCGAAGTGTTTGTCCGCCAGCCGTCCGGCGCGCGTCTTCACCGGATCGATGGTGTAAAACCTGGCACCCTTCCGCCGCGCCTCCAATATGAAAGGCCAGAGGTGGACGTTCGTGCCGAGAATATTCGCGCCCCAGGCGATGATCAGTTTGGAGTTGACGAACTGTTCCGGTTCGGTGCCATAGCGCGAACCAAGCGCCTCATTCGTGCCCACCATTCCCGCTGCCGAACAAATGGTCCGGTCCAGGCGCGATGCCCCCAGGCGGTGAAAGAACCGCCGGTCCATGCCGTTTCCGTTCAACATGCCCATGGTGCCGGCGTAGCTGTAAGGAAGGATGGACTCCGAGCCAAATTCCGCCGTGATGCCCTGAAGCTTCTCAGCGATGGTATCGAGCGCCGCGTCCCAGGAGATGCGTTCGAATCGCCCCTCGCCCTTCGCACCTACCCGCCGTTGGGGATAGAGCAAGCGGTCGGGTGAATATTCCCGTTCCAAATATTTGGCGACCTTGCCGCAGAGGAACCCGCGGGTGATGGGGTGATCCGCTTGCCCGCGCAGCTTGGATCCCACGCCGTTTTCCACTTGTAACACCAGCCCGCAGGCATCCGGACAATCCAGCGCGCAAACACTGTGGCGTATTTCTGGCATCTTCAAATTATAAGGGAGTTCGCACGAAACTTTCCTATACACGAAACCCGATCACGCCGCGTCGAATGTAGTAAGCTTCGAATGGGAGTACCGATGATACTGAGACTCGCTCCTTCAGGTTTACTGCTCGCGACGGCGTTATTTGGACAGGCTGTGGTCCACACCGGACCCACCCTGCTGCCTCCGCCCAATGGATCCAGGTTCGGCAACATCAACTTTCCTGGCGGAACTCCTATTGCGGCCCCGGCCCCGCGGCTTGGCAGCCTGATTCCCAATCATGGACAGTATGGAGGCTACGTCAGCCCGCCGGCGCGCTCCGGGAATTTAGGGCATGGCGGCCGGGAACGCACCGTTGTGGTTCCCTATGCATTTCCGGTGTATTTCGGCGATTATGGAGGGTACGGCTACCAGCCGCAGCAGCAACAGCCGGCGGTTACCGTCGTCATGCCGCAGCAGATGACGCCGACCGTAATCATCAACCAGACATTCGTCCCCGGTGGTTCGGAGCCCATCGATGAGGAAGCTCCGCCGCAATCGCAGTCGAGCGTCCGAATTTACAAGACCCCCGTGCGTTCCTCGAATCCTGAGCCCGAGGTTGCGCTGCGCGCCGCCGCACCGGAGGAAAAGGCGACCATCTATCTGATCGCATATAAGGATGCTTCGATTCATTCCGCCATCGGCTATTGGACCGAAGGCAATACGCTGCACTACGTGACGCAGCAGGGAACAGTGAATCGAATCTCGATGGACCAGGTGGACAAGTCTCTTTCCGATCAGCTCAACAGTGAACGGAAGGTGGATTTCCAACTGCGCACGCAGTAGCTTACTTCCACCCTGGCAGCAACCGGACCTTAGGCCCGATGGGTGTATGCTGTGCAGGACATGATTCGACTGCACAAACTCCTCTGCGTTTCCGGCGCTATTGCTTTGCAGGCATGGCAGACAGCCCCTTCGGAAACCTGGACATTCGATCGACTGGACCGGATCGGCAGCCATCCGGCAACGGTTCTCGGCCATCCCAAGGTCATCGATACCCCGAAAGGCAAGGCCATCCAGTTTAACGGCGTCGACGATGCCATCTTCCTGGACGTTCACCCTCTCGCCGGGGCGGAAACATTCACGTGGGAAGTTGTTTTTCGGCCCGACAGCGACGGCGCGCCGGAGCAGCGCTTCTTCCACCTGCAGGAAGAAGGCAACAACAACCGTCTGTTGTTTGAGACGCGCGTCAAGGCCGGCCGCTGGTACCTGGACAGCTTCGCTCTCTCAGGCAGTGCATCGAAGGCGCTCATGGACCCGGCAAAGCTCCACAGCACCGACGCGTGGCACCACGCCGCTGCCGTCTACGATGGAAAGGAATTTCGCAACTACGTAGATGGAAAGTTGCAAGTCGCGGCGCCTCTCCACCTGGCCCCGCAAGGCCGGGGGCGGACTTCCATCGGAACGCGCATCAACAAGAAGGACTATTTCAAGGGCGCCGTCCGCGTTGCCAGAATGACCCGCCGCGCGCTCGATCCCGCGGAATTCCTCAAGTGGTAGGGAACTACCGCAGCGCGAGCCCGATGCGCCGCAACCCTTCTCCAAACATCTCTGTATTCACGCCCATTCCGATGCGGAAATGATCCTCCATCCCGAAGAATCTGCCAGGCACCGCGGAGGTTTCAAACTCGCTCCGCAGCCGTCCCAGAAACTCATCGCAATTCCCTCGAAGCAGCCGCAGGAAAGCGGTAGTACCGTACGAGGTAGGAACCGTCTCCACCGCGCCGCGTTGCTCTTCTAGGAACCGCCCGAGCAGAACACGATCCGCTTCTACAATTCTCCTCGACCGGTCCCGGATCTGATCCAGCCGCTCGAAAGCCGCAACGCTCAACAACTCCGCCGGGTGCGCGGGGATGGACCCAAATAAATCGTTCAACCGCCACATCGCCCGGGCCAGATCCGGACGCGCCAGAATCCACCCGCAGCGCAGCCCGCTCAGTCCATAAACCTTCGTCAGGCTATTGGTCACCACAAATTCATCGCCGAGATGGAATGAACTCCGGGGCGTGTTGTCATAAACCGCGTCCAGGTAAACCTCGTCCACCAACACGCGCGCACCGACGCTCTTGGCCAGGTCGCCCACTTCCCGCAGTACCTCATCCGGCGTCAGCACGCTGCTCGGATTGTGCAGATTGGTCACCACGATCACTTTCGTTTTCGGGGTCAGGACCCGCCGCACGGCCGACGGCTCGAGCGCGTAACCGCTCTCCTCGCTCCTCTGGAACCGCTTCACCGCCGCGCCCAAATATCGCGCCGTCGACACGATCAACTCGTACGCCGGCTCCTCAATCAGCACCTCGTCGCCGTCTTCGATCATCGCCGCCAGTGCGAGATGATTGGCCATGGACGTTCCCGCAGCCGCCACCACGCAATCCGCGTCCACGCCGTAGCGCCCGGCAATCGCGCGCTGCAGAGGTGCATAGCCGTACGTGCTGTCGCCGTTGATCTCCAGAGTCTCCAAAGGAAACTCCAGTTCACGCAAAGGGTACGGTCCAACGCCGCTGGTGGCCAGATTGAACCTCGCCCGGCTCTGTGTCTTGGCCCAGGGCATGTATTCGGAATGTTTCATGAAGTAGGACGACGGCTCCAATACAAATATACGGGGATGCCCGCCAGCAGAATCACTAACCCGATTGCGCTGTTCGCGGGATAACTGAAAACCGTGCTGCCGACGATGCCGGCGCAGATCAACACAAATAAGCCTGTAGTGTAAGGGTGGCCCGGTGTCAGATAAACCTCCGGTCCGGAGCCTCTCCGGCGAAACACGAACAGCGCCGCCGCCGTCACGCCGAACGAGATGAAATCCACAGACACCACGTAGTTCAGAATCTGTTCATATCGTCCCGATACGGCGATCAGAGTGGCCATCAAACCCTGCAGCACAATCGCCACCACGGGAGCGCCGGAGCGCGGCGATAACCATCCGACACTTTTGAAGAACAGCCCGTCCTTCGCCATGGCATAGTAAACGCGCGGCGCCGTGAGGATCCCCTGGCTCAGAAATCCGAGTGTGGAGATGGCGATCCCCGCGCCAATCCACCAGGCTCCCCGCTCGCCCAAAGCAGCGCGCATCACCGCCGAAGCAGGAGCGCGCGTCGCCTCCAGGCCCTCGGGGCCCAACACGCGCAGACAAACGAAATTTACCGCGAGGTATAACAAGACGACGCCGATTACACCGGCCACCAATCCCTGAGAGAGGTCCCGCCGCGGATCTTTCATTTCGCCCGCGACGAAACTGGCCGTCTGCCATCCGCCATAAGCGAACGCCACAGGAATCATCGCCGCACCAATTGCCTCGGCGAGCCCGAACGAAACCGGCCTGTCCAGCAAGGGCAGAGGATGCACTGACCCGCCGCCCAGCCAGAGTCCCAACAGCACCATCGCCGCGATAGCCGCGGCCTTCATCAGCATCAGCGCGCTCTGTACGTTGCTGCCGGCGCGTGCTCCCAGGCAATTGATGGCCGTCAAACCCAACAGCGCAGTCGCCGCGATGGCGCTATCGCTCCCGGAGAATCCACTTACCTCGCGATAGTATTTCGCAAACGCCACCGCCACCGCGGCCATGCCTCCGGTTTGCGTCACCAGCAGCAGCACCCAACCGTAAACAAATGCGACCGACGGATGGTAGGCTTCGCGCAAGTAAAGATACTGTCCGCCCGCCCCAGGAAGGCGCGTCGCCAGCTCGGCCCAGATAAAAGCGCCCATCAAAGCCAGTGCGCCGCCCAACATCCAGACGCCCAGAATCAGGAACGGTGTGTGTACGCGCAACGCGACGACGTAGGGATTTACGAAGATTCCCGAACCAACGATTCCGCCCATAACGATCATGGTTGCGTCGAACCTTCCCAGTTGCCGCCGCGGAGCCGAAAGAGTTTGCAAGTCTGCCCATTCTACAATTGAAAGAAATGGGGTTATCCGCGCATACGTTCAGCGCTCGTTTTTGGGCCCTGATTGGAGCCACGTTTCTTGGCTTCCTGGGCATAGGAACCGTGCTTCCCAGCTTGGGGCCGCACATTCGTCATGATCTCGGCGGGACTGACCAGACCGTCGGTTTCGTCATCGGTACGTTTTCGTTCGTGGCGCTTGGCAGCCGCTTCTTCTCCGGACCGCTCGCCGATCGCCGGGGCCGCAAAACTGCCTTCCTCACCGGACTCTTCAGCTGTGCGTTGGCGGGCGGGGCATACCTGCTGCCGATCGGACTTGCAGGCGCTTATCTGGGCCGTATGCTGCAGGGCTTCGGCGAGGCCTGTCTCTATACTGGCGCGGCCGCCTGGGCCCTGGAAATCGCGGGCGTCCACCGCAGCGGGCAGGCATTGGGCTATCTCAGCAGCGGAATCTGGGGAGGAATCTCAGCGGGCCCAGTGGTGGGCCACTGGCTCGGGTCGTTCGAGCGCGCCGCCGGCATGCAACTGGTGAGTGCGCTGATCGCCTTCGCGATCCTCTACCAAATCCCGGAAGATTACGCCCCAGGCGAGCACCACGAGCGGCGTCACTGGATTCCCAGGTCATTGATCGCTCCCGGCATCGCGGTCGGATTCGTCAACGTGCATTACCCGGTAGTGGCGGGCTTCCTGATCCTGCACCTGGCCAATCACGGAAATTCCGGACCGGCGGCCTTTTCGGCATATGCGATGCTGATTTTGCTGTCCCGCTTTTTTCTTGGCGGCTTACCCGACCGCATTCCTCCGCACATCACCTATTACGGCGGCCTGACGGCAATGTTCATCGGATTGACGCTGATAGCCGCCGCGCCTCCTCCGGCCCTCGCCATCGGCGCGACGGCGCTTCTCGGGTTCGGCTTTTCCTTTCCCTGGTCGGCAGTAGCCGCAAAAGTGCTGCGGCAAACTCCGGAACGGGAACGCGGCTCGGCAGTGGGTGTGCTGAGCGCTTTTTATGATTTTTTTGTCGGGGTGAGTTCTTTTGCCGCGGGATTGATGGCCAAGAACTTCGGCTATTCCGCCGCATTCGCCATGGCCGCAGCCGCGCTGGGCGGCGCGGCCATTGGCGGGCATTACGTTTTTCGTGCGAAAACGCCGGATAACCGCGAAATCGCACAGGTGGAATGCTTCGAGGAAGCCTAGTTCACGCTTCGTTGAATGGCAGCCCTGCGCACCGGACGGTTCCCGGAGGGTTGCTTCAGCATCTGCTCCAGATCGCTTTCGGGTACTGATAGGGAGATACTCAGCGTGTTGGCCGAGGACTTCAGGCTCATCGTGTCGAGCACCGAGGCAAACTTCGCCATTTCCGGCTTCTCCCGGTTCATCTGCACCATTCCGGCCAAAAACCGCACCACATCGGCGAGAGCTGTCGCGTCTTTCTCTGACCGCGTCACCGCTTCGCCGGATATCTGTACACTTGCACCGAACTGCACGCCACCACTGGCCTGCTCGATCCCCTGCACCATTTCGCCGTTGATCATGCCGTTCATCCGCGGATCCGGAAGCTTGCCGGAGAACTTCGACAGTGGCGCGATCGACACCATCCAGGCATCGTACTTCCCGCTCACTTCACTCACTTTGGCCGCCAGCTTCGGGTCGATACCCACGGCCGAGCCGCGCCTGTCAACGGCAGCGCGTACCAGAGCAGCATCTCCTGCCGCCACCGTCCGGCTATCGAGAAACGCAATCCACCCATCGGACTTGCCGCTAATT
Organism: Bryobacteraceae bacterium; assembly: GCA_040002435.1. Taxonomy (GTDB): domain Bacteria; phylum Acidobacteriota; class Terriglobia; order Bryobacterales; family Bryobacteraceae; genus JANXXV01. Next base: position 17,321 of record JBDUEM010000038.1, read on the forward strand.
ACCTGCACGTCCTTGTAGTTCGTAAGGAATCCGCCGCTCAGTTTGGCCTGTGCCGCCAGCCTGACGATATCGAATGTGCCATGCGCCACGACAAGGCCATGTCCCGTGTTCTGCGCGTCGGCGGAACTGACGATTACTTCCGTCAAATCGCGCCGCGGATCAAATCCGGTTGCCGTGACAAATTTGTTGAGGGCTGCGTCTTCGCGCTGCATCCGCCTCAACATGAATTGACCGAATTGCGAAGCCGTGCTGCGGTCCACATAGATGCCCGCCACAACTTTGGCATCGGGCGAAAGCAAGCTCAACAGGCTGGAATCAGCCGCGAAAGCCGAACAGGCGGCAAGAGCGAATACAAGAGTGCGTTTGAGAATAACCATATAGATCCTCTTCTAGTTGTAACGCTATTTCCAGCGGGAAAGTTCCCGGTTAAATCGGAACCTGGTCCACTATCTCGATTCCGTAGCCTTCCAGCCCCACAATCTTTCGCGGATGATTCGTCAACAGGCGAATCTTGTGCAGTCCCAAATCGGCAAGGATCTGTGCGCCAATGCCCGCCTCATGCTGCAGTTTGCGCTGCCCATCCGGGGTCACCGCGCCGCCGGAATCCCGGGTATGGGGCAGCAGTTTTTGTACGCTGGCGCCGTCGCGGCGCATGCGCAGCCCCGGTCCGGTCTGGTGCAGGTAGACCAGCGCACCGGAGCCTTCCTGCGCGATTCTCTGCAGCGAACCGCGAACCATGCCGCGGCAATCGCAATCGCAGGAGCCGAAGATGTCGCCATAGACGCAATGCGAATGGACACGCACCAGCGCCACGTCATCCTTGCGCACATCGCCCAACACCAGCGCCAGGTGCGTCTCCGGGTCAATCGAGCTGGTGTAGGCGATAGTAGTGAATTCACCGAACTCCGTGGAGATGGTTCCTTCGGCTTCACGCCGGATGAACCTCTCGTTTTGCAGCCGGTAGCGGATGAGGTCCGCAACGGAGATCATCTTCAATCCGTGAGTCCTGCAAAATTCCATCAGCTCGGGGACCCGGGCCATGGTGCCATCGGCGCTCATGATTTCGCAGATCACGCCGCCGGGTTCAAAGCCTGACATGCGAGCCAGATCCACCGCGGCCTCTGTCTGTCCGGCACGCACCAGAACCCCGCCTTCCCGAGCGCGCAACGGAAACACATGCCCCGGGCGCGACAGGTCGCCGGGCCGGGTATCGGGCTGCATCGCCAGTTGAATCGTATGGGCGCGGTCGGCCGCGGAAATGCCCGTGGTGACGCCTTCGCGCGCGTCAATTGCTTCACAGAACGCGGTTCCAAAACGCGAAGTATTGTTCTGCGACATCAGCGGAAGGTCCAGTTGATCGCAAAGTTCCGGGCTCAGCGCCAGGCAGATCAACCCCCGCCCGTGAGTCGCCATGAAGTTGATGATCTCGGGCGTGATCGCCTCCGCCGCCACGGTGAGATCGCCTTCGTTCTCGCGGTCTTCATCATCCACGACAACCAGCATCCGGCCGGCGCGAAAATCCTCCAGGGCCTCTCGAATCGAAGCAAATGGCATGTGGTTCCATTATCGCTCCGTCGCGCTGTGGTTCACTATGGGAATGCCCAAGCCGGCACCCACGCTATGGCGTCACCCTGACTTCCTGAAGTTGTGGGCCGGCCAGTCGATCTCCGAACTCGGATCGCGAATCACGGCCGTTGGGTTGCCCATTCTTGCCGCGCAAACACTAAACGCCACGCCCGCGCAGATGGGCCTGCTGGCGGCGCTGAGCGGTTTCGCCAGCCTGTTATTTGGACTGCCCATCGGCGCGTGGGTAGATCGCGTGCGCCGCCGCCCCGTCATGATCGGCGCTGACATCGCGCGGGCAGCCTTGCTCGCCACCATTCCCCTTGCGGCGGGGCGGGGAATGCTGACGCTCCCGTTCCTGTATATCGTCGCCGCCCTCACCGGTGTTCTAACCATTTGTTTCGACGTTGCCTATCAGTCGTATGTGCCGTCGCTGGTGGACCGCGATCATGTACTCGAAGCAAACAGCAAGCTGGCCATCAGCGCCGCAACCGCGGAGGTTGCCGGACCTGCTATCACCGGAGTGCTGATCGAATGGATCTCCGCGCCGCTCGCCATCTTATGGGACGCCGTCTCATTCCTCTGTTCCGCTGTGTCTGTGTCCCTGTTGCGGCGTCCGGAACCACCGCCGGATCCGCATCCGGAGGATTCGAATTTTCTAGCCGGGATCCTGGCTGGCTTGCATTTCCTTTGGACACACCGCGGCTTGCGTGCGCTCGCGGGCCGCAGCGCCACCATCTACCTCTTCTTCGGATTCTTCGGGTCGCTCTACATGCTGTATGGGCTGCGCGAACTGAAGATGAGTGCGTCGCTGCTCGGCATTGTGATTGCAACCGGCGGCATCGGGAACATGTTTGGAGCGTTGTACGCCGCCCGGTTGGCCGGCCGATTCGGCATCAGAAGAACGCTTCTCTACAGCTCCTCCGCTATCGCGTTGGCCTTCACCTTGATTCCCCTGGCATCCGGCAGCGTTTTACGGGAAGCGGCATTTCTGATCGGTGCGCAGGTTTTCGGCGACTGCGCCATCGTCATCTGCACGACGAATGAACTCAGCTTCCGGCAGCAGGTGACGCCTGAAAACCGGCTCGGCCGCGTAAATTCGGCAATGCAGATTCTGAGCCTCGGCGTTGCCCCCTTGGGTGCGCTCGGTGCGGGATTCATCGCCGAAGCAATCGGGTTGCGCTCGGCCATCGCAATCGCGGTGGCCGGTATCTGGCTGTCAAACGTCTGGCTGTTGAACTTTCCCGGCGAACCGGCTTAAGGAGGTCGTCTTTCTACTTGCCGCCCTTTTTCTGGCTGGCCAGCTTTTGCAGGTAGGTTGCCTCTTTCTCTTTCACCATCGCCTGGTAGCCCAGTGGATCTATGAACGGATTTGCACCGCCCTTGCCGAGCTTCGGGTACTTTTCCTCCAAGCCGTAGTAAGCCCCGTGAGCCCCAAGAAAGATATCGCAGCGCAGCGCCTTCAGCACACGGAAAGTCCGGGCGAAATCGTCTGCAATCTCAGGATACTTCGCGTTATTCACTAACTGGAATCCGGGATTAACGTTCACGCCGCCGACAATCACCACCTCGTAGCTCTTTCCGTTTTCCTTCGCCGTCATGGTCCACGTGGTGCAACCGCGGGTGTGTCCGGGAGTCAGATGCGCCACCAGCTCGCTGCCGCCCAGGGACACCTTCTCGCCATCGTGCAGCACCTTGTCAACCGGGCATGCCTTCCAGCGGTCGGTGTACTGAAAGTCGCCCCCACCGCCGGTGGAGACAACCGTCTCGTCACCCTTCATCACCATTACCTTCGCGCCCGTCAGTTGCTTCACCAGTGCGCTGCCGGCTACGTGATCCCCATGCGCCTGGTTGTTCAGCAGAATCTTAATGTCACCGAATTTGAAGCCTAGCTTCTCTACGCTGGCCCGAATCAAGGGCACCGTCTCTTCAAAGCTGCTGTTGATGAGAATATGCCCCTGCGGCGTTGCAATCAGATAGGAGGATAATTCGCTCGACCCCACATAATACAGATTGCCAACTACCTTGTGTGCGGGAAAGGCGGAATCGGGATGCTGCGCCACGGCCAGTGCGGCTGCGGCGAATAGAAAGGAAATAGTTCGAAGAATCATATTCGGTCCACGATCATAACAGACCGGCCCCGCTAGAATGGCAAAATGACGGAAATCCGGTTTATCACCTGCTCCACCAAGCCGGACATGACTGGGGACGACGCCCTAGCCGCTGTAGCTTTGCGCAAGCACGGCATCGAGGCAATCGCTGAGCCTTGGGATATTCCATCGCAAAGCGAGCACCCCGCCGTTCTTCGCTCGCCCTGGAATTACCACCTGAAGCCGTCGGAATTCCTTGCCTGGATCGGCAATCAACAGAGACCAATGTGGAACAGTGCCGACACCGTCCGCTGGAACCACGACAAGTTCTACCTGCGCGAACTGCAGCAGCGCGGATGCCCGGTGATTCCGACCGTCTTTCTGAAGCGCGGAGAGGAGGCCCATCTGCCATCCATCCTCGCCGGACAAGGATGGTCCGCGGCAGTGGTCAAGCCATCCATATCCGCTACCGCGCATCTCACCTCGATAGCAACGGCTGACAACGTCAGCGCCCTCGTCAGGGAACACAGCGTTCTTGTGCAGAAATTCATGCCGGAAATCCAGAGCCACGGCGAACTGTCGCTGTTCTTCTTCAACGGAGTTTTCAGCCACGCATCGCAGAAGAACGCTGCCCCCGGCGATTTCCGGGTGCAGGAAGAGTTCGGCGGCAGAACCAGCGGCACAACCGTCTCGGCGGGGTTGATCGATCAGGCCGCAGCAGCCCTCAGCCTCACGCCCGGTACTCCTCACTTGTACGCCCGCGTCGACGGCATACTCAGTGGCACAATATTCTTCATTATGGAAATTGAGTTGATTGAGCCGTGTCTGTACCTGGCCACGGACCCGAAGGCCCCCGCGCGCTTCGCCGGCGCGGTCGCCGCTCGGCTGCAGGTATGACGATCCGGCTGACTGCGGCGATGTTCTGCGTATCGGTCCTGCTGATGGCACAGACGAAGCTGCTGCCGGTGGACGAATCGGCATCCGACCCGCAATTCGCCGCCTTCTACAAAGCCTTCCGCACTGCCGTCGCCCAGAAAAACGCCAAGGCCCTGCTCGACACCCTCGACCCGGAAGTGCAAAGCGAAATCGACGGGGACAAGGGATCCAAGGCATTCGACAAACATTGGAATCCCTCAAACCCCGCCAGCAAAGTCTGGAGCGAGCTCGCTGTCGTGATAGCTCTCGGGGGCTCGTTCTCCACAGAGCAGGGGACCAAGATGTTCTGCGCGCCGTACATCTACAGCAAATTCCCGGATGCCGTGGATTCCTTCGGACACGGCGTCATCCTCGGCGCCGGCGTACCATTGCGTTCGCGCCCGGATGACGGCGCGCCAGTAAAAGGAAAGCTCTCATACGACATCGTAAAGGTTCCTGATTGGGGCGTGAATCTCCCATGGATTCGCGTGGTAACGGGCACTGGAACAGGTTATGTCCGGCGAACGGAGATTCGAAGCCCATCCGACTTCCGTGTGTGCTTTCACCGCAAGAACGGCCGCTGGATGCTGCGTTGGCTGGTAGCAGGGGACTAAGGCATCGAAAACTTCTTCGCCCGCTCGGAATCCTGCCTGGAGCCGTCCGCATCCCCGGTATATTTCTTCGCCACCGCGCGGTTCTGAAATGCGTTGCTGTAAGAGGGATTCAGCCGGATGGCGGTATTGAAATCCTCAATCGCCTTCGGGTACTGCTTGTCCAACGTATAAGCGTAGCCCCTGGCGTTATAGGCAGCGGCCAGTGCCGGTTTCAGCCGGATGGCTTCATTCAGTTCCTGAATCGCCTCGGTGTATTTTCGCTCCGCCGTCAATTGGCGGCCGCGCAGATGATGGGCTTCTGCTGTGGCCGCAAGTGCCGGAGCCGCCGGCTCAACCTTTTTAGGCGCGTCTTTGCGGGGCTTCGGCGCTTCGACGATTGCCACTGGTGCCGGCGCCGCGGGGCGGGCAGGCGCCTTCACTTCCTCTCCGATAGGATTTGCGCTGGCTACCACGGGCTGCGCCACTGGCTTGGGTGACGGCTGCATCAGCGGCACGTCCCGCGTCGTCAACGGCGCTGCTTCCTGCTTCGCCCGGTCGTCCTCCGTCATCTGCGCAAGCCGCGCTTCGGTCAACTTCAGTACGTCAGCGGCCTCCTGATACTGAGGCTGCAAGCGAAGGGCCTGCCGCAGGTCCACAACGGCGAATGCATACTTCCCCAACAGATAATACGCGCTGCCTCGCGCACACCATGCCTCGGCCATATCCGGATTCAGACGGATGGCTTCCGTCCGGTCGGCCAAACCGCGGTCATGCTGCCCCACGGCGTGAAAAGAGCCACCACGCGCCACATAGGCCTCCGCCATTTTGGGCTTCAGGCGGACCACCTCCATGCGGTTCTCAAGCGCTTTCTGATGCTCGGCCATTTGCGCATAGATCGAACCGCGCACCATGTAGATCACAACCTCTTTCGGTTCCTGCCGTGCGGCTTCATCCAGGTCAGTGAGCGCCTTTTGCGGCTGACCCGCCCGCTCCAGTGCCAGCCCGCGGTACAGGTGGCCTTTTGGAATATCGGGCCGAAGTGCAATCGCCTTGTCAAAATCCAGAATCGCCTTGCCGTAATCGCCAATCTGCCCGAAGCCGGATCCCCGAAGTACATGGAACTCCGCATCGTCGTTCTTCAGCTCTAAAGACCGTGTGAGCTGCTCAATGGCATCCCGGCTTCGCCCCATTTCCATGTAAAGGGCTCCCAGTTTCCCGTAAGGTTCCGGATTGTCCAGCCGCAAACGAATGGCCTGTGAATAATCGGAAATCGCCTTGTCGTTTTGTTGCAGCCTGGCGTATGCCTCGCCGCGGCGCGTGTAGACAGCCGAATTCACCATCCGGAAATTCATCGCCGATGTGAAGTCGGACGCCGCGGCGTCAGCGTTCCCCATCTGCAGATTGGCCTCCCCACTTCCGAAGAAGGCCTCCGCGTCCCCCGCGTCCGCTTTCAAAGCACCGTCGAAATCGGCCAGCGCTTCCTTCCATCTTTTCAGCGCCAACAGATTCTTTCCGCGCCGCCGCAGGGCTGCGCCATTAGCCGGAGCAAGCTCGAGAACGCTGGAAAAGCTCCTCACTGCCGCTTCATAGGCACTGGTATTTTCATTGCGAACCCCTTCGTCGAAGGAGACTTGCGCTTTTTTCGGCAGACCTCGCTCGGCGGCGACCCCGCTAAGCTGACAGATCGTGAGAAACACTCCCGCCGTCAATGCTTTTATTCGCATCGGCAACTTCATAGTTGTATGGAATAATTCTAATCGATCCGGAGGGGATCGGGCGGGAAAAGCGGGAGGCTGGCGGCAGAAATGGCGGGCGCAAAAGCCCGGAAAGCATCCCGGCATTATGGTAATTAGCGCCGGGATTGCCTTCCTAACTTCGGCAGGTACACCCCGTTCCTGCCTCTTGCCCCACTCGAAGAACTCTAGCGTTTTACCGGAACAGTCGTGCCACTCTGTGAAGTGACGCCGCTGATGGAAATCGAAATCGGAATGTCCCCGTCCGGCGTAGCATCCGGCAGCCGGATGTTGAACTGGTAAAGTCCGCTGATGATTCCCGGTGCAGCTCCTGCGAAGAGCACATCGCTCGCACCGAGCACGGTTCCCCCGACGGTGATTGTCACCGGATCGCGAAGCAATGCCAGCGTGGTTGCGCTGGCAAGTTCACCCGCCTGGTACACGGGGTTAGTCGCTCCGAATCCCGTACCGAAGATGGAGATGATATCCCCCGGTTTCGCCACGCGGCCCGCGGCATTGATGGTCGGATTCAGAACGGGAGTGGCGGTATTCGCAAAAAGCGCCGCAACTGAGGAGCCGTTAAAGGTGAAGAATTGTGGTGCAAAGTTCTGCAGGCTCACTGTACCGACGTCGCTTCGCAGCTCATTCACCTGTCCTGGATTCGCGATCACTACGACGTTCACATTGCCGGTCTGTGTCAGCGTCGGCACCTGGGCGTTGATCTGGTCTGCCTGCACATAGGTCACTGGCGCCCGTTGTCCCGCTACTTCCACCGCGATGCAGCCGAGCTGTTTTGGGAAAGCCCCGGCCACAAAATCGCCCGCTCCCGCCAGCCGCGAACTTCCCTGTACCTGGAAATCATTCCCGAAAATGGACAGCAGACTGTTCATCGCCAGCCCCGGCTTCAACGCCGCCGCATCCACCACAGCGCGTAGCGCGGGTTTCTTGGTCAGCGAACAGGCGCCTCCGTTGGCCACCGTTAAGCTGGTGGTATAGATTCGATCGCCGGTCAGATTACCGTCGCCGTTGGCAGCGTTTCCAGCCGCATACAGAACCACCTCGCCCACTTCAGTCGAGGGCGGATTCCATTCAATTTCAAAGGTTCTGGAGCCGTTCGCACCTCCCGTCGTGTAACCCACCCGGTGCTCGGCGAATTCAAGTGCTCCATTGCAAGGCGAAGGACGCTCGTCCGGACTGCATTTCACCTGCACATTATTGTCGACCGTAAACGTCCCCGCCATTTTCTGGTCGTCACCCTTTAGCCGCGCCGTAAGCTGGAAGCCCCAACGCACTGCCGACGGGTGAAACACGGTGACCTTAACAATTTGCGGCACGTTGGGCCTGTATGGCGCGGCCTCTATTTTGATACTGCCCGCTGCATCGGCGTTCGCTCCGCCAAATGTGCGGTGGCAGCCGCTGCAATTTTGCCCACCCAAGTCTCCAGGAACACCAGCCCGCGGGATTGGCGGTCCGGAGCTGTATCCAAACAAGACAATCGGTAGCAATCCGCTGATCAGGCAATAGAGTACTTGTTGAAGTTTGTTATTCAATTTCATTTCCCCGCTTTAACCCTTAGATTTTCAGAGGCCCCTGAAGCAATTACTGTACTGATAGTAGGAATTTCCTGAGGCGAAGTTGTTTTGGAGTTGTAAGAAAATTGTAAAAACTGTAGATCGGTAAATGCTTAATCGCGAACCACCAGAATCGGGACACCCAGCCGATGCCTCACCCAGTCGATGGTGGTGCCGTACACCAGGTCTTTGATTCCTGAATGTCCGTGCGCTCCCATCACCAGCAAATCCGACTCCAATTCCTTCGCCAATGTTACAATTTCGTCGCGCGGACTATTTGAGTATCGTACAACGGCTTCCACGTCAATAGCCTGCTCTCGCAACCGCGCCACAATCCCTTCCAGATACTTACTACCTTCCTCTACTTCCGCGGTCGAGGCCATCTGCCCGTATACCTGGCTGGTGACATCCTCCTCCACATGCAGCAGATACAGCTTTGCGCCGTGGCTCCGCGCCATCGCGGCGGCGTGTGAGATCGCAGAGCGGTCGCGGCTTGTATGATCCAGCGGCACCAGGATTCGCTGATACGTAGGAGCGGTCAGGTCCACTGCGACTGATTCGGGCAATTGCACGGGAAGCTGCCGCCAGTTTCGCATCCACTGTGGCAGTAGGGGCTCGAATGTCACCCACAGTAACAGCGTGAGTAATCCCAGCGCGGCCGGAACAACGGCGAGGATCACCAGCGCTCGGTACTCTCCGGCGGATGCGATCCATTCTCCAATCACTCCCCAGGCGAGCCATAGATTCAAACCCACGATGATGGCGGCTATCGGCCAGGCAAGCGCTCGAACCCAGGCGCGATTGGCAAACTCACCCATCCGCTCCCGGTTGTTCGTGAAGTGAATCAGGGGAATCACGGCAAAAGGCAGTTGCATGCTCAGAATCACCTGGCTCAGGATCAACAACTTGTACGTTCCCTGTTCTCCGGCCAGATAGATGGTGAGCGCCGCCGGGATAATTGCTAGCAGCCGTGTGATCAGACGCCGCAGCCACGGCCGCATGCGGAAGTTCAAAAACCCTTCCATCACAATCTGCCCCGCCATGGTGCCGGTCAGCGTAGAAGATTGTCCCGAGCAAAGCAAGGCCACCGCGAACAGCACGCTTGCCATGGTGGTCCCAAGCAGTGGAGCCAGCAGAACGTGAGCCTGCTGAATCTCCGACACCGGAATGCCCCGTTTGAAGAACACGGCGGCGGACATTACCAGAATTGCCGCATTTACGAAGAATGCGAGATTCAATGCCACTGCCGAATCGATGAGGTTAAACCGGCAGGCTTGCCGTTTATCTGCCGCCGCCCCGCCGATTCTTCGCGTCTGCACCAGCGCCGAATGCAGATAAAGATTGTGTGGCATCACTGTCGCCCCAAGAATGGCGATTGCCGTGTAAAGACTCTTGGTGTCCAACCGCGGAACCAGCCCACTGACCACTTCGCTGAAGACCGGCTTGGCAAAAAAGATCTCCACGGCGAAACAGGCGCCGATGACCACCACAAGAACGAGTACGAATCCCTCAATGACCCGGATACCGAATCGCGTGAACCAGAGGACAAGCAGGGTATCGGCTGCCGTAAGAATCACTCCCGCCAGCAGCGGCAGGTGGAACAGCAGGTTCAAAGCGATGGCCGCCCCGATCACCTCCGCCAGATCGCAAGCCGCGATCGCGACCTCGCACACCACCCAGAGGATGTAGGAAACCGGCCGGGGATACGTATCGCGGCAAGCTTGGGCCAGATCGCGTCCGGAGACAATGCCCAGCCGCGCGCTCAGGGTCTGCAGCAGGACCGCCATTCCGTTCGACATCAGCAAAACCCATAGCAGCTTGTACCCGAAACTGGCGCCACCATCCAGATCGGTTGCCCAGTTGCCAGGGTCCATGTAACCGACGCTCACCAGATACGCAGGTCCGGCGAAGGCGAACATCCTCTTCCACAGGGAAACTTGCGAGATGGAAATGCTGGAGTGAACTTCGGGCAGGGAACTGGAGAGCGGCTGCTTCGGGCCCGAAGTAAGCATGGGTTATTTTAATATGTTAACTATGATTAATACGTCTCGTCAAGCAGAAAATCATTCCCAGGAACCCGATGAAGGTGAAGGCCGCTCCAACCTGGACCGAGCGCGGACGATACCGGTACTCAATCAAATGGGTACCCTTATCCACGATAACCCCCCGAAATACGCCGTAAGGTTCGTAGACCTTCGCGGGTCGCCCATCGACGGTCGCTTGCCATCCGGGGAAATAAGTATCGGCCAATACCACCATGCCCCGGCAGCCGGATTGGGAAGCCAGTTGGACCAGATTGGGCAGGTGGCGGAGCAGCTTCACTTCATCGTTTCCTTCGCAGGTTTCCAGGCCGGGCACCTCGCCCAGCAGCGAAGCCACGTTACGTAAGTCCTTTTGCGGGTTTCCGATGAACTCGCGAATCTCATCCAGATGGTTCAACTTTTCCAGCTTGTGCACAATCCAGGAACGTGGGAAGGCCGACGGATTGGAATACACCTTAAGCCCGTTGGGACTCTCATACATCAATCGTTGCGACGCGAATTTCGGCTGTTTCCCCACGAAATAGCTGACTGCGAACAACTGCTGCGTCCGTTCCGTATGAGTCTCCATGCGGATCATGTTGCTGCTGAGGCTGGCGAGATAGCCGTTCAACTGTTCAAACCCGTAGAAGTCGCCGGCATTGTAGGGCACCGCCTGATCGTCGACATCGACACGCATTGGCGAGGGCCGGGTTCGCAGGTAGCCGATCACGTCCTGAAATTCAGTAATGCGCTTCAAGTAAGGGTTTCGATTTGCGTCGTATCTGTTGGGAAGTAAAAAGCCAAACGTCAGGCTAAGCTCACCTGCGACCAGTAATAGGCAGAGGGTGGCGAGCGTCCGTGGGGCCAGATTTCCGCGCAGGTATCCGTAAATCAAAACAGCCCCTAGAACCGCGAACAGCCCGGTCAAAAGCGGACGGTTCTCCGTGAGTGGTTTTCCTACCAGGGCGCAGACGAGAACAATGCCAAAAACGAAGGCCCACAATACTCCCAGACCGATGGCAATCCGGCGTGCCCAGATCTCCGAATGCTTGTCGCGTAAGCTGTCTATTCCATAAGCAGTTAGAATAGAAATCCCGAAGTTAAAGATGAACACTGCCATGGAAGGCGACCGAGCCTTGTCCACCATGGGCACAATGGCGTAGAAAAGCCCGTTGAGAAGCGTTCCGTCGCCCAGCGTAAACAACAGTCCTCCAACGGCGATGGCGCCGAACAGCCGGACCATGGGCCGGTGAAAACAGCACGCGATCGCCAGCAAGGCCAGCGAAATCGCCAGCACGCCCATATACGGATCGGTGTGCAGGTGCATCCCCGGAAACAGGATGCCGAGTAGCGTCTCTGGACTGGTCGAAAACTTCGAGTGGATGGAGTAGGGAACCTTCACATTCCACGGAATGGGCTCGTCGAGCCCGACCCAGCGGTAAGACAGCTTTCCGTATTCATAGGCGGGCAGGGTCTGCAGTGCTCCGGTCAGAAAGAGGAACACCCCGAAGAGCACTGCCGGCCGCAGCAGCCGCAGGTCTTTGACGATGTAATAAATCCAAACGGCGCCGGCGGTCAGTGTGACGAAGATGGGGATCTGATGATGGCCGCTCAGCCAGGATACGCCGAGGAATGCGCCCGAAAGGCAGGCACTGGCAAGGGTGCGGTCTCCGCGCACCGATCGCAACAGGAACAGGAAGACCAGCGGAGCCCAAATCGCGCCGTTCAGCATCTGGGGCCAATCGTTCGTTCCCACGAAGCCGCCGTAGGCAAAGACGCAGCCTGCCAGAATGGAGGCCGACCGCCGGCGCCCCAAGTCGCGGCAAAGGGCGTAGGTAAACAGCGCCCCAAGGAAATGGATCAGCAGGAAATACCAATGCAACGCCGGCTGGCGGATCCACCCGTGGCGAAGGGGCACGGAAAACAGCAGCCAGTTCAAGGGATAGACCGCGCCTGGCTGAGCTTGCCCCAGCAGGGGTTGTCCCGCCCAGTGGTTCGGATCCCACAGCGGAAACCTGCCTTGATGCCACTCACCGGCTTGAAACTGATACCATGGCAGCACCTGATTGGCCAGGTCCGGGCTTTCGAGCCAGGTGTATTCATTGGTCAGCACCAGTTTCCAGCAGAACGCCATGGAGATCAGGAACAGGATCGCCGGGGCGGAGAGGAAACGAAGGCGCGCAAGTCGCGGCATTAGGAGACATCATACCGGAAGTGGTCCTTCCCGTACGGTTGTGGTGGTTTTCAACCACTAGGTTTTCATTAATGTCTATTCATTGCAACATTTAGAGAGTGGGCGTCGAAATGCAATCAACAGGTTAGCCTTTGAGGAGAGAAGAAATGAACCGTGTACTGGCAGTCATGGGATCGCTGGTGCTGGCAACCGTTGCTTTGACGTTTGCACAGTTTCCGCCGGATACTCAGGACCAGAACGGCGGCCCGGACGAGGATCAGAACCGGGCTGTGGCGCGCCTGAGCGTCATCAATGGAGACGTGTCAGTGCGCCGCGGGGATTCCGGCGAAGTTGTGGCGGGCGCGTTGAATGCGCCAATGATGGTCGAAGACGCTGTGGTGACCAATCAGGGAGCCCGCGCCGAAATTCAATTCGATTCCTCCAATATGGTCCGCTTGAACCAGATGGCGGAGGTGCGGCTTTCCGAACTGGAATACAACCGCTACCAGATTCAGATCGCCCGCGGCACGGTGACGTTTCGTGTACTGCGAGATCAGTCCTCCGATGTAGAATTGAGCACACCTACGGTATCCATTCGTCCCGTAACCCGCGGCATCTACCGTGTGACGGTGCGCGAGGACGGCACGACGGAGATTACCGTTCGCGCCGGGGACGTCGATATCTACACCCCGCGAGGAAGTGAGCGGCTCTCGGCCGGAAGAACGATGCTGGCCCGCGGAACACCCGCCGACCCGGAGGTTCAGGTGGTAGGCGCGTTGCATTTGGATGAATGGGATCAATGGAATGATCGCCGCGACAGGGAACTGGAACATTCCCAAAGCCGGCAATACGTGAGCAAAGACATCTATGGTGTCGAAGATCTGGACAACAATGGCCGCTGGGTGGCGGATGCAGAGTACGGCAATGTGTGGTCGCCATACGCCACTGCCGGATGGGCGCCATACCGGAATGGCCGATGGGTTTGGGAAGACTATTACGGCTGGACCTGGGTAAGCTACGACCCTTGGGGTTGGGCTCCGTATCACTACGGAAGTTGGTTCTACCGGGCCTCGTTTGGATGGTGCTGGTACCCGGGGGAACGCTATGGCCGGCACTACTGGAGCCCGGCGCGTGTCGCGTTCTTCGGATTAGGCGGCGGCGGAGGCGTTGGATTTGAACGCGTGGGTTGGGTGCCCCTGGGACCGCACGAACCCTACTATAGAGGGTACGGCAGAGGTGTTTACGGCGGCTATCGCAATGCGGGTTATGCAGATAGAGGCATAAACCTTCAGCACAACGTGAACATTGGTGGTACCTACCGCAACGCGCGCGTCCACGACGGGATTACGGCTGTGGACCACAACAATTTTGGCCGTGGACGGGTTAGTTACAACAACCGGGTTTCGGTGGACGATTTAAGCCGTGCGAGTTTAGTACGAGGTCAGCTTCCGGTGGTGCCGGGCCGCGAGAGTCTGCGCATGTCGGACCGGGAAACCCGCAACGTACGTCCAGTAACGGCCGCGCAGTTTTCCAGCCGCCGGCAGCCCACACGAGTCGACCGTGTTTCGTTTGAAGACCAGCGCAGGGGCATGGAGCAGGCTTCGCGCCGTGTCGCGGGATCCATTCCTGCGGCGCAACCGGGCAGGGCACCCGCTGCTACGGGCGATACAGGCTGGCGCCGGTTTGGCGAACCGCTACGGACCCAGGGTGAGGCATTTCGCGGCAGCGACAATCGCGAGCCACAGAATCGTGTACAGGACAACCGCAACACGGTACCGAACGGCTGGAGGAATCTAAACGGCTCACCTGCAACCCGTGGCGTCTCCGAGACGCAGGTGCAGACTCCGACTGCGAGGCCGAGCACTAGGAGTTATCAACGCGGCTTCGACTCGACGCCTCGTCAGCAGCAACAGATGCAGCGCTACCAGCCGATGCCGATGGAGAATCCGAGAGTGGAGCCCCAGCGCAGCCGCGGCGACAGCGGAGGCAACATTCGCATCAGCCCGCAAATCGTGAGAGAACGAGCCCCGGAACGGACCGTCGAGCGCACCGCGCCCAGACCGGAGCCCCGCAGCGTGGAATCGCGCGGCAATAGCGGTGGCAACGGCGGCGGAGGCGGCGGCTCACGCGGTGAAAGCCGGGGCGGTGGCAACTCCCGTTCTAACAATGGCGGGGGACGCGGCGGCCGCGGGCGCTAACCACAAAATTTCTTCCCTCAGGCCTCAGATCGCCCTTCAGGATCTGGGGCCTTTTTTTGCGCCTAAATGAAAGTCGACATAATATCTGTTATCAGAAGTAAAAAGAGGCCATGTGAACCAAATCTCGCGATACGCGATATACTCCAAATCCAGAGGCGTGCGATGAAATTTGTCGTTCTGATCTGGATTGCCCTTTCAAGCCGGTTCTTAGCTGCTCAGCAAGCCACGACTCAAGCGTCGGTTCCTCGTACCTGGGAAACCCGCGCACTATCCGATTGGGCAACCCCCGTTGCCAACATCCACGTTCGGCCCGGCCATTTTTCCGAAGACGAGTACTACGGAGCACCCGTCGACAACTACCGGACATATCCGGTTTATCTCCCAGACCGCGAGCCCGCAGGATATTGGGAACGACTCAGGAATCAGAAACCTGAGGCCCTCATCGATCTGTCGAGCATCGGACCCTCCTTCCACTGGGCAGCCGCAGGCAAGCGAGTTTGGGAAGAGATCGACGTTCCTTTCTTCCGGCTGTACGACGCGGAGTCGATTTCTATGGCTCGGTCGTCCGACTACATGCGCAAGAAAAAGGACCGCGTCGTAGCGCTTGTGGATGGAACGCTGGCGATCTACCGCTGGGTGGTCACGCCGCAAGGAATCGCACTCGGGGTGACAGCGTGCGCCTCGTGCCATACTCGCGTTCTGGATGATGGCACAACGATCACCGGTCCCGGGATTTCGCGTCGGACCAGCGATGCTCTTCTGGATCGTATGTTCGAGCGGGCTGCGCGGATATCCTATTCCGGAGACGGCCCCCAGATGGCGGCCTATCGCCAATTCGGGGTCCCATGGCTTCCGGACGATATTCACCAGCGGCTCAAGACCATGTCCGACCAGGAGGTGGGGCAACTGTTCGATGCGCAGGTACCGGGCGTGACGGACCGCCCGAATGGGAGTCCCTGGCACATTACGAAGATCCCCGACCTGATTGGGATGCGCGATCGCCAGTACATCGATCACACAGCTACTCACCAGCACCGCGGCCCAGGGGATCTGATGCGTTACGCTGCGCTCATCGAATACTCAGATTCGATGGAATTTGGGAATCATCGAATGCTAAGCGATACGCAAAGAAAAATCCGCGTCCGGTGGCCAGACGAAGTGCTGTACGCTATGGCGCAGTACATCTACTCTCTTCAGCCTCCGCCCAATCCGAATCCGCGTGGCGACTTGGCCGCGGCCGGCGAGAAGGTATTCAGGCAGGCGGGATGCTCGGGATGTCACGCGCCACCGCTTTACACGAATAATAAGTTGACGCTAGCGAAAGGCTTTCAGCCACCTCTTGATCACCCGCTTCGCGCAGACATCATGCCGGTCTCCGTTGGAACCGATCCAAGCCTGGCTCTCAAGACGAGGAAAGGAACGGGGCTGTACAAGGTCCCTTCGCTAAAAGGGGTATGGTATCGGGGCTTGTACGGTCATGATGGCGCGGTCGCCAGCCTTGAGGACTGGTTCGATCCGGCGCGCCTCCGGCCGGATTATGTGCCGACCGGGTTCAAAGGTGTTGGAATATCAACTCGCGCCGTTCCCGGCCACGAGTTCGGCTTGAACCTCAAACCCGGTGACCGGAAGGCACTCATCGCGTTTCTGAGGACTCTATAGTGTCCCCAAATGCCCCCGCAGCAGCTCGGGCATCTCCACTTGCGACGGCACCCGTAGCACGTCCAACCCTGCGGCGAGTCCACTAGCTACTCCAGCATCGGAGTCTTCGACCACCAGTGCTCTCGTCACCCCGAGCCTCTCGACCGCCAGCTTGTAGGGGTCCGGTGCAGGCTTCAGGTGCTTCACGTCTCCGCCGAAGACTGCGGTGTCGAAGTGCCGCAGCAGGCCGGCGGCCTCCAGAATCGGTTCCACTTCCGTACGGCCGCTCGAGGTGACCACCGCCAGCTTGTAGCCGCGCAAGCTCTCCAGCAGATCGATCACACTTTGCGACACCGCCGGGTTCGCCAGCATCCGGTTGCGGAACATTTCCTTCTTGCGG
Source organism: Bryobacteraceae bacterium (assembly GCA_040002435.1). GTDB lineage: Bacteria > Acidobacteriota > Terriglobia > Bryobacterales > Bryobacteraceae > JANXXV01. The sequence goes on from JBDUEM010000038.1 coordinate 34,216, forward strand.
GGGTACTCCAGTGCAAGCAATTCGATATCCAAGGGAGGATCGGATTGTTTACATAATACGGCAAGCATGGCCCGGTCCGATACACCAATTCCCTGCTCGCAATAGGTCTTCCAATCGAGGGTCAGGCCGAACGGCTGGAGGATTTCCTGCCAGCACAGAAAGTGGACCGGTTCGCTGTCTACCAGTACGCCGTCAAAGTCAAAGAGAATCGCTTCGTATCTGCTCACCCCACTAGAATCGCAGGGTGCGGATCATGTTATCAAACGCCGGCTGCAGCTTCTGCTCGTCTTTGCCGGGAGCGATCAGGATCAGGTACAACAAGCCATCCGGTCTGGCCACGGTCACCAGCGTGTCGTGCTCGGTTTCGCCTTTCAACGGAGATTGTGAGGTCATCGCCGTGACCAGCGCATCCTGTCCGCCGACCTTGATCAGCTTTGCTTTCTGCTGCGCCACCTCCAGACCCGGATTCGACTGCCGCAATTGCTGCAGGAGGCCGGCCGTATCCTGGTTCAGATCCACGCGGTCGCGTCCCTGTGGAATGTAATAGCTCGCCATCATACCGTATCCAATCTGCACCTTCCCGCTGGAATCCTGTGCCATGCCGGACCTGGGTGCAATGGTGACGGCGTTACTGTTCTTGTCTCCAAAAACCTCCCAGTTGTCCGGATAGGAAAGCGAAAACGATTTGCCCTTGAAATCCTTAAACTGGCCGGAAGGAATTGAATCAGCAGACGTGGTCAGGGCGTTCGGGATGACCTTCGGCTTCGCGGGCGGCAGGGCCTTCACAATCGCCTGAATTTCCCGGAAGTTGCTGTTCGCGCCGGCAGTGTAATCTTTCCTCGGCATGTAGCGGATCTCATCCTGGATCGCCTTCATGCGATTGCCGGGATTCGGGTGATCGGAGAGGAATTGCGGTCCTGCTTTCCCGCCCGAGGCTTCCAGCTTTTCAAAGAAGCGGGCCATTTCAATAGGGTTATACCCGGCACTCGCCATCAACTGAGCGCCGTTCAAGTCGGCCTGCGTCTCGGCTCCCCGGGAGAACTTCAGCAGTACGGAATTGGCGCCCAGGCCGATGCCGGCGCTGGTCAACTGCCCCAGGAGAGAACTGTTTCCCATCACGGCTCCGGCCAGCATGGCAGGAAGCTGGATGAAGTTCGCCTTCGATGCCTGGTTGGTTCCATGGCGCAGGGATACGTGGGAAATTTCATGCGCCATGACGGCAGCGAGCTGGTCTTCATTGTCTGCCGCTACAATCAGGCCGGTGTTCACAAAAGTGGGTCCGCCCGGCAGGGCGAAGGCGTTAATGCTGGGGTCGCTGACTACTTTAAAGGTGTAGGGGAATCCGCCGGCTTGCTGCTGCGAGGCCAGACGCTTTCCGATGCGATCGATAAACGCCTGCAGCTTGGGATCGTTGATCACCTGCATTTGCTGTTCCACCTGAGCTGCCGACTCCTTGCCGAGCTGGATATCCTGCTCCTTTGAGAAGAGATTGAATCCAGGCTTGTACTCCTTCAACTGAGCAAACGCCGAGCCACTCAGCATGAAAACAACGGGCCACAAAAGCAATCGTCGTGCCATCCTGTCATTCCTCCAGAGCCGAGGCTCGCAAGATATAATAATCTAATGTTAACGCCTACTGAGAAGATCTGGCACAACGGCCGCTTCATTAAATGGGACGATGCCAAGATCCACGTACTATCACACGTTGTCAGTTACGGCAGCTCGGTGTTTGAAGGAATCCGCTGTTACGAAACCGCCGCCGGGCCCGCCATTTTCCGCCTCCGCGAGCATGTCCGCCGCCTAATGGACTCCGCAAAAATCTACCGCATCGAAGTCGGCTTTTCGATGGATCAGCTTTGTGCCGCACTGGTGGAGCTTGTCAGCGTTAACAACCTTCAATCCTGCTACCTTCGTCCCATCGTCCTGCGCGGGTATGGTGACATTGGCGTTCACGGAACCAAGTGCCCGACGGAAGTGTATCTGGCTTGCTGGGAATGGGGCAAGTATCTGGGCGAAGAAGCACTCGCCAGTGGTGTTGATGTCTGCATCTCCAGTTGGAACCGGATTGCGCCCAATACCCTGCCCGCGCTCGCCAAGGCCGGCGCCAATTACATGAACTCGCAGTTGATCCGCATGGAAGCGCAAGTGAACGGGTATGCCGAGGGCATCGCCCTCGATTCAAACGGATTCATCAGCGAAGGTTCCGGCGAGAACCTGTTTGTCGTGCGTGATGGCAAAGTACTGACTCCGTCGCTTGGCTCCTCCGCGCTGCCTGGGATCACACGGGATTCGGTCCTTACTCTTGCGGAGCAACTGGGCATCCCCGTCGTGGAGACTACCATTCCCCGCGAGCTCCTTTACATTGCCGACGAGGTCTTCTTCTCAGGCACCGCAGCGGAAATCACCCCCATCCGTTCGGTGGACCGTGTCACGGTGGGCAGCGGCAAACGCGGCCCCATCACGGAGCGGATTCAGAAGGAATTTTTCGCGGTTGTGAAAGGAACCAGCCCGGACCGGCACGGCTGGCTTACGCCGGTTGGAACTCGAAAACTTGCGGAAGTGACGCAGTAAGTTAAGAACCGTAACGGGCACGTCTGAGCGAAATACCTCCCCCGAGATCTCCGCTCGAACGTGCCCGTATCAGGATCTGTGATCAGTTGTATCAAGCCCGCCATCATGAATCCAGACTTATCTTTCACGGGCTGGCCCTTTTCAACAATTATTTCCGCACATCGGTTCATCATGTTAGAGAGAAGAGCCTGTTCGAAACTTGTGCATAAAACGGAAACACTATGAAATGTTACGGAGTGGACGCCACTTCAGGTGAGCATGTCGAGATCTCGTTTGATCGCGTGATCAACGGAGTGGACCATCTAATCGATCCCCTGCCCGAAGCAGACTACCTGGCACCGGCGTGGATTGACTTGCAGGTGAACGGATACGCCGGCGTTGATTACAATTCGCCGGTCACGGCGCACGAAGAGATTGCGAGATCCATACGGGTATTGCATTCCACCGGGACTGCTCGCTTCTTCCCCACCGTCATCACGGGCTCGCCGGAAAACATGGTTGGGTCTTTACGCAACCTGGCGAAGGCGAAGGCGGCGCTGCCGCACGGCGAATCGATGGAGGCTTTTCATGTGGAGGGTCCGCACATCTCGCCGGACGAGGGACCTCGAGGCGCCCATCCTCAGCGCTGGGTGCGGCCTCCGGATATCGAGGAATACCGCAGATGGCAGGAAGCAACCGACGGCAACGTGCGGCTGGTGACTTTATCGCCGGAGTGGCCCGGCGCGACGAAGTACATTGAGGCCGTGGTGGCGGATGGCGTGGTGATCAGCATCGGGCATACGAAGGCGACCGCGGAGCAGATTCAGGATGCTGTGAATGCGGGGGCGACGAAATCGACTCACATCGGAAACGGCGCGCACTCGACGATGTCGAGGCATCCCAACTACATCTGGGACCAACTGGCCGAGGACCGGCTTTCGGCGGGCTTCATCGTCGATGGGATTCACCTGGGTGCGGCGTTCTTTAAGGTGGCCCTGCGGGCGAAGACCGTCGCAAGGTCGCTGCTGGTAACGGACGCTTCCATGCCCGCATGCGCTACTCCCGGGATCTATAAGCTGGGTGAACAGGAAGTGGAATTGACGGCTGACGATCGTGTGGTTCTGGCGGGGCAAACGCGGCTGGCGGGTTCGGCGCTGCGAATGGACCGGGCCATTGGGAATGCGATGCGCATGGCCGGCATCTCTTTGGTCGAGGCCTTGACCATGGCGAACCGGAACCCAGCGCGAGTGGGTAGAATCGGAGGGCGCCAGCGCGGCCTGGCCACGGGCGAGCGTGCCGATCTGGTGCTGTTCCGCTTCGACGCGGAGACGAAGCAGATCGAGATTCGCCAGACCATTGTCAGCGGCAA
>JBDUEM010000039.1:0-38112 GCA_040002435.1 Bryobacteraceae bacterium
GGACAAGGGAAAACGTCATGATCGGAATGCGCACAATACTGGAGGTGGCCGACAACAGCGGCGCACGCAGGCTCCAGTGCATCCTGCCGCGAGGCGGCGACCTGGGCTTGAGGGCGGGCCTTGGCGACGTAATCACCGCCAGCGTGAAGGAAGCTGCCCCCGATTCGGCCATCAAGAAGGGCAAGGTAGTTCGCTGCGTGGTTGTGCGGATGCGCAAGGAAACGCGCCGCAAGGATGGGACTTACATCCGCTTCGATTCCAACGCCGCCGTGCTCATCAATGAAGTGGGCGAGCCGGTTGGCACGCGTGTGTTCGGCCCGGTGGCGCGCGAGCTGCGCGACAAGCGCTACATGAAGATCGTTTCGCTTGCTCCGGAGGTTATCTAACATGGCAGCACCGAAAACAAGAAACATCCGCCGCGGAGCGGCGGCCACCACGTCCACCCGGATTCGTATCAAGAAGAACGACACGGTGAAGGTGATCGCGGGAAAAGATAAGGGCAAGACGGGGCGCGTTCTGGAAGTGGTCCGCGACAAGGGCAAGGTCCTCGTCGAGGGCGTGGGCATGATTAAGCGGCACACGCGTCCGAATCCGGCCAAGCAGGTGAAGGGCGGGATTGCCGAACGCGAGAGCCTGATCAGTGCTTCCAACGTAATGATTTTGACCTCCGGTGGCGTGGCCACGCGGATCGGCTACAAAGTGGACTCGGCCGGCGGCAAGACCCGCCGTACGCGCGTCGCCAGAAAGACAGGCGAGGCGCTGGATAAGAAGGCTTAACGCAAATGGGCGCAAGACTCAGAGAGACGTACGTAAAAGAAGTGGTTCCGGAACTGACCAAAGAGTTTGGCTATACAAACCTGATGGCCGTACCGAAGGTGCAAAAAATCTCCATCAACATCGGGCTGGGCGAAGCGACGCAGAACGCCAAGCTGATGGATGGCGCGGTGAACGAACTGGGCCAGATTGCCGGCCAGAAGCCGGTTGTCACTAAAGCCAAGAAATCCATCGCCGCCTTCAAGCTGCGCGAAGGGATGCCCATCGGCTGCATGGTGACTCTCCGCGGCGAGCGGATGTACGAATTTCTCGACCGCCTGGTGTCGGTCACGCTGCCCCGTGTGCGCGATTTCCGCGGTGTGTCGTCGAAATCGTTCGACGGCCGCGGCAACTACACGCTTGGGATTAAAGACCAGCTGATTTTCCCTGAAATCGACTACAACAAGGTCGACAAAACGAAGGGCATGAATATCTGCATTACTACGACGGCGAAGACGGATGCCGAGGGCCTGGCGCTCTTGAAGCATCTCGGAATGCCGTTCCGGCAATAGACGAGAAAGAAGGAATCATACGGAATGGCCACCACCGCAAAGATCGCAAAAGACGAGAAAAAGCCGAAGTTTGCATGCCAGCACCGGAACCGCTGCAAGCAGTGCGGCCGGCCGCGCGGGTACCTGCGCAAGTTCACGCTGTGCCGCATCTGCTTCCGCAAGCTGGCGCTCGCCGGGGAAATTCCCGGTGTGACGAAGTCCAGCTGGTAGTTGAATAAGATGTCGAACAAGATTTGGAAACGAGGGAAATAGCATGACAACATCCGACCCCATCGCCGACATGTTAACGCGCGTCCGCAACGCTTTGATCGCGCGCCACCAGAAGGTCGACGTCCCTGCGTCCAAGCTGAAAGCCGAGATCGCCCGTATTTTGCGGGAAGAAGGTTACATCGTGAACTTCAAGCTGGCCGAAGAGGGCGCTCAGAAGACGATCAAGATCTATCTCAAGTACACGGCCACCAATCAGCCTGCGATGACGCATATTGAAAGACTTTCGCGCCCTGGCTGCCGGGTGTATGTGTCGAGCAACGATATTCCACGCGTCCTTGGCGGGCTGGGAATTAACATTCTGACTACGCCCAAGGGCGTGATGACCGGCCGTGCCGCGCGCAAAGAAGGCGTCGGCGGCGAATTGCTGTGTCAGGTTTACTAGAGGATTAGGGAACACACCATGTCGAGAGTAGGAAAAAAACCAATCCCGGTACCGAGCGGCGTCAAGCTGAAAATCGGCAGTAGCGAAATGCAAGTGGAAGGGCCCAAGGGCAAGCTCACGGTCCCGATTCCAGCGGGCATCACTATCGAACAGAACAATGGAATCCTGGAACTGCAGCGCGCAACCGATAAGCATGCGGCGCTGCATGGTTTGACGCGCGCTCTGGCCGCGAGTGCTGTACAGGGTGTCTCCACCGGTTTCGTGCGCGAGATGGAAATCGTCGGCATCGGCTATCGAGCGGACCTAAAGGGCCGGGTCGCCGTGTTCACGCTGGGCTATTCGCATCCGATCGAAGTTCTATTGCCCGAAGGCATCGACCTGAAGATTGAGAAGCAGACGGCGTTGAGCCTGTCCGGCTACGACAAGCAGATGCTGGGACAGGTGGCCGCCAATATCCGCGCGCTGCGTCCGCCAGATCCGTACAAGAACAAGGGAATCCGCTATAAGGGCGAAATTCTGCGCAAGAAGGTCGGTAAGACCGGCGCGGGAGGTAAGTAATCATGAGTGCGAAAAGATCCAAAGACCAAACCCGGCAGCGCATCCATTCCCGCATCCGGCAGCGTGTGAAGGGAACGGCCGAGCGGCCGCGCCTGGCCGTGTACCGCAGCCTGACGCACATCTATGCCCAGGTGATCGACGACCGCAAGGGCGCCACTCTCATCGCCGCCAGCAGCAACGAAGCGGCTTCCGGCGTGAAGGGCGGCAACGTTGCGGGCGCAAAAGAAATCGGTAAGCTCGTGGCGGAACGCGCCAAAGAGAAGGGCATTGTCAAGGTGGTATTCGACCGCGGCGGTTATCTTTACCACGGGCGCGTAAAAGCGCTCGCAGACGCCGCTCGTGAAGCAGGACTGGAGTTCTAAATGGCAGCTACCCCAAGCGTAAAACGAATCGATCCGACGCATTTGAATCTGAAAGAGCAGGTCGTGTCCATCAACCGCGTGACGAAGGTCGTCAAGGGCGGTAAGAACATGAGCTTTTCGGCACTGGTTGTCGTGGGCGACGCCGGCGCGAAAGTAGTTGGATTCGGTACCGGGAAGGCGAAGGAAGTTCCCTCGGCCATCAAAAAGGGCATTGAGGCGGCGAAGAAGAATCTGCGCAAGATCAACGTTCTGGAAACGACCATCAAGCACCAGGTGCTGGGCCGCTTCGGCGCGGGGCAGGTTCTGTTGAAGCCGGCCGCCCCAGGAACCGGCGTGATCGCCGGCGGCCCGGTGCGCGCGGTGATTCAGGCGGTGGGCATTCCGAATGTGTTGACCAAGTCCATCGGTTCGCATAATCCGCACAATGTTGTAAAAGCAACTATCGCGGCGCTGGAACAGCTTCGCGACAAGGCGCAGGTGGCGGAGATCCGCGGCCTGGCTCCAGACAAGTTATAGATAGGCGGAGAGACTGCAATGGCTGAAGGAAAAATCAAAATCAAGCTCATCGGCAGCGTGATCTGCACGCCCGAAAAGCACAAGGTGATTGTGCGCAGCCTTGGTCTGAAGAAGATGAATCAGATCGTGGAGCGGCCCGATACGCCAGGGTTTCGTGGTATGGTTCTCAAGGTCCCGCATTTGCTTGCGGTGGTCGAGTAGAGTTTCGACTAATTCAAGGAATACGCATATGAATCTCAGTGACATCAGGCCGCCAGCGGGGCAAAAACACACAAAACGCCGGGTTGGCCGCGGCATGGGATCCCGCCGGGGAAAGACTTCCGGCCGTGGACACAAGGGTGCCCGTTCGGTAACCGGTTACAGCAAGATGCGCGGTTTTGAAGGCGGCCAGATGCCGCTGCACCGCCGTCTGCCGAAGCGCGGTTTCACCAACATTTTCCGTAAAGAGTATACTATCGTCAATCTGTCGCGCCTGAATGAGCTCGAAGGCGACACGTTCGACTATGCCCGCTTGAAAGAGCTGGGCGTGGTGAAGAAGCTACAGGCCGGGCTCAAGATTTTGGGCACCGGCGAATTGACGCGGGCTATCACCGTCAAGGCGAATCTGTTTTCCGAGACCGCGATGCAGAAGATCCAGGCTGCCGGCGGTACCGCTGAAGTGATTGCCGTTGCTGCCAAGTAACCCTTGGGGAATGGGTAGAACATGAAGTTTTTCGAAGCCGTCGCAAATGTCTTTCGCATCCCGGACCTGCGGAACCGTGTTCTGTTCACGCTGGCGATGCTGGCAATTTATCGATTGGGCGGCCACATTCCAACGCCTGGAATCGATGCGAATCAACTGGAGCGGTTCTTCGCCGCCAACCAGGGATCGCTGCTGGGGTTCATCGATCTGTTTTCCGGTGGAACCTTTCGCCGGCTGACGGTTTTTGCCCTCGGCATCATGCCGTACATTACGGCGTCCATCATTTTGCAGCTGCTGACCGTGGTCGTTCCCACACTGGAGAAGTTGCAGAAGGAAGGGGAGCTGGGGCGGCGCAAGATCACCCAGTGGACCCGCTACCTCACGGTCGGCCTGGCGTTCATGCAGGCTGCGGGTATTGCGTTGACGCTGCAGAATTCGGAAGGCGGTTTTGTTCTGAATCCGGGTGTTGGATTCGTGTTGATGACAATGCTGAGCTTGACTACCGGCACGGCTTTCATCATGTGGCTGGGCGAGCAGATTACGGAGCGGGGAATCGGCAACGGTATGTCGCTCATCATCTTCACCGGTATCGTGATCGGGCTGCCGCACGCCATGAACGAAATCTACACGAACGTTTTCATTACCCGGCAATGGTCGATTTTCCATCTCCTGATCATTCTGGCGGTGATGGTGGCGGTGGTTGGATTCATCGTCCTGGTGGAGCGCGGCGAGCGCCGCATTCCGGTGCAGTACGCCAAACGCGTGGTGGGACGCCGCATGATGGGCGGGCAATCGACGCACCTTCCGTTGAAGGTCAACGCTGGTGGTGTGATTCCGGTCATTTTTGCCAGTTCGCTGTTGGCTTTTCCGCAGACATTGAATCAGGTGGCATTTGTCAGAAACAGTCCGTACCTGACCGGTTTGTTGTCGGCGATTAATAATTCGTCGCCGCTCTATCCGGTTCTGTTCACCGTGCTGATCATTTTCTTTTGCTTCTTCTACGTGTCGATTATTTTCAATCCGAATGAAGCGGCGGATAACATGCGCAAGTACGGCGGATTCATTCCGGGCATCCGTCCTGGAAAGAATACTGCCGAGTACATGAACAAGATTTTGACCAAGATCACGGTGGTTGGTGGTCTGTACCTGGCGATTCTGTCGTTGATTCCGCAGATCATGATTCAGGGCATTAAGCTGCAGCGGATTCCGGGCATCGGCAACTTCATCGATCAGTGGTTCCCGCGCTGGCTGCTGGATGGCCTGGGCGTGCAGTTCTACTTCGGTGGCACCTCGCTGCTGATCGTGGTCGGCGTGGCCATGGACACCGTGAACCAGGTGGAGGCGCAGTTGATCATGCGGCATTACGAAGGATTCACGCCGCGCGCCGGGCGCGTTCGCGGAAGGCGTACCGGCAACTAGGGAATGATTATTCGCAAGAGTCCCGCCGAGCTTGAGAAGATGCGCCGTAGCGGTCTTCTGGTCTACAAGATCCTGCGGGATCTGGCGGGGATGGTGAAGGAAGGAATCACCACGCAGGATTTGGAAGTGGTGGCGGAGAAAATGATCCGCGATGCGGGGGCAAGGCCTGCTTTCAAGGGGTACTATGTTCCGGCGGCGGGGTCTAAGTATCCGTTTGTGTTGTGTACTTCGATCAACGAAGAGATCGTCCACGGGATGCCGTCGAGCAAGCGGGTTCTAAAGAAAGGCGATGTCGTATCGATCGATACGGGTGTGGAGCTGGAAGGATATTTTGGCGATTCGGCGTACACGGTTTGCGTAGGCGAGCCGAACGAATCGGTAAAGAAGCTGTTGCAGGTGACCGAAGATTCTTTGGAAATGGCCATCGATAAGATGCGGCCGGGAAACCGGCTCTTCGATGTCTGCGAGACGGTGGAAAAGCACGTAGTCTCGAACGGGTTTTCGATTGTGAGAGAATATGTAGGACACGGGATTGGCACTTCTCTGCACGAGGAGCCGCAGGTTCCCAACTACGTCGACCGCAAGAATGAGAATCCCCGGCTCAAAGAGGGAATGGTCCTCGCCATCGAGCCGATGGTAAATGCGGGTAAACCGGACACAAAAGTGATGCCGGATAAATGGACCGCCGTAACCAAAGACGGTTCGTATTCGGCGCATTTTGAGCATTGTGTGGCCGTTACGGCAAACGGGCCATGGGTTCTGACGCGGCCGTAACCGCTACGGTGGTGGAGCTTTTGCCGAGCGCGGCATACAGGCTGGTTTTGGAAAATCAGCAGGAAGTGACGGCGCATGCGGCGGGAGTGGCGGTAAAGAATTTTGTCCGGCTGCGGCCGGGCGACCGGGTAGAAGTGGAATTATCCCCGCATGATCGTGGACGGGGCCGGATTACGAAGGTTTTGAGGAAATTATGAAAGTACGGGCATCGGTTAAGAAAATGTGCGACAAGTGCAAGGTGATCAACCGCGAAGGCGTAGTGCGCGTCATCTGCACCAATCCGAAACACAAGCAGCGGCAAGGTTAGCAGGAGAGAGAGTATATGGCGCGTATTGCTGGCGTAGATTTACCGCCCAAGAAGAGAGCCGAGATCGGCCTCACCTATATTTACGGTATTGGCCGGACCCGGGCGAAGTCCATTCTGTATCGGTGTGGCATCGACTTTAATAAGAAGATCGGCGACCTCGGCGAAGAGGAAGTCAATCAGATTCGTATCATCCTCGAAGCCGAAGGCTCGGTGGAAGGCGATCTCCGTAAGGAGGTTTCGCTGAATATCAAGCGGCTGATCGAAATGGGCGCCTATCGCGGTCTGCGTCATCGCCGCGGCCTGCCGGTTCGCGGCCAGCGCACCCATACCAACGCCCGCACCCGCAAGGGACCGAGGCGCGGTACGGTAGCCGGTAAGAAGAAAGCGACGGGTAAATAGAACATGGCTAAAGCTCCAGCAAAGAATACGAAAGCGTCGAAGTCGACCAAGAAGAAGACTTTTAAAAAGAAAGAGAAAAAGTCGATTCCAGTTGGGCTGGTTCACGTGCAGGCGACGTTTAACAACACCATCGTCACGTTTACCGACCCCATCGGCAACGTCATCGCCTGGTCCAGTTCCGGTTCTCTCGGCTTCCGTGGTTCGCGAAAAGGAACTCCGTTTGCGGCGCAGCAGGCGTCCATGACGGCGGCGACCAAGGCCAAGGAATCCGGTCTTCGCGTGGTGGAAGTCCGGGTGAGCGGACCGGGCGCCGGCCGCGAGTCCGCGGTGCGCGCCTTAGCCACCGCGGGAATTGAGGTAAGATCAATAAAGGACCGTACTCCGATTCCGCACAACGGTTGCAGACCACCCAAGAAACGCAGAGTTTGACGCATTGTTGTAAATCCGCCGCGCTTGCGGCTTGCACTAAGCAGGACGAAGGCCGCCAATGGCCGTAAACTGCACCTGGTCAGTAAGTAAAGGTTCTGGAGGTTAGATTTGGCTCGTTATATTGGACCTGTCTGCCGGCTCTGCCGCAGAGAGGGTATGAAACTGTTCCTCAAAGGGGAACGCTGCCACACTGAGAAGTGCGCGATTGAAAAGCGCAACTATGTTCCTGGCCAGCACGGCAAGGATCGTAAGGCGAAGAAGATCGTCGGATACGGTCTGCAGCTTCGCGAAAAGCAGAAGACCCGCCGCTACTACCGGCTGCTCGAAGGGCAGTTCCGGAACCTGTTCGAAAAAGCCAGCGCGATGCCCGGCATCACTGGCGAAAACCTGCTCGGCATGCTCGAAAAACGCCTGGATAATGTGGTTTACCGTATGGGACTCGGCACTAGCCGTGCGCAATCGCGCCAACTGGTCCGCCACGGTCACTTCCATGTCAACGGGAAAAAAGTAGACATCCCCTCCTTCCAGGTTCGCCCTGGAGACGCGGTGGAAGTCCGCGAAAGCAGCAAGCAGAATCCTACCATTTTGGGCGCGCGTGATACCACGGCGCACACTCCCACCCCCAACTGGCTGGAAGTGGACCGCGAGACCTTGAAAGGCCGCGTGCTGACTCAGCCGAAGCGTGAGGAATTAGTTCAGATCCAGTTGAACGAGCAGTTAATTGTGGAGTTGTACTCCAAGTAAAGCGTTCTACGAAGGAACAAACTTCAAGGACAAACTATGTTCAAAGGTTTTCAGAAGCCAAAGAGACTCGTTGCGAACACAGAGACGCTCACCGAGCGTTTCGGCCAGTTCACCGCGCAGCCGTTCGAGCGCGGGTTCGGCTCCACCATCGGCAGCGGCCTGCGCCGCGTGCTGCTTAGCTCCATCGAAGGGGCCGCCATTACCGCCGTGCGCATTGACGGCGTGGCGCATGAATTCAGCCCCATTCCGGGCGTCGTGGAAGATGCCACGGATATCATTCTCAACTTGAAACAGATTCCCTTCAAGATGTCCGGGGAAGGAATGCGGACCGTATACCTCAGAGCCGATTCCGCAGGACAGATCTTGAGCGGGCAGATCGAAGCCGGAGCGGATGTGGAAGTGCTTGACCGGAACATGCCGGTGGCCACCATCGGCGAGGGCGGCAAGCTCAATATCGAAATGCGCCTGAAGTCGGGCCGTGGCTACGTCAACGCCGACCGCAACTACGACGAAGACCTGCCGCTCGGGTTCATTCCCATCGACTCAGTGCATTCGCCGGTACGCAAAGTAAACTACAACGTGGAAGCGGCTCGTCTGGGGCAGATGACCGACTACGACAAGCTGACCATTGAAGTCTGGACTAACGGCGCGATTTCGCCCCAAGATGCCGTGGGACAGGCAGCCAAGCTGCTCAAAGACCACATGAGTATCTTCATTAACTTTGAAGAAGTGGCCGAGGCGAGCGAAGAGCCGGCAGAACGCGGCATGAGCCAGATGAACGAAGTGCTCAACCGTTCGGTGGAAGAACTGGAACTTAGCGTCCGCTCCTATAACTGCCTCAAGAACGCCAACATTCAAACCATCGGCGACCTGGTGCAGAAGTCGGAAGCCGAGATGCTGCGGACCAAGAACTTCGGCCGCAAATCGCTGAACGAAATCAAAGAAATTCTGGGTGGTCTCGGACTCGGGTTCGGCGTCAAGTTCGACGCTCAGGGCCGCATGACGATGCCTGCTCAGACCCCGGTCCTTCCTGAGGATCTCGAGGGAGACGCGGGAGACATTGCTGAATGAGACATCTTAAGTCCGGATATAAGCTAAAGCGCGACGGCGGGTCCCGCAAAGCGCTGCTTCGAAGCCTGGTCACCAGTGTGATCGAGAACGAACGCATTGTCACTACGGTGCCCAAAGCGAAGGCAGCCAAGCCGCTGGTGGAGAAGATGATTACTCTCGCCAAGCGGGACACGCTCCACGCGCGCCGTCAGGCCGCGCAGTTCCTGGAGACGCCGGGTTCGGTGAAGAAGCTGTTCGACAAGCTGGGCGCCCGGTTTGGCCAGCGGAACGGCGGATACACCCGCGTGGTCCGGCTGGGCTGGCGGAAGGGCGATGGCGCCGAGCAGGCCATTCTGGAACTGGTGGGATCCGAACTCGTCAAGCGGGCGGCCGACCGTGCCAAGCGCCGGGAAGAGAAGCTCAAGGCGATCAAGGAAGGTCGCGACGGCGAATTGCCGGCGGAAGATTCCAAGTAAAAGGCTACTCCTCTGTATTCGATGCACCGCGCAGGGTCTACCCCTCGGCGGTGCATTTTTTTTGCTAAGAGCGAAAATATCACATCAATTTCCTTGACAATCATGCACTAAGATTGTATACTTCAAATACGTTCACATTCCAATTGGAGGAATCAATCATATGACGCTAGTTAACTACAGACCCTTCAACGCCGATTCGGATGATCTTCCGAGCGGTCTAAGACTCTTCAACGATTCTGTCGCCCGCATGTTTAGCGAACCCGGCACTCGCCCCTGGTCGCCCAGTGTAGACATCATTGAGAACGAAAACGACCTCGTCCTGAAGGCCGACGTTCCTGGGATCGATGCTGCGAATATCCACATCAGCATGGAAAACGGCACCCTCACCTTGAAAGGAGAGCGGAAGTTCGAGAACAGCGAGAACCGCCAGGGCTACCACCGCATCGAACGGAGCTACGGCACGTTTGCCCGCAGCTTTGCCCTGCCGAACACCGTCGATGTGGAGAAGGTAAAGGCGGACTTCAAGAACGGGGTGCTCACGGTGACTCTGCCTAAAATGGAAATCGCGAAACCGCGTTCCGTGAAGGTAGAAATTCAGCAATAAGAGCGAGTACTTCCGGAAACACAGGGCCCACCGCGCTGCAACGCGGTGGGCCTTTTTGCATCTAAATAACAGGAGATTGATAAAAATGAACGGCCTCAAAACGGCGCTTTTGCTCAGTGCGTTGAGCGGGATCCTGGTCCTGGGCGGCGGAGCGATCGCCGGCGAGAATGGGCTATATATCGGCCTCGGGCTGGCAGTCCTGATGAATTTCTTCAGCTATTTTTTCTCAGACAAGATTGCACTGGCGAGTTATTCCGCCCAGCCGGTAAGCCCTGCTGATAATCCGCAGATCTATGCGAGAGTTGGTCCGCTGGTGCAAAATCTCGCTTCGAAAATGGGCTTGCCTATGCCGAAGCTGTGGCTGATTCCGGACGAATCTCCGAATGCTTTCGCCACGGGCCGCAACCCGTCCCACGCTTCGGTGGCCTTCACCTATGGCATTCTGCAGGTGATGGACGATCGTGAACTGGAAGGGGTCATCGCCCACGAGTTGGGCCACGTTCTGCATCACGATATTCTGATCAGCTCTGTCGCCGCGACGATCGCGGCAGCCATCACGATGCTGGCGCGTATGTCCTTCTTCTTCGGTGACCGGCGCGACAGTGAAAACCGGGGAGGGGGACTCTTCATGCTGATCGTGGCGCCAATTGCCGCCATGCTGATTCAGATGGCGATCTCACGAACCCGCGAATACTCGGCGGACGGCGCTGCGGCGAAGTATACGGGTGGTCCCGCAGGCCTGATCTCCGCACTCGGTAAACTGGAAGGATGGTCGAAGCGCATCCCGATGGATGCTTCCCCGGCCACTGCCCATATGTTTATTATTAAGCCGTTCACCGGAGACGCGATCTTCAAGTTGTTCTCGACGCATCCCAGTACCGAAGATCGCATCGCACGCCTGCAGGCGGCCCGCTAACCATACTTTATCTCCAGACCTTTGCTTCAGTCATTGTGCGTAGTCTAGCCGCTGTGCTCGTTCAAACATGGCGGCCGTTATTTCGGCGCTGCGAGGCCATTGGCCGCGCCGCTGTCCAGCGTGGGTCTTATAGTCCCCTAAGCGGTCGGGGTCGGGCTGTACCACCTTGCTGCCTTGCAAAAACAGCAATCCGACTCTGCCCGTGGGCATCCGGGTAATGAACCTTTCAGCATCACTGAGTACTTCCCGCAAGCGCGTCATGGTGGCAGCGGGGTCAATCGGGGGATCACTGGCGAGGCGGCGGAAATCGGCTTCCGTGTAACGGGCAACACGCCGGATTTCGTTTATGATTCCTTCGGGTGTAAAACCCAAAGCTTTGCCTGCCGAGGCCCAAACAACGGCTCCTAAGGGTAAAATCCGGTCATGAATGGTGAGCAAGTCCACGACGTCGCGCGGCTCTCGCCGTCCGTAAGCAGCGGCAACTTTATTCATTGCAAGGTCGATAGGGTGTAGTACGTAACCAAAGAGTTCATCGCGCATCGTCGGAAAAAACCGGAAATCGCTGTCAATAACCCATTCCAACCTTGTTGTTGCGTTCTCGCGCTCTGCCAAAACCGCATAGATATTGGGTTCCCGCCTGATCCATTGCATTGCGTAGCCGTGCTTCTCAAGCAATGCCGTATCTTCTTCTGCGGCGCGTGCCACCCGTTCCTCACGGTCGTGAAAAACGTCGATATCACCGGAGAAGCGTGGCGCCTCCCGATTGAGTGGTGTGCTTCCGGCTACATAGCTTTCCGGGTCGCGGTGCGCAGCAAGTAGGCGGAGAACGTCGGTCTGAATTTTAGAGAGCGGCACGGCAAGCCCGCTCGATCTGCTCCGCCAGTTGCCGCGCTTGCATACTACCCTCGACCCGCAGGCTTTGCGTAATCGCCAGGGCATCAGCGGTTGTCGGATTGGGAACGGGCCTGCTGCTCCACAAAGCGGAAGGACCGAACTCGTTAAAGGCCTGGCGGTAGAGACTTACGATAACGGCCGGCGCCGACCGTTCGCTGCTTACAGCCGATCCGTGGCTCGCCTCGTTCATGGCTTGATTATGGAACAGACACCTGAAACATTCAAGGGGCGGGCGATGCTGATTCAGGACTTCGAGGTAGGTAAACTGAATGGATGGCCGAAGCGCACCCCAGTACCGAACACCGTATCGCACGCCTGCAGGCGGCCCGCTAATTGGCCGCAGTTAAGGTAAATCGCAAAGCGGCCGAGCGCCTCGCCTCCGGTCATCCCTGGATCTTTGCCAGCGATGTGGTGGATCGCGGCGAGGCGCAGCCAGGCGATGCTGTTCAGGTTGTCGACCCCAGAGGCCGGCCCCTCGGCATCGCTCACTACAGCTCCACCTCCCAGATCACGCTGCGTCTGCTGTCGGACCGGGTAGAGCCGTTTGACGCCGCCTTCCTCTACAAGCGGCTCGGCAAGGCGCTGACCTTTCGCGAACAATTCGTAAGAAACTCGACCGCCTACCGGCTGGTCCATGGCGAAGCCGATCTGCTGCCCGGTCTCGTAGTCGACCGCTATGGCGAATATCTTGTGATCCAGACGCTGAGCCAGGGGATGGATCGCGCAAAACCCGAAATACTGACGGCACTGCAGGAACTGCTGAAGCCCGCCGGCATCGTCGCCCGGAACGACGTGGCCGTGAGGAAACACGAAGCACTGCCGCTGGAAACGGCGGTGGTCCAAGGCACCGTTCCGGAGCACGTCCAGATCGACATGAACGGCTTCGTTTGGGAAGCCAACCTCATGGAAGGCCAGAAAACCGGCGTGTTTCTTGACCAAAGGGAGAACTATGCCGCGGCCGCAGGATACGCCTCAGGCCGCGCGCTCGACTGCTTCACCTGTACGGGCGGATTCGCAATCCACATGGCGGGACGCTGTGAATCCGTCGAAGCTGTGGACAGTTCGGCCACAGCTCTGGCAACCGCGCAGCGAAACGCCGCTCTAAACCGCATTGGCAACGTGTCATTCCGCAACGCTGACGTTTTCAACCTGCTCTCCAGCTATTCCGGCGCCCGGCAGCGCTTCCAAACCGTCGTCCTCGATCCGCCTGCGTTCACCAAGTCCCGCACCAACTTGCAGGATGCCGGACGCGGATATAAGGAGATCAACCTCCGCGCACTCCGCCTGCTGGAGCCCGGCGGCATCTTGATCACCTGTTCTTGTTCCCACCATTTCAGCGAAGCCATGCTTCTGGAAACCGTGGCCGCCGCGGCGCTCGACGCAGGCCGCACCCTGCGCGTGCTGGAGCGGCGCACGCAGTCGCAAGATCATCCCATCCTGCTCACCGTACCGGAGACACACTACCTGAAGTGCCTGATATTTCAGGCCGTTTAGTTGGACAAGTCTGTTCTTTCCTGTTGCTTCCCGGAACGCCCCTGAGTTATCGTGATTCGTGGGTGTAGCGGCGTGTAACCTCGCGTTCACCAAAAACTTATTTGATCTGTCGGAGGACACATCGCAATGGAAATGAACTTCCGCGTCGAAGTAGCAAGATCCGGTACCAGGATCTTGGGGACTCTTCGCCGCAATCTTCCCCTTCTCTTGATCGCCCTGGCGATTCTCTGCGTGCCGCTGCTGGCGCAGGCCCCGCACACAGGTGGAGAAGCTAATCTGGTGCTGCCCGATCTTGGGCAGGCGACCTTCCTGGGAGGAATCAATGGCCGCACTTTGCTGATGGGCGGACTTGCTGTCTGTGCCCTCGGACTGCTGTTCGGTCTGGTCACCTACAAGCAGCTTGAAAATCTCCCCGTTCATTCTTCCATGCTGGAAATCTCGGAGCTGATCTACGAGACTTGCAAGACATACCTCTTAACGCAGGGACGGTTTCTGCTTCTCCTCGAACTCTTCATCGGCGTCATCATCGTCCTCTACTTCGGCGTGCTGCAGCATTTTGAAACGGTCAAAGTCCTGATCATCCTGATGTTCAGTCTCATTGGAATCGGGGGAAGCTTTGGCGTCGCGTGGTTCGGCATTCGCGTGAATACGTTTGCTAACTCCCGCACAGCGTTTGCCAGCCTGCGCGGCAAGCCGTATCCCTGTTACGCCATTCCGCTCAAGGCGGGCATGAGCATCGGGATGCTGCTGATCAGCGTCGAGCTGCTGTTGATGCTGTTCATCCTCCTCTACATCCCCGGCGACTATGCGGGCTCCTGTTTCATTGGTTTTGCGATCGGAGAATCTCTCGGCGCGGCGGCACTCCGGGTTGCCGGTGGAATCTTTACCAAGATCGCCGACATCGGCGCCGATCTGATGAAGATCGTGTTCAAGATTAAAGAGGACGACGCGCGCAACCCCGGCGTGATTGCCGATTGCACGGGCGACAACGCGGGCGATTCAGTGGGACCCAGCGCGGACGGCTTTGAAACCTACGGCGTTACGGGCGTCGCGCTGATCTCCTTCATCCTGCTGGCTGTCAACGGCTCTGAAACAAAAGTACAATTGCTCGTCTGGATCTTCGTCATGCGCATCATGATGGTGATCGCTTCCGGCGTCTCTTATTTCATCAATGAAGCAATGGCTGCCGCGAAGTACCGCGACGTGGACAAGATGAACTATGAAGCTCCGCTTACCACGTTGGTATGGCTGACTTCGATCGTATCGGTTGCTCTGACGTACGTTGTTTCCTACCTGTTGATTCCGCAACTGGGCGATGGCTCGCTCTGGTGGAAGCTCTCCACCGTAATCACTTGCGGCACACTGGCCGGCGCCATCATCCCGGAACTGGTGAAGGTTTTTACTTCGACCGAATCCAGCCATGTGAAGGAAGTAGTCACCTCATCCCGCGAAGGCGGCGCGTCGCTAAACATTCTCTCCGGCCTGGTTGCCGGCAACTTCAGTGCCTATTGGATCGGCATGGCGGTGATGGGTCTGATGGCTGTCGGCTACGCGGTCAGCACCATGGGACTTGGCACGCTGATGCTGGCGCCGGCGGTATTCGCATTCGGGCTGGTTGCCTTCGGGTTCCTCGGCATGGGTCCCGTGACGATTGCGGTCGATTCCTACGGCCCGGTTACCGACAACGCGCAATCCGTCTATGAGCTCTCCACGATCGAGCAGATTCCGGGAATCGAGGGGGCCATTCAGCGCGATTTTGGCTTTGCTCCGAAGTTCGAAGTTGCCAAGGAACACCTGGAAGAGAACGATGGCGCCGGGAACACGTTCAAAGCCACTGCCAAGCCGGTGCTGATCGGTACCGCGGTAGTGGGCGCCACCACCATGATCTTCTCGATTATTCTGGGCCTGACCGAAGGTTTGAAGCCGGAGCTGTTGCAGAATCTGTCCATTCTCTACCCGCCGTTTCTGCTGGGACTGATCACGGGCGGCGCGATCATTTACTGGTTCACCGGCGCCTCGATTCAAGCGGTCACCACCGGCGCTTATCGCGCAGTGGAGTTCATTAAAGCGAACATCAATCTGGAGAGCAGCACCAAGGCCTCGGTCAAGGATTCGAAGAAGGTGGTGGAGATTTGCACGCAGTATGCGCAGAAAGGCATGTTCAACATCTTCCTTACGGTGTTCTTCGCCACGCTGGCGTTCGCCTTCTTTGAGCCGTATTTCTTCATCGGTTACCTGATTTCCATCGCGCTCTTCGGTTTGTATCAAGCCATCTTTATGGCCAACGCCGGCGGTGCTTGGGATAACGCCAAGAAGATCGTCGAGACCGATTTGAAGATGAAGGGCACGGAGCTCCATGCCGCTACGGTCGTTGGCGATACGGTAGGCGATCCGTTCAAGGACACCTCATCGGTAGCCTTAAACCCCATTATCAAGTTCACCACTCTGTTCGGCCTGCTAGCGGTGGAACTGGCGGTTTCCATTACGAAGGATCAGGGCCCGATGCTGACCACGCTGCTCGGATCGGCATTCCTCGCCATCTCCATGTACTTCGTATGGCGATCATTCTACGGAATGCGGATCGAAAGCAAATAGCGGACGCTGAGCTGATTCACCAGTTCAAGAACGGCGGATCCCGAGTACGCTAAAACTGCAGTACCTCGGGATCAGTTCCACGAAGATATGCGGCTTGAGGGTGCGGGAGTGCGATCGCTGGCAAAGCCCTCGGCCATGCTCCACGTATAAACTGCATGTCCGCCCCGCAGCTTCTGCTTCATCGGGCTGGCACCGAACCCCACTTCGAAGTTGCCTAACGGAACCGCTCGAGCTTGCGCTGAAAGCCGGGCAGGCTGAGAACTTCGGGTTTACCACATTCTTCGGCGCCGTACCTTGTGAGACCTCGATCACCCCTGCAAACGCTTCCCGCCCCATATCGCGAAAAAGTTCCTCCGTCCACCACAGCGAATGGGAAGCGCATTTGAAACGTCCGCGACGGCCGCGGGTGAACTTGGTGGGTGACCCAGAATCCAAAGATAGTGTGTGCGCACGACACGGGAACCAGAACCGGCGCGCCAAGCGAAACAGTAGCTCGGGAGTCGGTACAGCGCCGCTTAAGCGATGCAGGGGCGTAGACGAGCAGTCGACAAACAACTGCGGAGCCTGTGCTTACAGGCTCCGCCATGTGCAGTAGATGAGGGGCGCCTCAGCGCGGGATTTGGCCAAGATAGTATCCAAGGCGATTTTCAACATCTCCGGGCTTGTGGAAGCCGCGTGCGTTTAGCGCTTGTATCCCGGCTTGTGCGGAAGGTCGCCCGAGCGAAGCGATGCAGGCATCCCACCCGGCGCCGATCTCGACGTCCGGTGGCAGACTGGTATTCACCAGACGCTTGGTGTTGGCGATCGCCCATTTGTCGAACTGAGCGATCCGCGTCGCGAGCGTCTCTACGAAATCGTCTAACTCTGCGTCGGGCAGGGCGCGATTCACGTAGCCGTAAGCCTCCGCTTGTTCTCCCCGGATGTCGTCGGAACTTAAGAGCACTTCAAGGGCACGGTTCCGCCCGATGAGTTGTGGCAGCCGGGCCATGGGGCCGCCGCCAGCCACCATCCCGACGCCCACCTCCCATTGCGAGAGGATGGCTTTTTCGCGGCTTGCGAAGCTCATGTCGCAAGCGAGCGTGATCTCGCTGCCGTTGCCCGTCGCCCTGCCTCGGATGAGAGCAATGGAGGCGACTGGCGCGCGAGTCAGGCGCACGAGAAAGTCCGGCCAGGGAGGCAAACCCGTGGGTCCTGCCGGCATTGCGGTCAGATCCTCAAGCTTTGCCGTGAAATCGGAATGATTCAGGAAATAGTCATCCACCGCGCTGTCAAATACTACGACCCTGACATGTTCGTCGGCCTCAATTGCATGGATGACTTCCTGGAACTGGCGAACCATTTCCGGGCCCATCACGTTGACAGGCGGATTGTCTATCGTCACGCGCCAATAGGCGGGCGACCGCCGCGTCAGTCGAACCTGTGCGGGTTTTGTCGATGAGTTCGCTGTTGCCGCGGGATTCGCCTTAATGACGGTTTCCGTAGCTGCGTTAGCTGCAGACATAATTTCTCCTTTTCGTGAGTTGATTCCAGACCCCGTGTTTCGCGACGCATATATTCGGGAGTTGGTTAAATTGCTGCCGCGCCTGCGGTGCTGACCACCTCATCCTGCGAATCGGCGCCTCCCGAACAACCGATTGCGCCGATAATCTTGCCCTGCTCGATCAGGGGAATGCCGCCCCGGGATGCAATAACCCCGTCGAACGCGAGCAGGTAGTTGAGATGCATCAGATTGATACCTTCCTCAAAGACCTTTGTTGGGCGCCGGAAGGTCGCGGCTGCTCGAGCCTTGTGTATAGCGATCTGAATCGAGGCAAGCATCGCGCCATCCATTCGCTCAAAGGCGACCAGGTTGCCACCCGAATCGGCCACTGCTACGTTCATCTTCCAATTCCGCTTCTTGGCCTCGGCCACGGCGGCGTGAATCACCGCCTCGGCTCGATCCAGCGAAATCGCGGGCCCATAAGGCACATCGAACGGCATTTCCTCTGGAATGAAATCCAGAGGATTCGATTCCACAGCGAGTTCCATTTTGCTATTTGACATAGATTTCCTTCCTAAGGGTGAGAAGTCACTTGCAACGGCTGCTTCCAACGAATCTCTTCTACTGGCCTGAAGGCGCGGACCAATGCCGCGATCTCGTCAGCGGCAGTATCTAACGCAAAGTGACCCGCGTTGAGGACATGAACTGCCGCGTTGGGCACCTCGCGTCGATAAGCTTCAGGCTCAGAAAGATCGAAAGACATGTCGTACTTACCCCAGATCACAAGCAAGCGCGGCTGCTTTTCGCGCAGCCATGCCTGCCATTTGGGATACGCGTCGACATTGGTGCGGTAGTCGTAGAAGAGGTCACTTTGGATGTCGGCCTGGCCCGGCTGGTTCAGAAACCTGTATTCATCACTCCACAGGTCGGGATCGTAGCGTTCGACATTGGGATCGCTTCCGACGTGTCGGGTCCGTGTGGCGGCTATCGAGAGCAGATTGGTGCGAAGGGCACTCTCATTCGCGGCGCGGTCGGCCCAGAAGGCTCGGCGAGTCTTCCAATTTGCTCCCAGTCCTTCGTTGTGTGCGACGGCATCCTGCACAATGAGCGCTTCGATTCGCTCTGGATGCGCCAAAGCCATCCGGAAGCCCACGGGGCCGCCATAATCCTGCATGTAGAGCGTAAAGCGTTGGAGCGAAAGCGCCTCGGCGAATCCAGACATGATCTCCGCGTAGTGATCGAACGTATACGCAAATGTCTTGGGATTCGGCCAATCACTGTGACCAAACCCGGGGTAGTCGGGCGCCACCAGGTGATATCGGTCGGAAAGGCGGCCGAACAGCGGTTCAAACATCCTCGACGAGGAGGGGAGGCCGTGAAGCAGAAGGATGACAGGCGCGTCTCTTGGACCGGCCTCCCGATAGAAAATTGAGAGTCCATCGAATGCAACAGTGCGATAGAACGTGGGGTTATTCACGGGCGTTTCGCATACTGCCTCCGTCCCCGCAGCGGCAGCTATCAGTGTTGCCATGAATAGTCTCCCTTTGATCACGCTCAGACCTCGAAAATTACTTCCAACTCCACGGGCACGCCCAGGGGCAGACTCGCCACACCATAAACCAGGCGGCTGGGGGCTTTATCCTGTCCAAAAACGTCCTGAAGGAGGTCCGACGCTCCATCCGCGATCTTCGGCTGATCACGAACATCCCCTAAGGTCGCGACGAACACTCCGAGGCGGACGATTCGCTTTATCCGGTCGAGCGAGCCGAGATGCTGGCGGGCCACCGCGAGTACATTCATCGCCGAGAGGCGTGCCGCCCTTCGGCCCGCTTCGACATCGAGTTCCGCCCCCACGCGTCCGACAAATTTGGCGCTGCGGCCTTCGGTCGGAAGCATCCCGCTCAGAAAGAGCAGGTTGCCTGTCAGCACCGCTTCCGTATAGGTTCCGAATGGCTCGGGCGGGGCGGGAAGGTCGAGGTTCAACGCCTTCAATCTCTGCTCGGCAGACATCGATGCGACTGACTTTTCAGCATTCGTGGTCATAAAATACTCCTTCCGCTATCGCACAGACCGGAATGCGGCTCGCAGTTCCTCGGTGAACACTCGCGGTTGCTCCCATGCTGCGAAGTGGCCGCCTTTCGGAAGGCGGTTGTAATAAATGAGTTTGGGATAAGCTTTCTCTGTCCAACCCTTCGGGGCAGCATAAATCTCGTCCGGAAAGACACTGACGGCCGCCGGGATCGGCACGCCTTTCGGAGCGAAAAACGCAAGTTTGCTCTCCCAATAAAGCCGAGCGGAAGAGATCGCTGTATTCGTCAGCCAGTAGAGCGTGATGTTATCGAGAATGTCGTCTCGCGTCAGGCCTTCTTGCTGACCATCGAAAATCCGTGTGATCATCGCCAGGCTGCTCGCGTCGTGATCGAGCATCCAACCCGCCAAACCTGCCGGTGAATCCTCAACCCCATAGAGCGTCTGCGGGCGGTTCGCCATCTCCTGCGCGTAACCTAAACCGTGCTTGTAGAAGAAGTCGAGTTGATCCCACGCCCCTTTTTCCTCGGCTGAAAGGCGCCCGGGCGCCGGTTCACCGTATTGCAGCGCCCTGGCCACATCGGCCGGCACAGCGGCGGGCATATTGGTGTGGATGCCGATCAACTGCGGCAGGCCCTGCAGAGCCATCTGCTCCGTGACTGCGTTGCCCCAATCGCCGCCTTGCGCGACAAATCGCGTATATCCGAGGCGATTCATCAGAACGGTCCAGGCTCTTGCAATGCGAATGGGGTCCCAGCCGGTCGCTGCCGGCTTGCCTGAGAATCCGTGGCCGGGCAGTGAAGGGATGACCACATCAAAAGCGTCCTCTGCCTTTCCACCATAGGCGGTGGGGTCGGTGAGCGGGCCAATGATCTTCAGCTGTTCGATGATGGAGCCCGGCCAGCCGTGCGTAATGATCAGCGGCAAAGCGTTCGCGTGCTTCGAACGCACGCGAATAAAGTGGATGTCCAGGCCATCAATGGTAGTGATGAATTGCGGCAGGGCGTTCAACCTCGCCTCGACTTTTCGCCAATCATAGCTGGTTTGCCAGTAGTGCACGAGTTCCTTCATAGTCTTTAGTGGCACGCCCTGGGAGCTATCAGTGACCGTCTCCGATTCGGGCCAACGGGTGGCGGCGAGGCGGCGACGGAGATCGGTCAGCGACTCCCGCGGAACCTGGATGCGAAACGGGCGGATTGAAACGCTACCGGTTCGGTCCGTGCTCCCTGTCCTGCTGGACTCGGATCGCGCCGGAACCGCGAAAGCACCGAGTCCGATGACAGCTGCAATGAGAGTGCCGCAGCCGCGATGTAGTAGTGTCGTTTGAAGAGTCATTGCTGTTCCTTTTCCGTCGGGGATTCTCACCACTTTCCGTTGTGTGCACCTGCGTCGACGTGCAGTATCTCTCCCGTGACATGACGAGCTTCCGTCAGATAGAGGATCGCTTCGACAATGTCGGAAATTTCGGACATCTCGCCCATCGGGGAAAGGCTTTTGAGGTACTCCGCGGAGCCGTTTGCGTGCATGGACGTATTAACGACCCCCGGAGCGACCGCGTTGAAGCGTATGCCCGCCTTCACGTACTCCATGGCGAGGCTTCGTGTGATCGCTTCGAGCCCGCCCTTGGTGATCATGGCGAGCGAGGCGTTAACGCCCGCGATAGGATGCTCTACCATCGCGCTTGTGACGCAGATAACGCTCCCACCGCTGTTTTGCACCAACATTTGCTTGACGGCGAGTTGTGTGATGTTGATGTAGCCGCGCAAATTCGTACCCGCGAGCTTCTCGAAATCCTGAGCCGTGTATTCCGTAAACGGCTTCGTTAAGAAGATCCCCGCGTTATTGACGACACCATCTATCGAGCCAAAAGTCTCCAGCGCCATGGATGCGATCTCGCCAGCCGTCGAAGGATCACCGATATCGCCGCGGACCACCGCCAGTCTGTCTGTCGCAGCGAAGGTGGATGCTGTGATGTTTAGCGAGTTGGCGACCACGTTATAACCGCGCTCAATGAGGGCGTTCGTGACACCGGCACCAATTCCTCGCGCCGCACCGGTCACAATCATTGTTTTGCGTTTTGCCTGCATACCTTTTGTAACTCCCTGTCCTTCCGGCAGACGTGCCAGTGAAATAAAGGCAATGGAGTAACCATTACTAAAGCCATGAAAAATGGTCTGCTCGCGTGCCCATCGAAACCTCTGTGTCGGCAATGTGAGTCGATAGTTCGACACACCAGCAAAGGAGCGGAAGAAAGACCTGCGCCCCATCGATAATAGGCTGGCCACCTGCACCTTTGCCTGCTGCGTCTTCCCCTTGAACGCTACGCTGCGGATTCCCGGCCGCAGAAGCGTGTACGTTCATAATCAGGATCGACTTGCCGGCCTCCCCATCTCCATGGGGAAACCCGTATTCAGGACCGGAATGATACCCCTCCTGTTTTGCCTGGGTACCCGCAATTCTCCAATCCACAAGTTGACTGGCAACCTTCCACCGGGCGCACTCAGGTAACAGCGCTCGGGTCGGACCGGACCGCTTCACCTCTTGCCGTACTCGGTGAAAACGTAGTCCCTCGCCTTCGCCACCTTGTGGCATGCGAATCCGCACTTCGCGTCGTTCCCCTGCGGGGGCGTGCTGGCGGAATTGCCTGGCCGGAATGTATCGGATGCCGCGTCGTAGTCAAACACGGCATATCCCCATCCCCCGCTGTCTGCGAATCGCTTGCTGTCCTTCACCATGAAGTCCACGTTCAGCAGGTTCCCCGGCACACTCGCCCCAGGGAAAAACTCGTTCGGTTTCGGTGCCCAGTGAACTTTGGCCATCTTGGCCCCGTCCGGCACAGCCTTACCGTTAGCAGGAATACCGGCACGGTAGGCGTCGATCATCGCGGGATTGCCCAGAATGACAGCTATGGCCTTCTCGCTACGGCTAATCCCAACCGTCTGCCAGTCTTCGTACTGCCTGAACTCAGAGAATGCTAACCCGCCCGGCACCTTCACGCTGTATTTGTCTTGTCCAGCCACGACAAGGCCTACCAGAACGCCTACCAGCAGTATCGCGGTTGAGAATCGCTTTTTCATTCGCTTGTTCCTTTCGGCAGAAATCAGAATTTCTACGCGGCCTCTCGAGCCGAAAGCAATTTGATCAGCGCTTCCGCCGCGGCCGTCGATGATGCGGGATTCTGGCCGGTGACAACACGGCCATCGATGATTGCGAAGCTTTCCCAGTCGGCTGCCTTCTCGTAGAGGGCGCCGATTCGCTTCAGCTCATCTTCAACCAGGAATGGCACAACGTGGGTAAGGTTAACGGCGGCTTCTTCGCCGTTGGTGAAGCCGGTCACTCGTTTGCCCTTAACAAGCGGCTGCCCCTGATACATGACGCGATGGAAGACAGCCGGCGAGTGGCAGACAGCGGCCACAGGCTTGCCGGAATTGTAGAAGGATTCAATCAGGCGTATGGAATCAGGGTTGTCGACCAGATCCCACATTGGACCGTGGCCGCCCACGTAAAATATCGTGTCGAAATCCTCTGACTTCATTTCTGACAACTTGCTTGTTTTGGAAAGCGCTTTCTGGGCTGCCGCGTCCTGCTTGAACCGCGTCATCGCCGGGGTTTGATTCTCCGGCAGATCGCTTTTCGGATCAATGGGCGGCTGACCGCCTTGGGGTGAGGCAAGTGTCAGATCGACACCGCCGTCTTGAAACACAAAATAGGGCGCGGCAAATTCTTCCAGCCAGAATCCGGTTTTGCGGCCAGTGTTCCCTAATTGATCGTGGGATGTAAGAACCATCAGTATCTTCATATTCTTCTTCCTCTCATGGCTAACTTTTGCCTGCCTGTTATCCCAGGCCCGGCAAGCCTTCCGATATCTCGTCGCACCGTTTGTAGCGCACGCGGGACACCATCGTTAAGGGTCTGAAAAGAAGAGCCACCGCGGAAACGAAAACGACCACTGTTTGCGGGCCGACTCCACAATTCGACACACCGCACCGTCTCCGCCGGACCAAATGACTGTATCTCCCCGCAGATCGGAGACGATGAATGTGGAATCAGAGGTGCCCAACGGTTCAGCGGAAGGTTTTATAACTACAGATTCCGCCCCCGAAAATCGCCGTCTCGACATCGTCGATTCGACCTCGCGCAGTCGTCGTTGCGTGCAAACTGGAGAAATAACGGATCGGGGTCGACATTGACACCACCGTCTCGCGCGGTCGCGGCAACGGTTCTCGAAACCGGCGACCAACGGAGCGGTCAGCTCGCATCTTCACCATCACGTTTGCTGACGGGGAATCTCTGTCAACAGTCGGCGATTGGTGTCGGACATCTGGCATTCCCGGCGTTCCGCTCAATGGGGCGGCGCTCCGGCGGACGGCAATCCCTTCATTTCGAAAACATTGCCCGTTTCTGAAGGATGAGTGCGCACTGGTTCTTAAAATGCATTCTGCGGAGTTGTGACTTCACAAACGGCATCACTCTATCCCGCATTGACGCCCGAAGCTGCGGATCTGAGACCAAGCAATGGCTGTCTTGGCATCAAATATAGAGCCGTGCGGTCGGTTACCCGGTCGCTTGCGGCGGGAACCTCCGCTGAGGATCAGATGGTGCAATCCTGCCCGGAGGCGAGTCCCATCAAGTGGCATCAAGCGCATACAACCTGGTTCTTCGAGACGTTTGTGCTGCAGCCCTTTCTTCCGGATTACAAACCCTTTCGCGAAGAGTTTCGCTGGCTATTCAACAGCTATTACAACTCTCTCGGCGAGGAGGCTCCGGAGAAGCACCTGCGCGCTTCATTTTCGCGCCCATCGCTTGATGAAGTCATCTCGTTTCGCACCCATGTCGACGAAGCCATGGAGAAACTGCTGGTAACGCAAATTAGTGACGAGGCCACGCGGCGCATTGTGTTGGGTCTGAACCACGAGCAGCAACACCAGGAATTGATGCTCACCGATATCAAGCATGCGTTCTTCTCCAATCCGCTTCGGCCCGCGTACGCCGCCGCCCCTTTTGGCAAAGAGCGCGACGCTTCATCGTCCGGGTTCATCTGGCATCGCTTCTATCAGCGTGTCGCTGAAATTGGCTATCCGATCGACTCAACGAACTGCCTCGACTTTTGCTTCGACAACGAAATCCCGCGCCATAAGGTGTACCTGGAATCGTTTGGGATCGCAAATCGCAGCGTCACCTGTCGAGAGTATTTGGAGTTTATATCCGGCGATGCATACGGGCGCCCCGAATTGTGGCTTTCCGAGGGCTGGGAAGCGGTGAGAAAACAGGCTTGGCGGGCACCGCTCTATTGGGAACGTGATGCCACAGACGGGACTGGCTGGCGCATTTTCACCCTTCGAGGTTGGCATCCCCTTTCCGCGTTGCTTGATACGGCCGTATGCCATGTCAGCTTTTTTGAGGCAGATGCGTTCGCGCGATGGAGAGGCTGCCGCCTTCCCACCGAAGCGGAATGGGAACTTGCCGCGGATGGAAGTTCGATTCATGGGAACTTGCTCGAGACCGGAAGGCTCCATCCCGCAATCGCTACCGGCGATGGCATTGACCAACTGTTCGGCGACTGCTGGGACTGGACGGCAAGCCCTTACACGGGTTACCCGGGCTACAAGCCCATTCCTGGCGCCCTGGGGGAATATAACGGCAAATTTATGTCCGGCCAGATGATCCTCCGTGGAGGGTCCTGCGTCACGCCCGCGAGTCACTTGCGCGCAACCTACCGCAATTTCTTTCAACCGGCGACGCGGTGGCAATTCACAGGAATACGTTTGGCCGCCTAAGGAGCGTCGATTATGAATATCGCAACCGATCTACAAACATTCGAAGCGAAATGCCTCGCCCCCCTGGACACGCGCGAGGCGCTGATCGATGGGGTTTGGCGTGGTCTGCGCAAACGGCCACGATCCCTGGTTCCGTGGATGCTCTACGATTCCGAGGGTTCCCGTCTTTTCGAGTGGATCACTACCCTGCCGGAATACTATCCCACGCGAATGGAGCGCAGCATCTTGGCGAGGTATGCCGAAGCGATGATTACCTCGATCGGTTCTGACCACTCCCGGCCCCTGCGCCTGTTGGAGTTAGGAGCGGGAACAGCCGCCAAAACCGGCATTTTGCTGGAAGCGGCAACGCGGTTGCGAAACGAAGTGATTTATCTTCCAATGGATGTCTCCTCGGATGCCCTCGAGGCGGCTTGCGGCAGTATCCGCTGCCTGTTGCCGGATGTGCAACTGCAGCCGCTGGTGGCGAACTACGTCACTCACCCGCCGAAACTCGAACGGTTCAAGGGGACCACGCTCGCGATGTACATCGGTTCAAGCATTGGCAACTTTTCTCCGCAGGAGGCTCGCGACATCCTTCGCAATCTGAGGTCTGAGCTCAGCGCCGGCGATGCCCTGCTGTTGGGCACAGATATGGTCAAAGACGAAGCGACTCTCGTCCGGGCGTATGACGACAAAGATGGTGTTACCGCGGCATTCAATTTGAACATTCTGCATCGCCTCAATCGAGAACTGGGCGCGAACTTTGACACCGGCAGTTTCCGGCATCGGGCGCTCTGGAATCGCCCGGAGTCGCGTATGGAGATGCACCTGGAGAGCACTCGCAATCAGTGCGTAAATATTCCGGGCGCGCAACTTAGTCTTCAATTCGACGCACTCGAAACCATACATACGGAGAACAGCTACAAGTTCACCCCGAATACGCTCGGCGCCTTGTTGAATGATGCGGGCTTTACTGTCGAGCGGACGTGGACGGATCCGCTTTGGTGGTACGCGGTCACGCTCGCGGGTGTTCAACACTAAGTCTGTTTTGTGCGCTTATTCCATCCATGGAAGTTCGAGAGGTCGCCGGCGGTCCACGCCTCGCGGAGTCCCGCAGCCTTCAGATCCCAGTCGGGGCGAATCTCTTTTGTCACGGCACGAAGGTCGTGCCAGAGGTCGGCGAGAGAAGGCCGCCCCCAGAACCAGTAGCCGTTATAGACGCTGTGGATGATGAGCCCCGGTTTCAAAACCAGCGTATGCGGGATCATCGGGTTATGCTCCGGGTCGGTGTACTCTGCGATGTCGAAGTCCTTCTGAACCGTTCTTTCAGGGTCGGAGAGGAACGTCCACTGGGCGCCAACCGACGCGCGGAACTCCTGGAGTGTGTGGTGGTCGTCAGTGGAGATCGTGGCAATCTGGGTGTAGGCCACAGCAACCTTCGGATAAAACGCAGCAAGATCCAGGTGCTGTTGGTGTTCTTTCGGACAGTAGTGGCCGCGCGAGAGAGTGAGAATCAGCGGGTCTTCGCCTTGCAGTTCGCTGAGCCTGCGCGGTGTGCCTGTGTGATCGGGCAACTGATAGTCAGGGAAAACAATGCCTGGTACGAGCTCATGGCTCATCGTGGTCAGACTCCTTTAAGTAAGTTAACGCTCAAATCGTTCAGGTCCTCTGAACCAATGGGCTCCGCCAGGCAGGCGCCTCGAAGGGATCCGCGAAATATTGTGTCTCGTGGATGACCTTACCGTTGCGGAACTCCATAATGCTCACTGTGAACGCCGGCCGCCCCTGGTAGGTGATTGTGTATTCCGTGATCCAGAGGTCACCCGTTCCGAGGATCCGCCTGACGTTGAAACCCGCCGGCTTGCCAGGATGGTGACTTCGCAGGGCCTGCAAATTGCTTCGCCCCAAAATTCGCTCGCCTGACTGAGGATAGTCGCAAATGGCATCTTCCTCGTAAATATCGTGTTCCGCGTTTGCATCGCCGCTCGCCGACGCCTGCCAGTGCTGATTCAGAGCCTCTCGTATTTGTTCGTCTTGCATGATCATCTACCTTGTGGAATGAAGCCCGGGCTGCCGGTGTTCACCACTGCATTGAACCTCTGTCGAATCTGAATTCGATTGATTTCGTCGATTGCGTCTTCCGGAAGGGCGGAGATGTTCCAGTTCTCCCGCGCGCGCTCCGCGGTTCTGGGCGTAGTCAGCAAAGCCGTTCCGCGCTGCACCGCCCAGGCCAACAGTACCTGCGCCCGCGTCTTTCCAACCCGTGCGGCAATGGCCGAGACCACTGGATCTTCCAGAGGCCCGGGCCTTATTCCGTGGCCCAAAGGCGCAAAAGCCAGAAACACGATGTCCTTCTGCTTGCAGAATTCCAGAAGCTCCGTCTCCGGGAGGTACGGATGTGATTCCACTTGCACTACGGCCGGCTTGATCCTGGCGGATTCGTAGATGGGCAACAGGCCGTCCAGGCTGATATCGGAAAGTCCAATCGCACGGCATTTGCCGCGATCGACCAGACTTTCCATCGCTCGCCATGTCTCCAGCATACTCACGCCGCGATCGTAAAGAAGATCGCCGTTTTGATCCCGCGGATCGTGTTCGTCCCCCGGTTGAAAGGCAAACGGAGTGTGGCTGAGATAGAGATCCAGGTAGTCGAGTCCTAGTCTGTTCAGGCTCCCCTCGAAAGCGGGCTCGACGCGCTCGGGCCGGTGGTTGGTGTTCCACAACTTCGTGGTGACAAAAAGGTCTTCCCGCGCAATCCCTCCGGCGGCGCATCCTGCCTGCAGCGCTTCCCCCACCTCACGCTCATTCCGATAGCGTTCCGCACAATCCACATGTCGAAACCCGGCTTCCAGCGCGTCCCTGGTCGCACTTATTGTCTCTGTCGGATCCGGAATCAAAGTGCCAACGCCGAGGACGGGCATTCGCCCCGCTCCGTGGCTGAGCGGAATTCTCTTCGTCCGAAACCCGGAAGAATCGATTGTCGTTCCCATCGCCTCCCCCCAATTGCTCTTTATTTCCACCTGCTGTCTAGACCGCGCCGCACGCCAGGGCACGTGGCGCTGCTGGACTCCATTGCCTTCGACCCGATCGCCGACTTTCAATTCCCAGCTTACGCATTCGATAGATCAGCGTGGTTCGCGGCAAGCCCAGTAGCGCGGCTGCTCCCTTCTGACCTCCAATAAGCCAGCTGGTCTGCCCTAACACCTCAAGAATGTGGTCCCGCTCCGCTGCGGCCAGGGTGCGGACTGCCGAAGCTGATTTTTGCCTTGGAAGACCGTTCAGCTCCATCATTGGAACAGCAGCTGATGGACGTTCCAGAAAGTCATCCGCGGAGGAAAATGTTACGGACAGGGAACCCTCGTGACGAACCAACAGTTCCACTGATTCCCGTACAGAGACATCGTCGTCGACGATGAATACGATGGGCGCGTTAGCAGGCATGCGGAAGAAAGCGCTCGCTAGCATGCCGCGGCTTGAGCCGCACTCGAGCGCAGCTTTTCTATTCCCAGCTTACGCATTTTGTAGATCAGCGTGGTGCGCGGCAGTCCCAACCGCTCCGCCGCTCCATCCCGGCCGCCGATCATCCCGCGAGTCTGCTGCAGGACTTCGAGAATATGCTCACGGGATGCTTCCGCGAGCGTGCGCGCCGAAGATTCGTTCGGCTGCTTCGTCATCGATTGCAACTCCGTCAATGTAGGGCGCAGCACCGGTCCGGACGAAAGGACGACGGCGCGCTCCACGAAGTTCTGCAATTCGCGGATGTTTCCGGGCCAGTCATGCGCTTTGAGGACCTCCACCACTTCGTCGGGAATAAAGTGGATGGGCTTGTTGAGGCGGGCGGAGAATTTTGCCACGAAGAATTCGGTCAGAGGCCGGATGTCCTGCATGCGTTCCCGTAAAGGCGGCAGGAACAGCGGAATGACATTCAGCCGGTAGAATAGATCTGCCCGGAACAGCTTCTTTCTCACCAGCTGCCTGAGATCCTGGTTTGTTGCCGCCACCACCCGCACGTTCACCCGGACAGTCTGGGCGCTACCCAAGCGTTCGAACTCCCGCTCTTGCAGGACGCGCAAAAGCTTGGGCTGAAGCTCCAACGGCATATCACCAATCTCGTCCAGAAATAGCGTCCCTCCTTCCGCCGTTTGCAAGCGCCCCTTCGTTGACGCCCACGCGCCGGTGAAAGCACCTTTCTCGTGGCCGAAGAGCTCGCTTTCCAACAGGGGCCCGGGAATCGCGGCGCAATTCAGAGCCACAAAGCGGTGGTTACGCCGGGGACTGGTCTCATGAATCGCCCTCGCGATCACTTCCTTTCCGGTGCCGGTTTCTCCTTGAATCAATACAGCGGAGTCCACTAATGCAACCCTCTCCACGTCGGCTAACAATGCCCGGAATTTCGGACTGGAACCAATCAAATCTAAAGTCGTCATACCCTTGCTCCTTTATGAATCCGAGATTTGTTCCCCGTTCCCCGCTGTCAAAACCAGCGTGCTCTACTGTCCCCTTCTTTGCCGCGTGATCCACTCGCGGACGTATGGATCGCAATTCACCAGCGAAATATCACCCGCTTCGCACTGAGCGAGAAAATCGATGCCGTCCTGGCCTGTCAGAGTCATGTCCTTGAGGTCGAGGATGACACCGCGGCCCTTCCCCTCCGCCGCGATCAGTGTTTCCAACTCGGCAATATGCTCTTCATCGATCCGCCCGCTCAATGTAAAGATCACGTTGCCGTTCGCCTTCCTCTGAATTCTTAACATTCGCTTCCTTCCCGAAGAATTCTTTGCTCTAACAGGATGCAACTCCAGAGCCAACGTCAAACATTGCAAACAAACATCTTGATGGGCCCATGAATTGACGAATTGCGTCAATTGACGAATTTCGCCAATTGACGAAGGCGCTGCAAAGCTCTTGTAGAGTGGATTGCGAAACCGGCGGGGCTTAGCTGTCTCGTAAGAGGTCTGTTACCTGAAGCGATTTTTGTCGATGTTCAAAGACTTGATCTTCGATTCTAGAGTGGTCCGCGGCAGGCCGAGTTTGGCGGCAGCGCCTGCGGGCCCGTACACGCGCCCTCCGCATTCGCGCAGGGCAGTCTCAATGGCAGACTTCTCCTGCGCAGGGAGCCGGTTAAAGACGCTCGGCTGCACAGGCACATCACTGGAAAGAGGCCGGCGGGAAAGCCAGCTCTCATCCACTGCGAATGTCTGTGTTTCACTCACAATAACGGATCGCTCGATCACGTTCTGTAATTCACGAATATTACCGGGCCAGGCGTACGCTTGCATGAGATCCAGGCTCTTCTTGTCGATCGCAGTAAAGTGCCTTTTTGCTTTCCGCGCGTACCGGTTGAGGAAATATGTGACCAGCAAGGGAATGTCCTCGCTTCGTTCCCGCAAAGGCGGCACCTCTATAGGAAACACGTTCAGCCGGTAAAACAGGTCACTGCGGAACGTGCCTGAAATTATCTCGGACTCCAAGTCGCGGTTAGTGGCGGCGATCACTCGAACATCTGCGCGCATGGGTCCGGTTCCTCCGATGCGCTCAAATTCCCGTTCCTGCAGAACCCGCAAAAGAGCAACTTGAGTTTCGGCCGGAAGCTCCCCTACCTCGTCGAGGAATATCGTGCCTTTCTCGGCCAGTTCGAAGCGTCCTAAACGGCGCTGCGTTGCGCCCGTGAAGGCGCCTTTCTCATGGCCGAATAATTCCGAGGCAATGAGGTCACGCGGGATCGCGGCACAATTCACACTCACAAAGGCGCGCGAAGATCGCTGTGACCGGCGGTGGATCGCGCGCGCCACCAGTTCCTTGCCAGTGCCGGTCGCGCCGCTGATAAGGACGCTGGAGTCGGTCGGCGCGACCTTGGAAATTCGGGAAACCACCTTCTTCAGGGGAGCGGAAGTCCCTACGATCTCCTCGAACATAGATGCGTTGTCAATTTCTTCACGCAACGAAACGTTCTCTTCGTGCAGTCTTTGCCCGGCAAGCTTGAGTTCCTCGATATCGGTCCCCGCGGCGTACCATCGCGTGATGCGCCCCTGCTCGTCTGACATCGGTCTCAAGCGATAGTGGAACCAGCGATACTGCCCGTCTTTTCTCTTCAGCCGCACTTCGTATTCAAACGGCAATCCGCTCCGGAAGTTTCCGGAAAGCTCATCTGTCACGAGCCCGGCAAACACCTGTTGCAAGTCGGCGTCCTTCCATTCCTCCAAAGTAATGCCGTGATAATCGAGTGACGCCCGATTCGTGTAGAGGCGCGATCCGTCGGCCCCCAATTCGGTGATGTGCAGCGGCGACAAGTCGAGAAGTTGCCGCGCTTCCTTCTCGCTTTGGCGGATCTTCTCTTCGGCCTCCTTCGCCGCCGTGACGTCAGTCACGGCGCCCACGAAATCAAGGTTGCCTGCCTTCACCGCGTGACCAATGATGCGGACGTGCTTGACTCTGCCATCCGGCATTAACAGACGATGCTCTATATCGAAATCCCTCTTCTCGCTGGTGGCCTGCCGGAGAGCTTGTTGAACGAAATCCCGATCGTCCGGATGAACGCGATGGAACGCCAGGTCAAAAGCGGCGCCGGCTGTTCGATCGTATTCCAGGATGTTGTAGTTTTCCTCCGACCAATAGATCTCTCCGCTGGCGACGCTCCACCCGAAACTTCCGGTATGGCTTATCTTCTGCCCCTGAGCGAGGAAAGCTTCACTGCGCTGCAGGTCGGTGTAAAGGCGGGCATTTTCCAGCGAAACCGCGGCCTGCGAAGCCAACATTCGTAGGACCGTAACCCGTTCCGGTGTGAAGACGCGCGGAGCCAGGTTGTTCTCTAGATAAAGGGCTCCGACAAGTTTCGATAGTTTAACGATTGGCAGGCACAGGATGGACTTGGAGCGTTTCTCCCGGACATACTCATCCTTCGAATACACACGATCGGCTGATGCATCATTCAGGAGTACACCCTCCTGTGTCCGGATCACGTAATGCAGCGCGGATTGGGGGAGATCGGACGGCGTAACGGCGACCTGTCTAACGACAACCTCGATCTTGCCCCGGCCAGTGGCAGCCTCCGCTTCGATCTGCGGCTCGCCGCCCTGAGCGCCACCCGGGAGGAGGATTAACAGGCCGCGCTCGGCCCCGGCGTGTTCAATGGCGGCGCGCATCAGTGTATCGATCAGCTTTTCGTGTTCAATCTCGCCCGATACCGCCTCCGATACGCGGATCACAGTCGCCAGGTCAAGTTGCTCGACGGAGGCGAGAATGGTGCCCGCGCCCGCTGAAGTTTTCTCGGCCCTGATTTTTGGATACCAGTCTTCAAGCTGTCGGACCTTCGCGTCGGCGCCCCAGCGCAGATAACAGTCCCGGGCATCTCGCAAATAGACGTGAGCAATTTTCGTAAAACCGCGCGCTGAATAAAACTGCGCTGCACATTCGTTGGAGACCGCCTCGCAATGTGCGAAACCGTTGTCGTGTGCCGAACGGATCGCCGCTTCGTAGAAATGTTCAGCGTCAAGCATCCGGCCTTCGATGCGCGCGATCTCCGCGCTGACAAGCGCGGCTCTCGTTTCGAAATTTGCGGGGCAATGCTGTGCCCATATGTTGAGCTGTCGGTAATGGTCGTCTAAAGCGGCAAAATGCTGCTGTCTCTCTTCGGAAGAAGCTAAGGTCCAGGCAGCGGCATGCGCCAGGGCGGCATAGAAGCGAAAATCGCCCGTTTCCACCTGCGATGCCGCCGGCCAGAGCAATTGATGGGCTTTCCGGGACGCCTCCACCGCCGAGGCGTAGTCTCCAGCGAAAAACCTTGCCTGCAACTTTCGAGTCCAATAGAAAAATTCGGCTAGAGCCAGCGCCGGATTACTGGCCAGACGATGTTCAGTGCCCGATTCTGTATAGTCGTGGGCGTCGAAGCATCCAAAGGTCGAAGTCAGGCCGCGCAGTGTGCGCACCAGAGCCAATTGCGCCCCGCAATTCTCCGCCACCAGCCCAAAGCCGGCTTTTTTGACAAAGTCGAGGCCCTTCTCCACCTCTGATTGCACCATCGGAAGAGGGTCGCCGACGGCCAGATAATTGGTAATCAACTCATGCCAGCTATAGGCCGAGAACGTAAGGTCGCCTGTTCGATAGGCGACCTCGAACGCGCGCCGGACCAGTTCACGTCCGTTTGCGGCGTGCTTCGCCCAAGGCGTTAGCGTGCCAAAGGAAATGTAGGTTCTCGCCTGGTAGCGAGTCAGGTTGCGCCGTTCGACGAGATCGTAGCCTAGTTGGCCGAATCGGAATCCATCTTTGTAATTGTTGAAGCGCGGCCCGGCGAACATCCCAAACCAGACGTAGCCGAAACACGACGCATCGCAATTACCATGCTCCAGGCAAAGCGTCACCATGCGGCAAACCAGCAGCGTGGAGAGATTCTCATCGAAGAACATGGCCGGATGCACGATTTCCGTGAACACATCGAGCATGTCGAGGACATCGGGATCATCGATCAGCGGCAGGTCCACGAGGTCCTCGATCTGACGGTTGCCTACGAGTGACCAGATCCGGTTGTACTCGTGCATGACGTCATCGCGCGCCGGATTCGGAGACCAATCCGTGCCGTTGCGGCGAAGGTAAGCGAGAAATACCTCGATGGCACGGTCGCTGCGGTCTAAGGTCGTATAAAGGGTGACCTGCAAGCGAGTCACAACCGCAAAATCGTGGCGGCTCGTGGCCCGCGGCGCCAACAGTGTCAGCCGGCCTTCTGCCACGGCCATGTCTGCAGTATGCAGTTCGCACTCGGCTGTCAGCAACTCAATTGAGAAGATAAGGTCATAGTTCCGCTCCCAATCCTCCTCCCGTAAGAATGAGCGGCCGGCGTGAAGGTATTTCAGTGCCGAGG
Organism: Bryobacteraceae bacterium; assembly: GCA_040002435.1. GTDB lineage: Bacteria > Acidobacteriota > Terriglobia > Bryobacterales > Bryobacteraceae > JANXXV01. The sequence goes on from JBDUEM010000039.1 coordinate 34,315, forward strand.
CGTAAGCCGTGGATGCCTTCGCCCGTTTGCCCGCGATGAAGTTCAGGTCAGCTGCTCGCACACGCTCACCGCCATCGGTGATGAGATTTGCTCCACGGTTGAGCTGATTGACGATGTCGAATATCGCTTCTTCCAGCCGCTCTCGCGGGGTACTCTGGGTGAGAATTCTGCCGATGCGCAAATGGGTCTGAGCGCGCTGTTGCTCCGGAATCAGAAGGTATGCCGCTTCCTGTACGCGGTCATGAAGGAAGCGATAAGAATTCTCTGATCGAAAGATGAGGCCTGCGCGAACCGCTTCCCAGAGCTGATCGTGCATTTCGTCTTTCGAATCTTCATACACCGCTCGCAGTAGTTCGAACTCAGCGCTGTTTCCCAAGCAGGCGAGTTGTTTCAAAGACTCCTGAGTCGCATTTGGGAATCGACTCAGCTTTCCTAGCATTAGGTCCACCACGTTAGCCGTGTAGCCTTTTGCGTGAATGCGATCAATGTCCCAGCGCCAAGTTGCGGCGCCGGGCTCGAACCGCAGCAAGCCCTCCTCCTCCAGTTCCCTGATGAACTGGATCGTGAAGAACGGATTGCCGCCGGTCTTCTCGTGAATCAGTTGCGCAAGTGGATCAGCAGCCTTCCGCTCGCGTCGCATGGCCTCCGCCACGAGCCGGCCCACTTCGTCGAGACCGAGTGGCAAAAGCACCACTTCCTGCACTCTCGCTGCAGCTTCGCGGATCGTCACCAGCGTCCTCATCAGCGGATGCGACGAAGTGACTTCGTTGTCGCGGTAGGCTCCAATCAGCAGCAGGTACCGCACGTCCGGATCGGTAACCAGGCACTCCAACACTTCCAGAGTCGCCGTATCCAGCCATTGCAGATCGTCGAGAAATAACGCCACCGGATGCTCCGGGGTCGCGAAGGCACCGAGGAACCGTCGAAGCACCAGCTGGAAGCGACTTCGCGCTTCTTGAGGCGCCAACTCTGCAATGGGCGGTTGCTTTCCGATGACGAACTCGACTTCGGGGACAAGGTTGACCATCAGTTGGCCATTCGGCCCCAGCGCCTCCAGAAGGGCGTGCCGCCACTGGTCTACCTCGGCTTCACTCCTGACCAGAATCTGACGTACCAGCATCTGAAACGCCTGGGCCAGCGTCGCGTAGGGCACGTCGCGTTTGTACTGGTCGAACTTGCCTGAGGCAAAAAAACCGCGCGGTGGAACAAGCGCCTTGTGCAGTTCGTTCACTACGGAAGACTTGCCGACGCCGGAATAACCGGATACCAGTACGAGTTCGGTGGTTCCCTGAGCCATCACCCGGTCGAACGCCGTGAGCAGCGCATCGACCTGGCGCTCCCTCCCATACAGTTTCTCGGGGATCAGCAATCGGTCCGGCGCGTCGTCCGCGCCCAGAAGGAATGGATGGATGCGAGCATGCGTCTGCCATTCCGACAGGCATCGCCGAAGGTCAGCTTCCAGACCCGCTGCGGTCTGATAACGCTCCTCCGCATTTTTGGCGAGGAGTTTCATGGTGATGGCAGACAGCGGCTCGGGAACCTGGCAGCGGTCAAAAGGAGATTGAGGCTGGCGGGCAATGTGGCAGTGGACCCATTCCAGAGGGTCGGCGGCGGCAAACGGGAGCACACCGGTGAGCATTTGGTACAACGTGATGCCCATAGAGTAGAGGTCACTCCGGGCGTCCATCGAGCGATTCATGCGCCCCGTCTGTTCCGGAGACATGTAGGCGAGGGTGCCGGAAACGATCTCGGATGGCGCGGGCGACTGTCGCTCGCATGGCAGCCGGGAGGCGATTCCAAAGCCGGTGAGCGAGACGTGGCAGGCGTCGTCGACGAGCACGTTCTCGGGCTTGACGTCTTTGTGGATCAGACCGCGCTGGTGGGCACGGCCGAGCGCCCTTGCCAGGTTAATTGCAAGGCGTAAAAGACGCGCCAGATCGGGAGGCTGCTCCCGAGACCGCTCAAGGACGCGGTCGAGAGGCTCACCGCCCGGGTCGGCGAGAACAAGGATTGTCCGCCCTTCGTGACGCGTGAGCGCCAGTGGCTTGGCCGCCCACGCCGGCTCAAGTTCGGGTGCGAGCGAGTATTCGTGCTCAAGGCGCCGGAGACTCTGCGGCAGCGGTTGTTCGGCGGTGGGCGCTACTACCAGGACCGGCGATGGGTTGCCGTACTGTCGGGCGCGGTACAGCGTGAATTCCGCGGTATCGCGGATTGGCTCCAACACGTACTCAGGACCATCTGCCATTGAGAGCGTCCAGGGTGCAAGGGCTGAACGAAGCGAGCTATTAATTCTGACGAGAGATTCGAAGCATTTAGAAGAACATCATCGGACCGAGCTGTACGAACGGGGTAAAGCTGAGTTCGGCGACCGACACTCCGAAGGATACCAGAGCCCACCGCGACCGCGTCATGCTCCGTCGCCGGAATTCATTTGGCAAAAGGTGCAGCGGCAGGTCGCGCTCGGGTTCCATCCCAGGAGAGCCCTATCCTCCGCTCAGGTAACCGCATCATAAACCCGACCTCTGGAGTCGGCAGCGAATTTACACTCAACTATTGACACGGGCTGCGATTGAAGATCCCGTTCGTTGGACATCGCGAAACTTGCAGGAATTCTGTCGAATTCAAACGCGAAAGCTTCTCTCAAGAATTTTCGGGATTCAAAACCAAGAATCCCTCCGCAGCCGCCACTTCGCAGAGGACTTTGTCCGCTGAAACAAAGCAATCGATGAGACTCTGGTCACGGAGTCCGATAGCCACCGCAATCTGGAGCGCGTCGAGCGTCCGAAGCCGCCGGTCGAAAGCGTGTCGCGAAATGAGTGCTTCTGCCAACTCCAACTCTTGATCTCCGATGGAGAAGACCTCGAGTCTTTCGGAGACAATATCCTCATGAAATTGGCGTAGAAGCAAACCAGCATCTTCCCTCCCGATGACCTGCGTCCTGACCTTGATTGCAAGAACCGATGTCAACTCAACTACGGTCAGCCTTGAAATCCGAATCAGACTGCTCGCCTCTTGGACGATCTGATCGACCTTGGATGTTCCTATTTCAGGATGATACCGTTTCGCGAGTGCACTCGAATCGAAAAAATACGCCGCCAAATCAGCGATCCCCACGTTCCGCGATAAAATCTTGAGTCATAGAACCCGAAATTTTGGAGAGCCGGCGTCGAACTTCTTCCAACCCGGGAGGAGGTCCCATTCTCTCAAGTTCCTTCCTCAGATTCTCCAGGTATGCTGCATCAGTTCTGGTTCGGCCAGCGGATTTCATTGCCTCGGAAATGAACACGGTCACGTGCTGATGTTCAGCCAATGCCAACGGGCGCAGAGGCTTTAGCACCCCATCCTCGTACACTGCTTCTACCTGCATAGGCATATCAATTCTATTGTATTCCGTTAACATGCGGCTCGGCTGTGAAAAATAGGATGAAGGAGCGCTTGTCGAAAAGGCAGATGCACGCACCGCTCGGGTGGGACGAGTCGTTACTTGAAAATCAGCGACTTACGAACTCATAGCGGTGGGACCCTCCGCGAATAGCGTGGGTTTGGAACGCGGGCTTGCTATCCGCGCCGGAGCCGGAGCGCCCCCTGCCGTGAAAACAGGTGCGCTGCCTTCAGGCACGGTTAATGAACTGAGTAGTTTAGCGCCTTAATCTACGGCGAAAATTCGCGGTTGTAGCAAAAATTGGAGCTAAGACTTCCTCAAACTTCAACACTCTGAGTCCTAGAATTACAACCAAACTCTATGATTCTATTGGTCGGGGCGGCGAGATTCGAACTCACGACCCCCTGCGCCCAAGG
>JBDUEM010000040.1:0-37258 GCA_040002435.1 Bryobacteraceae bacterium
TTGATTCCATTAGTTTCCTCCTATGCAGGCACACTGGGCCTGGCTTCAGACGGATGACTTTCGGACGGACGTGGAGCGTCCACAAGAATTGGTACCCGGGCGGTAAGCTACCGTCCGGACTCGAAGCACCTCCCGGATTAGACGCACTATCCGGATAAAGTGATCCCTCGGAATTCTACCCTACTGTTGTTCCAATTTCCAGACCTTTTTTGCTTTCGCGGGTGCCGGATCACAACAGGAGATCACAGAACTGGACAATTACCGCAGGCGCGCTGATTCGCGTACGACGGCACTCCCAGTCTGTGCGCGGGGGCCTAACCAACGCTTTCGACGATGCGGAGGTCCCTCTCCGCCGCGGATCCGAGGACTTTTAATGCGGCCTGGTAAGCGGCACTGTTGTAGGTGCCGAGCGCGCGTTCGAAATTCTCGAATTCCATCACAACGACCCGCTGCTTCAAACCCGCCTCTCGCGGTTCGATAGCGTCGGCGGGTCCGGATCAACGCCTTGCCGCCACCGGCCTCGATAGCTGGAATCGCGAGCACGCCATATTTTTTGAGCGTTGCCTCGTCTGACACAGAACGGTAGGCTACGACCCAATAACCCTTTTTCATGTCTCCTCCTTTTCGGTAGTTAGCGTCGAAACTCCCGGGTCCCGTGGTCATCTGTCCGCGCTTGGCGCCCTCACCGCTCGGTCAGCCGCATACGCATCCCATACCGCGTCCGCAGCGTGATCTGTGCGCGGTGCGCCACTTGCTGCTCCGGATCCAGGCGCATCTGCCACTTCTGCGCGATCGCCGCCAGCAACAGCACCCCTTCCGTCCAAGCAAAGCGTTCCCCAATACAGATCCTCGGCCCGCCGCCAAAGGGATAGTAGGAAAACTTCGGCCGCTGCTCCTTCGCCTCCGGAGTCCATCGCTCAGGGTCAAAACGCTCCGGATCCGGAAAAAATTCCGGATTGCGATGCATCACAAAAGGGCTCATCAGGCAAAGACACCCTGCCGGCATGTGATACCCGGCGACGTCATGATCCCGCATCGCCAGGCGGCTCACGGCCCATGCCGGCGGATACAGCCGCATCGACTCCGCAAACACCATCTCCGTGTAGGCAAGCCGCGGCAGATCGTCGAAAACCGGCGCCCTGCCGGACAGCACGGTCCGTAATTCCTCGTGCAGCCGCTCCTCCGCCTCCGGGTTCTGCGAGAGCAGATACCAGGTCCACGTCAGGGCGTTGGCCGTAGTCTCGTGGCCGGCCATGAACAGCGTCAGGGCTTCGTCCCGCACCTGCGTGTCCGTCATGCTGCCGCCGTCCCCTTGTTCATCCTGCGCCAATAGCAGCATGGAAAGAAGGTCGCCGCGGTCGTCTCCACTTTCGCGGCGCTCGTTGATGATCGAGTAGATTTTTCTGTCCAGGAAACTGCGTGCGCGCTCGAAACGCCGCATCGAAGGCAGCGGCATCTTCTGCAAAAACTCCGTGAACGGGATGAGCATCATGTTGAACATCCCAAGCACATCCGTGATGGCGCGGCCGATCTCATCGGCATCCTCTTCCACAGTGGCGCCGAACAAAGTCTCCGCCACAATCGTCAGCGTCAGGCGCATCATTTCTTCTGAGATGTCCCGGGTCTCGCCGTCGGTCCATCGGCCAGCCGCGCGCCCGGCAGCCTCCACCATGGCGGCGGCATAGCCGGCAATGCGCTGGCGGTGAAATGCAGGCTGTACCAGGCGGCGCTGGCGCAGATGGAGCTGCCCCTCGCTGGTCAGCAGTCCTTCGCCCAGCAGGATCTTGGACCGCTGCATAATGCGGCTCTTCTGAAATTTGCCGCTATGCGTGACCAGGATGTCCTGCACGTATTCGGGACGGTTCAGCAGGTAGAATTCCTGCCTCCCCATCGTGAAGAAGGCAACGTCACCGTACTGGCGGGCGACGTTCAGGAGGAACAGCGGAGGATCTTTGCGGAAGCCCGCAAATACTCCCACAAAGGGCCTGCCCTTCGGACCCGGCGGTAGCACCGCGGCTGCCATGTTCTTATTTTACGGGCTGCCGGTTGAAGAGCGTCAGTTTCTCACGATCCAATGTGACGCCCAGAAACGCCAGGCACATCTCATCTTCGGTGCCTTCGCCCCATCCAACCACCTTCAGCGGATCACTCGGATTCTTCGGATTGTCTTTGGTGTTATCGAACGTGCAGCTCAGCTTCACGGTGCTGCCGGCGGGCAACGCGAACGGGTCCTGAAAGGTGTAGAACCCCTGCCAGTTGAAATCCCAGTCGTCCACCTGAATCAGATCGTCGGTGGACTTGGCGCCGGTTAGTTCCACCTTGATCTTTCTACCCAACAGGTGCATGTGAGGTGCGATCTGGATGGCGTGCGCGTCGAAGAAAAACGGAATGGTGAACTTCGCCGTCACTTCTTTGGCCGCCTCGCCCGGTTGAATTTTGAAGCTCGTATTCACGATGGGCAGATAGCGCATGCGGCGCTCCACCGGCGTCTTTGAATAGTAGAGCCCCACCTTGGTCTGGTCGGGCCCCGGGCGTCCATTGGGAAAATAGTGCACCTGCATCACGATCTTGGCGTTCCGGGGCAGCAGCAGTCCCACACCATCCGGCAGCGTTTGCACGCGCGTGCCCGGAACCCAGCCGCCCAGCCCCCCGGTCAGATCCAGCGCCGCCGCAATGCCGCTCAGTGTTTGCACGTCGAAGCCGGGACCACCATAGCAGGTATAGCCGGGGTTTCCATCCTTGCCGTCCAGTTTGTCGGCCTCCCCCTGCGTATCGATAAAGAGAAGGACGTGATGGACGATTTGCTTGTTGCCGGGAACCACCTGCACGGCGCTGACCCATTTGTCCACGTCAACCCCGGTGGGCAGCACAAAGCAGCGGTAATCGTCTTTCTTTCGCGGAACATCGTAGCTCTGCGGCATCTGGACCACAAGATCGGGATCGCCAAGCTGCCACTCACCGGTGTCGGGAAGCGGCTCCGGCAGGTCCGCCGCGTCACCTTCCGGGAACCCGGCGGCGAACCAATCGAGGATCGTCTGGCGCTCCTCGTCGCTCAGGCCGTAGGAGTCTTTGAAGTTGCCGTGGCCGGGAACCGGCTTCCACGGCGGCATGATCCTGTCGGACACCACACGGTTGATGTCTTCGGCCCAGGTCGAGGCGTCGTCATACGTCATCAGTGCAAACGGCGCGATGTCGTTAGGGCGGTGACAGCGCTGGCACTTGGCCTGGAAAACGCGCGAAACCTCGCGCGAATAGGTGGGCTGGGCGTACCCGGGTGTAAGTGCGGCGCAGGCGGCGAAGATCAAAACCAGGATACGCATATAGAATCGGACTTTCCTTATTATCATCCAGAACAAAAATCCTATTGGAAGCCCGAATCCGGACGATAGGTATAGTGTTATGGGTCTCACGCCGCTTACATTTACGGGAGTCAGCAAATACTCCGACGATTTTCAGACGATCCTGAACCGTGCGGTGTCGATTGCGAATTTGCCTGCAAAAGCCATCCAGAACCAGCAGACTGATTTGGTGCAGAAGAAGCTGATTACCACCAGCCTGCTGACGGCGGCTACCGGCCTTTCCGCCAGCCTCGCCGCGCTCAAGACGGTGGGTGACAGCAAGGGCCTGACGGCCAGCAGTTCCGACAGTTCCAAGGTCTCGATTCTTACCAGCACCGGAACGACACCCGCCACCTACACGGTCAGTGAAATCACTTCCGTCGCCAAGGCTGCCTCGGAGACTTCCGCCGTCGGATATACGGATTCCACCACCGCGGCGGTTTCCACCACCGGCACCGTGAATGTGACCGTCGGTACGAAAAACTACACCATCAACCTGACTCCCGCCACGAACAATCTAATAGGATTGCGGGACGCCATTAATAACCTCGGAGCCGGCGTCACCGCGACCGTTCTGACTACGGGAACCGGCCCCAATCCGAACTACCTGTCCGTTTCCGCCAACAGCACCGGGGCGCAGGCACTCAGTATCACCGACGATCCGGGGGGCGCGGACGTTGCCCTTCTCACCACCAATAACCAGGGCGCGAACGCCGACTTCAAACTCAATGGCGTTACTGTAAGCAAATCCTCGAATACGATCAACGATGTGGTTCCCGGCATCAGCTTTTCCATCCTGGACACCACGGCCAGCGGAGAGACCGTCAGCTTATCGCTGGCGAGCGATCGCGGCGCGCTGACCAGCGCACTCCAGGCTCTGGTGTCGAGTTACAACACCATTAGCAGCCAGCTTGACGGGCAAATCGGTCCTTCGGCCGGAGTATTGTCGGGAGACTTCCTGATCCGGGAAATTCAACAGGATCTGCGAAACCTCACTGGTTTCCAGGGAACCGGCTCGATCAAAAATTTCGCCGGCCTTGGCCTGGAGTTGAGCAACACCGGCGAACTCACCCTCAACACCGCCACGCTGAACGGCCTCTCGGCCTCCGACCTCGACTCGGCATTTACGTTTGTGGGTTCCTCGGCATCCGGCATCGGTAGTTTAAGCTCGACGTTTAATCAGTTAACTGACCCCATCAACGGCCTCATCAAAATTCAACAGGACCAGTACGACGTCACCAGCAAGCGGCTTACCAACGATCTGGCAAGCATTACCGATAAGGTCACGCTGCTGCAAACGGTGACGGCGCAAAAGCTGCAGATCGCCGACTCGCTGCTCGCCCAGCTCGATTCCCAGCAGAATATCCTCACCGGTGTCTTACTCGGCGTCAATAACGCTCTTTACGGGACTACGAAATAACAGATGCCCCCCTTGGAAGCAGCTCTGCAGGCACTGGAGACGGCGCAGGCACAGCTCATGGCCGCCTATCCGGGAGACTTTGCGAGGCTGGAAACGTTGGGACAGATTCGTGCGGAGGCGATGAAGAATCTGCTGCAACTGACGGATCACTCCGCATGGAGTCCGGACCAACTGGCCAGGCTGAAACGCGTCCACCTTGGCGGCATCCTGGCTGTGCAGCGCATTTCCGCCGAACGCCAGTTCCTCTGCGAGGAACTCTCTCTCCTCAACCAGCAGAGCCAGGTTGTTTCCGGGTACCGCAACGGGTCGCAACCAGTGTAGCCAGCTCGCCGGCAACCAGTTCGATCACGCTTCCCCATTCTTTCGCCGCGGTCTGCCGGAAAAGGCGCATGGACGGATACCACGGGCTATCCATGCGGCCCAACATCCATCGCCAGTCCGGATTGAACGGCAGTAAGGTCCAAACCGGTTTGTTCATGGCCCCGGCAAGATGAGCGACGGCGGTGTCCACGGATATCACCAGGTCCAGATTGGCGATGGCGGCCGCTGTGTCGGCAAAGTCCGTGAGCTCGAGCCCAAGCGGCAACATGCCCGGGAGGGACAGATTCTTTTGCAGGCTGTAAAACTGTATTCCTGCCAAGCCCAGCAGCGGCGCAAGAAATTCCGGCGGCAGGGACCGGTTCGCGTCGTTCTTGTGATTCGCGTTACCGGCCCAGACAATGCCCGCTTTGAGGTCGGCCGAAGGCGCTATCCGCTCCCTCCATATCTCCCGCAGGCTTGCCAGGGGAAAGATGTAGGGTACCCCGCGCGGAATTGATTCCTCCACGGTGCCAAAGATGGCGGGAAGGCTAAGCAGGGGAATGTGAAAGTCAAAGTCGGGCAGATCTTCCACCCTCGCCGCTACCTGATCGATCCCGGCAACGAAACGGAGCGTGCGTACCAGTGCCGGCGGACACTGCATGATGACAAATCCGCAGCGTTCCTTGACCATCGCCGCGTACCGGACAAACTGCAGTGTGTCTCCGAAGCCCTGCTCGGCATGGACCAGAATTCGCGCGTTTCCCACGTCCGCGCCCGTCCACAAAGGGGCGGAGAACGAACGGCACTCGGCTTCCGGCCGCCGCAGGCGCCATTCCCAGCCTTTCCAGCCTTCCTCGAATCGCCCCAGCAGTAGATTGGCCAGTGAGAGGTTCCAGTTGGCCTGCGCATGATCCGGCGCGAGTGCAATGACCCGTCCGTAGGCTTCCACGGCCGCCGGCGGATCGCCCAGTGCCAGCAGCACGTTCCCCCTGTTGTTGTGTGCCTCCACGTGGTTCGGACAGAGGCGCACCACGGCATCGTAGAGATCCAGCGCCTCTTCGTGCCTTTCCTCGCTCTGCCGCACAAGACCGAGATTGTAGCGGGCATCGAAATAGTCCGGTTTGCACTCGATCGCCTGGTTATAAAATCCCCCCGCTTCCCTGTGGCGGCCCAGTGCCTGCAGCACAATGCCGGAATTGTTCAAGGCTTCCGGATACCGCGGCCTCAGGTGCAGGGCCTGCCCGTAGGCGGCCAGCGCGTCGCCGGGCCGGTTCTGCCTCATCAGGCTGACTCCGAGATGGAACCAGGCTTCCGGAAATGCCGTCCGGCGGCGAATGGCCGCGCGAAAATGTTCAATGGCACGCTCCACATCGCCCGTCAGGTATAGTTGATTGGCTAGTTCAAAGTGGAGTTCAGCTTCGCCGTTGAGGGCCAGCGCCGTCTCCATGATCTGGATTGCTTCCTCGCGCCGTCCCAGGGCAGCTACCGTGAGGCCGAGTTTCAGCAGTGTCTTCCAGTTGCCTGGATCGGGCTGCAGCGCCTGCCGGTAACAACTGGCGGCGGCGTCCAGCCTTCCATCACGGCTTAGCACCAGACCGAGATTGACGCAATAATCAGGCAGCGCTCCCGCGCTCTTGATCGCACGCACGATCAGCGCAGCCGCCAGCGTTTGGTTTCCCGCCTCAGACGCAATCATCCCCAGAAGGTCGAGCGATGCGGCGTGTTCGGACTGCTTCCGCAGCGCACGACGGCAATACGCCTCCGCCTGAGGAAGGTTTCCCGCGCGATGGTGGAACAGGGCGGTTGAGAAGGCGTGATCGACGGCGGTCATGGAGAGAATTCCTGTTTCTGTTTCTGGACCAAAAAAAAAGACCGCGGCGGGAAGAGCGGAAAATACCGCATCGTCCAGCCGCGGGAATGTGGTTCTACACAATGTGGTGTTACACAATGTGGTTCTACACCAGGACCTGAAGCCCTACCCACTAACCTCTCACTAACCTCTGAGGAGGGCGAGGATCGCTTGCGGCGCCGAATTCGCCTGCCCCAGGGCGGCGATACCGGCTTGCAGTGTGATCTGTGCCTTGGTGAGGTTGGCGGCTTCCGAAGCCAGATCCGCATCGCGAATGCGCGATTCGGAGGCGGCCAGGTTGCCCAACTGGTTCTGCGCCAGATTGACGGCGTAGTTGAAGTTGTTCTGACCCTTACCGACAACGGCTTGTGCCGTACCGAGTGCTGCTACTGCCGTCGCCAATGCTCCAACCGCATTCTGCGCGGCGCTCTGCGAGCTGATGTCGGCGGTGCTGCCCGTTCCAACGGTGCTCGAAGAGGCAACGGTTCCTTGACTGCCGACACCCGAGGCGCTGCCATTCGTTCCAACATCCACCTTGAAGGATCCCACGGTGCTGATAAAGCGGATCCCTTCGGCGCCGCCGTTCTGTTCCTTTACGGCGACAATCTTTTGCAGCGTGGAGTTATTCGACTGTTGGAGCTTTGTGTTGATGGCGTCGATAGCTTCATCGACAGTACGCGCATTCCGGGCGGTTCCGTCGTTGCGAAGCACGACGGACAGGGACTGCGATACGCCGGACGAATCGTTACCGGAAATAGTAATGGTTTGTTCGTCAGAACCGAGCCGGATCGGTGAGAATGCCAGCACACCGGTCTGCTGTGCTCCACCGGATTCGATGACTGCCGAAGTGGTAAGCGCGCTCTGTGTTTGATCGGTTGCCGCGACACCAGTCGCTACCGAGGCGTTGAAGCCCAGAACGTTGGCGGCGCCGACGGAATTGATGCGGAACGCCGTCCCGTTGGAACTGGTGATATTGATCTCGCCGCCGCTGTCAGTGGCTAAGAGACCGGCTGCGGACAGAGTGGCGTCGCTCGCGATGGCGTTGTTCAACGCCAGCAGAGTGTCGGTCTGCGTCGCACCTGCCGCCGTAAAGGACGTCGAAATAACCGGGCCGCCCCCGATTGAGAATTCCAGAGTCGCGGCTGCGGCCGCGTAGGTAGCGCCCGATCCTGTCACCGTTGTGTAGTCGAACGTGCCGCTTGCCTCGGCGCTCCTCTGGAAGGATCCCAGCCCGAGCAGGTTGTTCAAATCGCCGGACGCCGATACATCAAGGCTCTCGCCACGGCTGTTGGTGAACACAAGGGCGCTGCCGGCCGTTGCGGTGCTCACCGTTATTCCGGCTGCTTGCAGGGCAGAATTCGCGGAGACGGCCGACGAAAGCGTGGTTAGCGCCGAGTCGATCGTGGTTGCTGCCAGCGTGGTCAGATCGATGTCCACTGGACCCGACAGACCACCGCCTTGAATGCGCACCGTCACGGTGCCCGCACCCGAGGCGCCGAACGCCGTAGTGGTAGCGGCCGTTGCCGCGCCACCAGTCACCGTGTTGGCCAGCGTCAAACCCGTCGGGTCAGAACTGGAGGTCACGTTTCCGATGAGAGCATTCGAAAGCCGGTCACCCGCCGAAACCTGGAACGCGCTGGTGCTGGACGTGAATCCGAGTTGTTTGGTGCCCGTCGCTGAAGTAATCACCGTGGCGCGGACTCCCGCATTCTTGAAGGCCGTCGCGTATTGGCTCGCACCGGCTCCCGCCGCGTCGATCGCCGCGTTGATGTTCGTCACCAGCGTGTCCGTGTCTGTTACGCCGCCCAGATTGACGGATACCTTGACACGATTCGAATCGCCAAAACCGGCGCCCCGGAAGTAAAAGTCCGAGAAACCGGCGGTCGCCAGCGAACCAGTATTCGTAGCATTGCCCAAAATCGCCGAAACGCTCGTCGAGGCCGAGCCCGTTCCAATGTCAATTGTGCTCAGGCCGGCAGCTTGCACACCCTTCAGCCCTAAGCTCTTCGCATCCACGGTCGATTGCGTCAGGTCGACTCCGACCGCTCCATTGGCAATCACCGCTGCTCCCGTCGCGCCGCGGCCGCCGCCCACAAATACGGACAGGGACTTGGCGAAATCGCCGCCCGTATTCAATCCGATCGCCTGCGCCTGCCGGTCGATTTCACCGATCACACTCGTGAATTCGCTGCTGAGCACCGCGCGGCTGCCCGTAAAAGTGCCCGACGCGGATTGCGTCGCCAGAGTTCGCGCACGGTCGAGAAGCTTTGAAATGTTATTGATGCCCCCATCGATGATCTGCAGTTGGCTCAGACCGTCGTTGGCGTTGCGGATTCCTTGCGTCAGCACGGCCTGGTCGGAACGGAATCCGTTCGCGATCGCCAATCCGGCGGCGTCATCACCGCTGGAGATAATGCGCAGTCCAGAGGTCACTCGGTTGATGGTTTTCGCCTGAAAGTCGCTGTTCTGGCGAATATATTCTTGCGCCTGCAATGAGGCAATATTGGTATTAACTGAAAAAGACATCTATTCTCTCCTTGTATGACCTGACCGGAATTCCATTCCCCGTCTGCGGTGGTGCCGCTGGTCTTGGTTACAAGATGCTTATCGGTGAAGAAGGCGAATGTTTGAATAAAAGTTTATTGACGAAGTTGCCGCAGCAGATTTTTTACCGATTCGGGCGATGCCTGCCGTGCCGCATCCAGATTGGCCTGCTGCGTTTGCCGCACTTCATTTCGCAGCACCGTCACTTCTTTAGGCGCCTCAATACCCAGCTTCACCTGCGACGGACCCACATCCAGGATCCGGATCTCTACTCCCTCGCCGATGAACAGCGATTCCCCCGCCCTGCGCCTGATTACAAGCATTCCTCCGCCTCCGGTTCCGGCAGCAGCGGATGCTCCACCGCGTACCGCGCGTCATCCCGGACCGCCTGCACGGCCTGCCGGGTCTCTTGATTGATGACGATCGGCCCCAGTAGATTGGCCGTCGGCCGCCCCCGTCCGGCGCATACCACCGCCAGGCAGCGTAGCGATTCGGATTCCCGCGCTCCGGCCCCAATCACCTGCAGATCTTCGTCTGAAACCTTCAACTGATAAGCCGGATCGATGGATTCCATCGGTAGCGCGATGAAGCACAACTTCGGAGTCACCACGCTCTGCAGAAACAGCGCCGGCTTGGAGGCTTCCTGTTCGATCGGCACAAAAGAGGTTTCCGATTCAAATCCGGGCAGTCCGCGAGGAAACGTGACCACCGCTCCCGCATCGTATTCCAGTACACCGAAGTTTTTAGTCGCACAGCGCAGCATCGTGGGATGTCTGTTCTCCTAAGTTTCATATCGGAACTAAACCGCTGGCTGATAGGAGGATCGGAATATCCTGAGTAGACGCCTCCCCAATAAACCGTTGGTGTACGATTACGATAGATCATGAAACGCCGCGAAGCTCTCAAAGTAACCGCCGGCGCCGCCCTGTTGCCGTCCCTGCTATCCGCGCAAGCGGCGCAGGCTAAGGGCTGGAAGCCGTTGCTGTTTACGCCGCAGCAGGATGCGGCCGTCGTCGCGTTGACGGAAATCATCATCCCCGCAACCGACACGCCGGGCGCCAGACAGGCCGGCGTCAACCGCTACATCGACCTTCTTCTTCATGACGGACCGGCCGCCGAAGGCGAGCGTTTCCTGGCCGGCCTGCAGTGGCTCGACGAGTATGCCGTCAGCAAGAGCGGGAAACCGTTCGTAAAACTGACTACCGCCGAACAGGCGGCCATCCTGACCGAACTGGACGCGGCCGGCACCCCGGAGCTGGAGAAAGGACACCAGTTTTTCCGCATGGCCAAGAATCTGACCTCCCGCATCTACTATTCCACCGCCATCGGCTTTCAGGAACTCAACAAAGGCGGCCGCGTGCCGAAAAAGGTCGGCTGCGATCACTCCAGCCACGCGTGAGTTCCTACGCCGATTCAGTAGAGTTCCTCTATTCGCTAGGGAACGAAACCAAAGCTTTCAAGCTCGGGCTCCAACCCGTCACGTTGTTGCTGGCCGAATTAGGCAACCCGCAACACGCCTTCCGCTCGGTTCACGTCGCGGGCACCAACGGAAAGGGATCCACCTGCGCCATGATCGAGTCCGGCTTGCGCGCGGCGGGCCTGCGCACCGGCCTCTACACGTCGCCCCATCTGGTGAACCCGACGGAGCGCATCCAAATCGACGGCGTCCCTATCACCGCCGAGGCGTTCGCCGCAGCCTTTGAAACCGTGCATCTCGCCGCCGCAAAATTGATGTCCCGCGGCGATCTGGAGGCGCATCCGTCTTACTTTGAAACCGTCACCGCAATGGCGTTCGTTGTCTTTCGCGATTGTGCCGTCCAAACTGCGGTGGTCGAAGTGGGCCTCGGCGGCCGTCTCGATGCCACCAATGTCATCTCGCCGGCGTTAACCGTAATCACTCCCATCGACTACGACCACGAGGCGTGGCTCGGCAGCAGTCTCGAACAGATCGCCGCCGAGAAAGCAGGCATCCTCAAGCCCGGGGTGCCAGCCGTCCTGGCCAGGCAGCGGCCGGAGGTGCAGCACGTTCTTGACGAGCACATTGCGCGATTGCGCGTCCCCGCCGCGGCGGAGTTCACTCAAATGGAAGACTTGCAGCTGACCGCACAAGGCTGTTCCTTCCGCCTCGGTGAACTCGCCCTGATCTGCCCGCTGCGCGGAGAACACCAGGCGCAGAATGCGCTCACCGCGGTGAACGCGCTGCTGGCTCTCGACATTCCGCCGGACGCGATGCAGCGCGGCATCCTCGCCGTCCGTTGGCCCGGCCGCCTGGAACTGGTATCGAAAAACCCGGAGCTCATTCTCGACGGCGCGCACAACCCCGCCGGCGCCCTCGCGCTGGCAGACTACATCCGCCGGTTCTACGCGGATCGTCCGGTCTGGCTGATCTACGGCGCCATGCGCGACAAGGCCGTGGAGGAGATCACCGAGTTACTTTTCCCACTCGCCGCGCACGTCATCCTCACCGCGCCTGCCATGCCCAGAGCCGTTCAACCGCGGACGCTGCTGGCTATGGGAGACGCCGCCCGCATGGAAACCGCGCCGGACATCGCCGCGGCGTTGACGGCCGCGCGCAAAGCTCCGCCGCAGGCCGCAATTTTCGTCACCGGATCGCTCTATTTGGTCGGGGAAGCACGGGCGCTCCTCGTACAATAGAAGGCGGATCATGTCTCCCGGACTGCTGCGCGCGCTGTTCATCACCGACCCCCTCATCATTGTGGCAACCGTAGTTCTCGGGCTGTTGAACCTGTTCGTCTCCCTGTTTGAGTCCAATGGGCGCAGGCAAGTGGCCATCGCACAATATTGGTCGCGGGTGCTGCTGTTCATCGCCGGCGTGAAACTGGAAATTGAGGGTCTGGAGAAGATCGATCCCGCCGGCAGCTACGTCTTCGTCTCAAATCACGCCAGCTACATGGATACGCCGGTCGTGCTCGGGCACATTCCCCTGCAATTCCGGTTTCTGGCGAAAAAGAGCCTGTTCAGCATTCCGTTTCTCGGCTACCACCTGCAGCGGGCCGGTCACATTCCAGTGCAACGTGAGAATCCGCGATCGGCGATCAAAGCAATGTCGGAGGCGGCCAAAGCCATCAAGGAACGCGGCATTTCCATCCTCATTTTTCCCGAAGGAGGCCGCTCCCTCACCGGACTCCAACCTTTCAAGGAAGGCGCCGCCTATATCGCCATCAAAGCGGGCGTGCCGGTGATCCCTCTGGCGCTGAAAGGAACCCTCGAGGTGCTGCCCATGGGCTCACTGAACGTCCGCCCCGGGCGCGTGCTGATGCGCGTCGGCGATCCGGTGCCCACTTCGCACCTCACGCTCCACGACCGCGAGCAGCTGAATGAAACGCTTTTTCAACGCGTCTCGGAATTGCTCGGTGAACCGTCATATACTCAAACGAAATGAAGATTTTGTCCGCCGTTCTCGTTTCCGCGGTTGTCATTGGCTTGCTTTTTGCACAGCAACAGCCCTCCATATCCATAGAAGAGTATGAGCCGAAGTCGACCCTGGTAGTCACCGAACACCATCCGACGCGCGCCAAATATCCGTTCATCGACGTCCATAATCATCAGCGGGACGTAAGCACAAAACATCTCGCCGAGCTGATCAAAGACATGGACGGCTTGAACATGCAGATCCTCATCAATTCGCCCGTGAATGGAAGCTGGGGGGACAAAACCAAACAGTTGATCGACGGTTTCAAAGGCTATAACAAAGACCGCTTCGCCACCATGACGAACATCGATTTCAAAGGGGTGGACGAGCCCGGATACAGCAAACGCATCGCCGACCAACTGGAGCAGGACATCAAGAATGGAGCCATCGGACTCAAGGTCTGGAAGAACTTCGGCATCACCGAAAAAGATTCCAAAGGCCAGCGCCTGCACGTGGACGATCCCCGTTTCGACCTGGTTTGGGAAGTCTGCGCCAAATACAAGATCCCTGTATTGATTCATACGGCCGATCCCTGGGGCCTTTTCCAGCCGATGGACAAGTACAACGAGCGCTGGCTCGAGTTGAAGATGCGCTCCGGCCGCAACCACGCATCGGCCGACGATCCAACCTGGGAAACTCTTATCAGCGAGCAGCACAACATGTTTCGCAAGCACCGCAATACCATCTACATCAACGCCCACATGGGCTGGCTGGCAAACGATCTCACCAAGCTGGGCAATCTGATGGACGAGCTCCCGAACCTCTACGGAGAGATCGGGGCCATCACCAGCGATCTCGGCCGCCAGCCGCGGTTTGCCCACAAGTGGCTGGTAAAGTATCAGGACCGGATCATGTTCGGCAAGGACCTGTACAGCGTCCCCGAATACTACACCTACTTCCGCCTGCTGGAGACCGACGACGATTTCTTCGATCCCATCCGCAAATACCACGGCATCTGGAAACTTTATGGTCTTGACCTGCCCGATGAGGTCTTGAAAAAGTTGTATTACAAGAATGCGCTGCGGATCTTCCCCGGCCTGAACGCCTCCGGATTTCCGAAGTAGCCCTCCCGTGTATGATGGAGCGCGACGAGATTCTCCTGCGCCTGCGTGAAAGGATTGTGGCGTTTGCGGCATCTCGTATAGCAGGGGATGCCGCCGAGGATCTGGCACAGGAAACGCTGATGCTCCTGCACGATAAATACGCCCACGTCACCCGCCTGGAAGAACTGTTCCCGCTATCCATGCAGATCATGCGGTTCAAAATGGTGGCCATGCGGCGCAAGTCCTACCGCAGGGGCGAGGCCGGACAGGTCTCGGTGGACGACATTCAGATTCCGGATCTGGGGCCGGATCCCGCAACATTCGTCGAGCGCAAAGAGATGATGGAAAGAATGACGGCCGCCATCGCAAAGCTCGGGGACCGGTGCCGCGAAATCTTTCGCCTCAAGCTTCTCGGGCGAAGCTTCGGCGAAATTCAAGTGGAGATGAAAGCCTCGTCCATCAATACCGTCTACACCTGGGATGCGCGATGCCGCAAGCAGCTTTTGGATGAGATGGGTGGGACTTGGGAGAGACGGCAATGAACGCCGATGACATTCGCAAACTGCTCGGCGGCTACGCCACCGGCACGCTTTCCGCGAATGAGCAGCAGGCGCTCTTTGAGGCTGCATTGAATGACGAAAAGCTGTTCGCCGCCCTGGCCGACGAGCATGCCTTGCGCGAAATGCTTGACGACCCTGCCAATCGTGCGGCCGTATTGCGGGCTCTGGAGCCGCAGCCGCGCGCCGGTTGGCGTTGGCGGTGGATCATGCCGCTAAGCGTCGCCAGTGTTGTCGTGATCGCCTCCATCATCTTCGTAGCTCAGCGTCCCGCGCGGCGAGGTAGCTTTGAAATGGCTAAGGTCGTGCAGCCCGCGCTACAGCCCGAAATCCTCCTCGAACAGAAACTCGCGGTGCCCGCGCCCTCCAGCGCGCCCCTGGCGCAGCTCCGGAAAGAGCGGCAAGCACTAGACCGGACCGCGTCCGCGCCCGCCATGCGCGATGCGCGGGAAGAGCTGAGAGCCCGCGCCATTACTGCCCCGGTCTCGGAGTCAACGGATCGCGCGCCAGCTGTAGCACCTTCCGCGCCGCCGCCGCCACCTCCTCCTCCAGCGGCCGATATTCGCGCTGCGAAGAAAGAAGCGCTCGAAGGGAAGATGCTCTCCGGTTATGCCGGCGGCGGTGGCTTCGCCGACCGCATGAGCCTGTCACAAGGACTCCCCGGGAAGCTGCAGTACACGATTCTGAAGCGCGGCCCCGACGGACAATTCAAGCCGGTGGCCCCATCCGTGCCCCTGCAGCCGGAAGACGCCGTGCGCTTAAATGTGGAAGCCGGCGAGGCCGGATACCTCTCCGTCGTACAGAAGGAACCGTCCAAGGTGCTCTTCCAGGGTGCGGTGCAGAAACAGGTGCCGGTCACCATTCCCGCCACGGGATCTCTCGACTTGAGCATGCGCGGCGCACTGCAGATCCTGTTTAGCCAGCCCAATGCGGCGGGCTCGCTGCAGAATGCGTTGCTGCCTGGTGCTCCGTCATCAAAGGGGAAAGCCGTGGTGCAGCGCGATTCTGAAAAAGCCGCCGCAGCCGCCGGCCCGGCCAAGGATCAGGCGCCCGGCATCTTTACCGTGGATGTAAATTTGAACATGGCAACGCCTTCCCAACAGCAGAAGTAGCGCCGAATGGCGATACAATGCCCTTCATGTTGCGATCCAGCGCGTTACTTCTAGGACTGCTTCTTTCCGGGTTCGCCTTTGCCGAAGATGCCGGGCACCTCCTTCGCGCGGACCACTACGTCCGTGTCACTTCCACTGTGCCGGCCATCAAAGGACAAACCACCCAGATCTACGTGCGCGAAGTGGTCCAGCCGGGTCTGGCGCTGCGCGGCGGAGCGGGGCCGGACCGTGTGGTGTTGTTCGTTCATGGCGCCGGCACGCCTGGGGAAGTAGCCTTTGACGTCCCCTATCAGGATTACAGTTGGATGGCTTTCCTGGCGCATGCCGGGTTCGATGTGTTCGCCATGGATATGACGGGCTACGGACGTTCCACCCGGCCCGCGCCGATGAACGACCCTTGCAACCTCGCGCGCGAGCAGCAGCTCCAGTTCATTCCGGCCCTGCTGGAGGCCCCCTGCGCCGCCGCGCCTTATCCGCACCAGATGACCACACTGGCCTCCGATTGGAACGACATCGGTGCCGTTGTGGACCGCATCCGCGCGCTGCGGCACGTGGAAAAGGTCAGCCTTATCGGATGGTCGCTCGGCGGTCCCAGGGCGGCCGGTTGGGCCTCGCACCATCCGGATAAGGTCCAGAAGCTTGTGCTGTTGGCCCCGGCCTATCGCCGCGCCGCATCCGCCGAACCGCCCGCGCAGGTGCCCGCCGGCGGCCCCGCCATGGGCACCCAGACACTCGCCGACTTCCACCAGAACTGGGACCGGCAGATCGGCTGCCCGGCACAAATCGACCCCGCCGCCAGCAAGGCCGTCTGGACTGCCATGCTCGAGTCCGATCCCGTTGCCGCTACCTGGGGTACAGGCGCGCGCCGTGCGCCGCTGGTGACCACCTGGGGCTGGAATCAGGCGTCCGCCGCCAAGTTGCAGATGCCGGTACTGCTCGTCGCCGGGGCGTATGACAAACAGGTGCTTCCGGAGGGCGTCAAGACGCTCTACACAGACCTCGGCGCGCAGCAGAAAGTCTACGTCGACCTGGCCTGTTCCTCCCACAATGCGCTCTGGGAGAAAAATCACCTGCTGCTATTTCAGGCTTCCCTGGAATGGTTGACCCAGGGCGCCGTGAACGGATCCAAAGAAGGCATGCTGCGCCTGGGCTACTAAAAATAATCTGGAACTCTCCGGGATTTGCAGCGTAGTTATTTCTATGCTCGGAAACCAGCTGAAACACGTAGTCCGGCGGCTCTTGCGGTCGCCGATGTTCACAGCCATCACTCTGATTACACTTGCGGTAGGCATCGGAGCGAACACCGCGGTCTTCAGCGTGGTCAACGGCGTCCTCTTGAAGCCGCTGCCGTTTTACCAGCCCGACAGGCTGGTCGCCATCTGGCTTACCGCGCCGGGCCTTAACTTCAAGGATCTGAATCCCTCGCCCTCCACCTACTTCACTTTCCGCGAGGAAGGCAGGGTTTTCGAGGATCTTGGGTTGTGGCGGGAAAGCGGCGTCAGCATCACAGGCATCGCCGAGCCCGAGAGAATTTCCAGCCTCAATGTCACCTTCAAGACTCTTCCCGTCCTCGGCGTCCAGCCAATCCTGGGCCGCTCGTTCACGCAAAAGGATGACTCCCCGAAGAATCCCGAAACCGCGCTGTTGTGCTACGGCTACTGGCATCGCCGGTTCGGTGGAGATCCCGGAGTCATCGGCCGGCGCATCATGATCGACGGGAAGGCCACCGAAGTGATCGGCGTGCTCCCGCAAAACTTCCAGTTTATGAACTTGAAGCCCGCTCTGGTTCAGCCGTTTCAACTGGATCGCAACACAGCCTTCGTGGGCAATTTCAGTTATCAGGCAGTCGCGCGGCTGAAGCCCGGAATCACGGTTGAGCAGGCGAACGCGGACGCAGCCCGCATGCTGCCCCTAATGTTGTCCAAATTTCCCATGGCTCCCGGCATGACCGTGAGCATGCTGGAACAGGCGAAGCTGGGGCCGAATATCCGCATGTTGAAGGACGACGTCGTTGGAGACGCTGGAAAGGTCTTATGGGTCTTCATGGCGACGGTAGGAATCGTTCTCTTCATCGCCTGTGCGAATGTCGCCAATCTGCTGCTGGTCAGGGCGGAGGGGCGTCAGCATGAACTCACCATCCGCGCCGCGCTGGGCGCCGGTTGGGGGCAGATTGCGCGGGAGTTGCTGTCGGAAAGCGTCGGCCTCGCCTTGGTGGGCGGCGCGCTCGGCGTAGTGGTGGCCTACGGGGCGTTGCGATTACTGGTCGCGTTAAGCCCCGCGGGTTTGCCGCGTCTGGATGAAATTTCTCTCGATCCACAAGTGCTTTTATTCGCGCTCGGCATCTCCCTGCTGGCAGGCATTCTGTTCGGCCTGTTACCGGTCTTTAAATACGCGGGCGGCACACTCGGCACCGCACTTCGCGAGGGCGGACGCAACGCCAGCGTGGGCCGCGAGCGCCACCGCGCGCGGAGCGTTCTGGTCATCGTTCAGGTGACGTTGGCCCTCATTCTGCTCATCGGTTCCGGACTGATGATTCGCACCTTTGCTGCCTTGAAGCACGTGCAGCCGGGCTTCACCAGGCCCGCTGAGATTCTTACCCTGCGGATCGCCATTCCCGAGGCGCAGGTTCCCGATCCCGAGCGGACCATCCGCATGGAGAACGACATGCTCGAGAGGATGGCGGCCATTCCCGGCGTCACCTCCGTAGGACTCGCCAGCTCCATCACCATGGACGGATCGACGAATAACGATCCCGTCTATGCCGAAGACCGGACCTACACGGACTCGCAGATTCCCCCGCTGCGCCGCTATCGATTCATCTCACCCGGTTTCTTCGCCACTATGGGCAATCCGCTCGTGGCCGGTCGCGATATCACCTGGACCGACGTCTATAACAAGACTCCCGTCGTCTTGGTTTCGGAAGCTTTGGCACGCGACCTTTGGAAAGACCCCGCGGCCGCCATTGGGAAGAGAGTGCGCGAGAATCCGAAAGGAGTCTGGCGGGAGGTGATCGGCGTCTCCGGAAATGAGCGTGACGATGGCGTCTCACAGAAGGCGACCGCAATCATCTATTGGCCCATCCTGATCAAGACGTTTTGGGCCGACCCCATCCAGGTGCAGCGTTACGTGGCCCTCGCCGCGCGCAGCAACAGGGCGGGCACCGCAAGTTTCCTGAAGGAAATGCAGAATGCGGTGTGGTCGGTGAACCCCGACCTGCCCGTGGCCAGGGTGCGGACCGTGCAGGAGATCTATGAGCGGTCCATGGCCAGGACTTCGTTTACCTTGACAATCCTCGGCATCGCCGCGGGTATGGCTCTTCTCCTCGGCGTGGTTGGGATCTACGGCGTGATCTCTTACTCGGTTTCGCAGCGCACGCGGGAGATCGGAATTCGCATGGCGCTAGGCGCACAGCGCGGGCAGGTGCGCGGGATGTTCGTACTGCACGGCCTCGCGCTGACGGGCATTGGCGTAGTATGCGGGCTGGCTGGAGCGGCCGGCCTGACACGCTTGATGGCGTCGTTCCTGTTTGAGGTCAGTCCGGTTGACCCCATCACTTATGGCGCAGTCTCCGCCGGGCTTGTGGCCGCGGCTCTTCTTGCCAGCTACCTGCCCGCGCGCAGGGCAACGTCCGTTGACCCAGTGGACGCGTTGCGCTCAGAATAGCCGATGCGGAGAAGATATATGCGGCGACAAAACGAAAACGAACTGCCAGTCCCCACCGAGGAGTTCACAAGCTTTGACGCTGCTGACTGGGATCGCAAAATTGCATCAGATTCCCAGAGCGGCAAGTTGAGTAAGCTCGCCGCCCCGGCAGTGGAAGATCATGAGGCTGGCCGCTCGATCGAATTGTGAGACATCGTGCAGCTCCCGATCATGCTTTTGCGCTCTGGCGATTCGCATCGCTGAGGGTTTCACAAGGCACTATAGCCGGCACGCACAACGCGCATGGGTTGGCCTTGACCATGACAGCATCGATTGTGCCTACAGCGTTCCAGCCCAATTACGCGCCTATCAACGGAAGCCTAGGAGGCACAGCGAGCATAAACGTGCCTTTTTATCCTGACCACGCGCTGGCGTGGTTCCGATTGACCAAGTCCGGTACAACCATCACTTCCTGGTTAGGAGATGGAACAGATTGGATTCAGGTTGGCACTTTCACCGCGTCATCGCTGACCCATTACGGCTTCGGAGCTGATCCACGAGCCTCCACAACGGGCTGCTATCAAGGTCCACGGCATCTCGATCACCTAAACCACAAATGACATTCGACGAATCGACATTCGATGAAGCGGAATCCTCGCCGCCAAGCGAGGAGAGTTCCCTGAGTTGTGCTTCGAAAATGTATTAAGCTACTAGGGCGTACCGTAATGCTATCACTTACAGATTTCAAGCTGTCTGACTGTGCGTTAGAATTCAGGCATCCTTTTTCCACGTTGCATTGGGATCATTCAGGGGCATTGTGGTCCGCCGTGAACAAAAAGCACGATGGACTAAGGAACGTTAGTGCTGAACCCGGGAAAGTCGTTTGGAATTTGAACACGGACTTTCAGCTGATTACCGAGAACAAATCGTTTACAATCCTGGCTCATACGCCGGATCGTGCTCTCAAGTCGTTCCTCGTGATCGCTTCTGAGTTCCATGCTGCCGTAACGACGATCTTGGAGATTAAGGATTTCACTAGAGTTGGTCTGAGAATTACCTATAGGCGCGACTACCCAGACCTTCAGGCAGCCACCGATGCTCTTCTTGCAACCAATATGATTCGAGTTCCCGAAGGCAAATATTTTAGTCTCAGTAGCTCTCCGAAGCTTGCCGATGTCAGCTTGCGATGGGAAGAGAAGGCTCGGGGTGTCCATTTTCGACTCCGTGCCGAAGGCAGGGAATTTAACTTTGAACCCCCGTTTGGTTGGGAAGGAACGCCTGCCGCCAGAGTAGAAAAGCTTTCGCTGGCATGCGATTGTGACTTCTTTACGACGATTGTGACGACGGTCAGTCAGTTCAGTTTGGTCGATTGGATAAACCAATCCCTTCACATGATGAATCGTGACATATCTTTTTTTTTAGGGGCGAAGTAAATGGCAACTGCATCAGCATTCGGGGGCGGGAGCAGCCTTTCTCAAACAGCTTCCAATCAACCGGGTAAAACTAAAGCGGAAGTTGTCGCGATAGATTCCATTGGCACTCATCAGAGATCAACGGAAGCCTTATCGGATTTGTATATTCCAGATTACTCTCGGCTAGAAGTTGGCAGAGCGCCTGAACTTTTGAGAAGTAGCATCGAACTATCAGAACGGGCAGTGGAATGTATGGCTGACGGCGATACAATTTCCGCAGACGACTACACCCAGCGCCTCCAGCCCGTATTGCGTGAATTGTTTTGTTGTAGGGCGCTTGGGGACGGATTTGGAATAGTGGTGAATTCTTTGATTTGGGGTTTACATAACCGTCATGGTGCAGTCGTGGAAGCTCGGCACATCAAGGCGATCCATAGTGTTCTCTCAGCAGTTTGTTCCGAACCTTTTCTTTCTTCCGACTCAGCGGTAGATCTCGCGCTCCAGCTAGAGGATGCCGGGCTTGACCTTACGCCTACCGGATTTGATCTGTTCACTGAGCCCTTGAATGGCTAAGGCATTCATTGAGACTACAATTCTCGCCAACATTCTTCTTAAGCCCGGCGATATTGCGTGCCGCAATAAAGCCGCGCTTGCGAAGTATGAAACCTCCAGCATGCCGACCTATGCAATCAAGGAACTCAAGGCGGGAGCGTTGGCCTATTATGTCTGGACGTATAACAAATTAGTTGTCACCGATTCTCTTGCCAATACTCTGTTGGCTATTCGTTCGGTCATGAGTTTCCAGCCATACCGAGCCTCCACTGCAATCGAGGCCCTCGCGTCAGCGATGCAGCCTTTGATTGTTAGCTCCGAGCTACAAACCCAGTACGGTAAGATCGCTGACCCCCAGCAAGTAATTTTTGACAGTTGTCGGCTAATGCTTAAGAAATTGATTATCGGGGCTTGGAAGCGTCGAAGACTCATTTGCGACTCGGTCCTTTTTCCAATCGGGTGTTTCCGGGAAAGCGGTCCAAAGGAGGTTGACGGACTCTTCGAATTGGAGGAACGTAGATGCAAGCCTCAAACCGAATGTGAGTTGGGGTTACTACTTAAGAAAGACCCCAAAGCCTTAGTTAGGCTCAAGGGTGTAGTAGATACTCAACCTCAGAAGCGTGAAAATTCTCGACGATCAAAAGCCTTACGCGAATTGATTCGCAACCCCAAACGGCCGTGCACTGAAACTATGTGCCGCGACTTAGGTGACGTTATATTTGCCTTCTTAGCCCCCATTGACGCAACTGTTTTGACGACAAATCTAAGAGATATTCAACCGCTTGTTGCAGCCCTAGGTAAGAAAGCGTCATCGCCCGACTAACTGGGCGGGCCGGTCCGTCCGGTGAGCTACAACGTGTGCAAGGGCGATTCACATCGCTGACGCAGTGCTGTGGTTCTGCATCGGCACACACGCCCAATACGACGGCATTATCCCTTCATGGAAGCAGGCTGATTCGCTCTCCCCGATCAAGTGTATAATCGCGTGGTCAGCAAGGAACCTGATCTGGCGATGAGGAGGATGCTCTATGAATAGTGAACTCACCCGGCGCGCAATACTTGCCGGCAGCGCAGGCTTGGCTGGTGCCGCCCAACTCGCTGCTGCGCCCTCTAAACCTGCCGTCAGGCCGAAGTATTTCCATATGAGCCAATCGTCCATTAACTATCAGGCCGAGTTCAAGGCCGGCAAAATGGACTTCTTCGGCTTCATGGACACCTGCCGGAAGCTCGACCTCGATGGGCTGGATATCCACGTCGGCCAGCTCAAAAGCCAGGTGGACCGGGCGTACCTGAAAGAAGTACGCCGGGCTTGCCTGGACCGCGGCATGCCCATCGCGTCGATTTGCGTGACCACCGAGTTCGGGCGCTCGGCGGAAGCCGTTCCCAAGGAACTGGAGAAAGCCCGCACCGCCATGGAGGCCGGGATGTTCCTCGGCGCTCCCATCCTGCGCACCTTTGTCGGCTCGCCGCCTTCACCCGATAAACGGGAAGAGGCGTTTCGCCGCGGAGTAGAGGCTCTTCGCAAAACCGCCGAGATCGGTGCTGAGTTAGGCATGACGGTTTCACTCCAGAACCACAGCGGCCTCACCAGCACCGGAGACGACATGCTTCGTTTCCACAAAGAAGTGAACCATCCCAACTTCACATTGCTCCTCGATACCGGGCATTTCGCGGGCAGGGAAGGGCCGAATGGCCCAAAGATCCCGGGAGCCACCTACGAAGATTACTATCACAGCATCGAACAGGTGGCGCCTCTTACCCAGTTCGTACGAGCCAAAGTCTACGACCTCGATGAGAATGGCCGCGAGAAATGGATTGACTACGACCGTGTTTTTGCGATCCTGCGCAAAGTACACTACAACGGCTTCATCAGCATGATCTACGAAGGAAAAGAGGATAAATTCGCAGTAATCCCGAACGCCATCCGGCTGCTGCAATCGTACCCCAAGAGCTGAAGCAGCCTTTATCGCACCGGCTTTAGCTTGTAGGTGTACGATGCGAAATCGAAATCGTACTCCGTCATCAGCGGCTTTGCGGGAACGCTCGTCTTCGGCGCGAACTTCGCCAGTTCGGCCTTCACCGCGGCATATTCCGGCTTCCCGGCCAGGTTCGTGAATTCATTCACGTCTGCTTTCCGGTCGTACAATTCCTCACCGCCGTCGCTGTACAAAATGTACCGCCAGCGCTCACTGATCACTGCGTGGTTACCGGCCAGATACGTCGAGACCGTCGGATTCCGCTTCGCTTTCGGATCCTTCAGCAAGGGCACCAGGCTCGTGCCCTCCACTTTCAGATTCGCGGGCAGCCCGCACATCTCCACCAGCGTCGGGTAAAGGTCCAGCAGATTCACCGGCTGCGTTCGCGTCACACCTGCCTTCTGAACACCCGGTCCTGCCATGATCATCGGCACATGCGTCGACCGCTGCCACAAAGTGGATTTATGGACGTGCTGCTTCTCACCCAGGTGCCAGCCGTTATCCGACCAGAAAACAAGGATGGTGTTCTTGGCATAAGCGCTCCGCTCCAGCGCATCGATCACGCGGCCCACAAGCGCATCGGCAAACGAAATGGCCGCCAGGTACGCATGCACAAATTCCTTCTGCTTCCCCTCTTTGACGATGCGTTCCAATTCATCGCGCCGGAACGCGGCGAACTCTTTCCCGATGGGCGGAACGTCGTCCAGATCGTCCTTGCGCGTCTCCGGGACTTGAACCTTGTTGTCCGGATACAGATCCCAGTAGCTCTGCGGCGAGTACATCGGAATATGCGGATGCCACATCCCCACCGCCAGAAAAAACGGCTTCTCGTGTTTCCGTTTCAGGAAGTCTTCCGCGAAAGTGACGGCCTTCTGATCGCCGTACTGATCCTCGGGCTGTTCCAGCACTCCCCAGTCAAACTCACCCGGAAATTTGTTCAGACCGTTGTAGGGGTGCCCCTTCGGCGCTGGAATCTTCTTGTTCCACGGATACCAGTCGGCGCGCCGGTACCAGGGATCGTCGAACTGTTGCAGTTGGAACTCATCCCATTGGTCCGGCGGATTGCAGCCGGCCACGTGATGCAGCACCTTGCCCGCTCCCGCCGCATGATAGCCGTGGCTCTTGAAATAAGCAGGGATAGTGGCCACGCCCGGCAGTGCCGGACGCCAGTATTGATCGTTGTTGTAAATCCCGCTCGTCGAGGGCCGCAGGCCCGTGAACAGGGCAGTCCGCGACGGATTGCAAAGCGGCGCAGCGCAGTGCGCGTCGGCGAACAGCGCGCCCCGCCTGGCCAGCTTGTCGATGTTCGGCGTCTGCACTCCCGGGTATCCCCGCAGGCAGCCCACCCAGTCGTTCATGTCGTCCACGGAAAGGAACAGCACGTTGGGTCGTTCCGCCGCGGCCGCCAGGGAAGTGGCCGCAAGCGCGCCGCCCATGAATTCTCTACGAGTCATGGAGGAATTATGTCACCGCTTAGAGAAACGCTCACGCCACGGCTACCGGTCGGTTCATGGTAATGAACTGGCGGACCGCGCGCGGCACGGCCGGTTCAAAACCAGCTACGCGCATCACATACTCCGGTACTGCTCCTTCGAAGTCCGTGGCTTCACTGGTCACAATCACCAGCTTCGCCGGTATCCCTGTACGTTCGCGGTAGACCTCCAGCGCGTTCAGCGGAACGTGGCTGCTGAAGAACACGAAGGCATCCACGTGCATCTGATTCTCCGTCGCATGCGCAATGGCGGTCGAAGGATCAGCCGCCTGTGACTCGCTCGTAACCGCCCCCACCACCTGTTGCAGCTTCGCCGTTTTGGTGATGTCCAGGAAATCCGGCTCCCGATCGAGTAACGCGATATGCGACCGCGAGTCCACGCGGGCAAACTCCATCGCCAGAGTCGCCGCCGCCTGTGCCGCGGGAACGTGGCTCATTCCGTGGCAGCGCGCGTCCTTCGCCAGAAGGCTGGCGTCAATTCCGAAGAAAATGCGCTGGCCCGTCGATTCCACGTTAGAGAAGGCAAGATGCAGGGCGTCTTCCAGCGCGCCGGCTACTACGCTCGAAGCCTGCCAGGGGCCTGACCGGTATTTCGCCAGTGCTGACAGCAGCGCCGCCGGCTGCACGTTCGCCCGCCGGATCCTGCCGCGGTCCACCAGCCGCATCACCACCAGGGCAGTCGCCGCGCTCTGGGGCGCAATCAGCCCCGCCTCCGTCATGTGTCCCAGGTTGCGCACCATCGCCATATAAGGGATGGAACCAAGAAGGGCTTCCCACACGGCGGCGGATTTGCGGCACAACGGCGGAATCGTGTCATGCGTCATCTGGAAGTCTTCCACCAGGCGGACCATCTCGATCTCGTCCGTTGTCTTCTTCAATTGTTCGAAAGCGTAGATCTGGCGCAGATTTCCGCTGGCGATATTCGGTGTGGCCAGATGCCCCAGCTCCCCTTCCACCGCCCACTGGAAAAGCGCATTATGCTCCGGCGTGGGCGGCTTGGGATGCGAAAGCCGCAACAGATCCCTATGCGACCAGCCTTTGCGGTGCCGGTGCTTCAGAATCTGCGTCGCCAGCTCCTGAATCGGCTTCGAGGTATACCAGTCGGCTACTGCCGATCGAAGTCCACGGCCCCAGCCGCGAAGCGTTCCCACGTAGGCGGCGTATTTGCAAAGTTGTGCGCCGGAGCGGGCTACTCTCGGAAGCGCGTGTAGCGCCGCGGCGTTGGTTTCCGGACTGGCGAACTGCGGACTGGAGGCCAGCGCCAGCGCGTAAAGAGCCGCGTCCGGGGATAGCGCCTTGCCGCCTTCGGCTACCTGCTCAATCAGGCGCACCGCCGCCGGGCCGTCCGTGCGCAACGCTTCCCTCACGGGTCCGCAGGCGTCGGCATGAAAGGCATACTGGGATGCCCGGTAGGCGCCGGGGTCACCCCCGAGGATGAGAAATGTTTCCAACCTAAACATATTATTGCTTGTCCCAACCATACTCAAAAGCTGTTTCCTTGCATTGAAATTGGTGCGGATAAAAAACGGAAGCCGAAAGCACATACGCGTCAACCGCGCAATCTTCCTACGACCCGCACACTGAAATGAATTGTTGAAGAATCAACTACAGAACAACACTGCTTACTGAACGCTACTCAAAGAGGTCCGAATGCGAAGACATGTGGATGGCAGCGTCTGGTGCTGATAACTGCGTTACGGGTAAATCAACGGGTGTTGTCAATCGGCTGCCTCCTTGTGAAGATGTTTGGGAATTTATCAATCATAGCACAGCGACCGCTATCGTGCCATGAAATTGACATTAAGAAATGATTAAACCCTGGGCAAGCCGCTGCCCCGCTATGCGTGCCGAATCCGTTGCCCAACTCCTTAGGAGGCGGTTACGATGGCACTCGTATGCAAGGGTGGAATTTCGCACGAGGCTATGCGTGCCTTTGGAAGCATATGGCCGCGCCCCCGCAGGCTCCTGATTTTGTGCAGTTGTTTGTGGCCGTCGGCGATGTAAAGTCCTCCGTGGCCCATGCGGTTCCGCCGACTCTGCTGCCGGAAGGCGACGAGATGGTCGTGATGCACGATCCGTCCGGAATGTCCTTCGCCGTTTGGCGCCGCGACTGACGGCATCATGACGAAACGATTGCTCCGCCCGCCGGCTTTCGGAGATGCAAAAAATTTTGGCCGTGTTTTTCCAAAAATAACGCTTATAGGGATAGCGGACGCATTGGCGCGAGGAAGTGTTATGATTCCGACATTAACAGCAACTTCGGAGGCCCGTCTCGTGAGTGGCGTTATTGGTCAGAAGGCCAGCTTGGGACAAGGTAAGGGTCCGGATGTCGACTTGATCGTCACCGGCACCGGTACCTACGCGACCTACGAAACCCTCGACGGGTTTCCAGCCATTTACGACGATTTCCTTGAATTGTTTTGCTATGCCCGCGTAGTCAGCGGAGCATACGAATCCACCGCTGTACCACTCAGGTCCCCGCCCCCTCCCGACGTCGAGCGCCATTCGAAGGAATCGGACTCGGTTCGGGCGCTGAAAATAGCCAGGCGGCGGTCTGAATTGGATCGGCGCGCCCGTCCATCCGGCGCAAAGGAGTAGTTCCATGAGCGCAATCTTCGGCGAAATTCTAAGCTTGGCCCAGCAAAACGGCGGCGACGTCGAACTCAAGGTCTTCGGCGACGAGCATTACGCGCGCTATGAAAACCTGGACGGATTCACTGCGATATACGATCAGGAATTGGGCCTGTATTGCTACGTCCGGCTGGCTGCCGGAGCGTTCCGTTCCACCGGCGTAGCCATCACCCAGCCTCCGCCGGTCGGTCTTGCCCGCCATTTGCAGGAGACGGCCCCGGTAATCGCGGCGAAATCCCAGGCGCGGCGCATCCGCCGTACCGCCATAACGGGCGGCCGCATGGACGAAGGCATCGTTCGTGTTTTCGGCCCCAACCAGGGCCTGCTCGAAGGCCGCGTGCTCTCCAAGGGCGCCATCAAGGGCCTCACCATCATGGTGAACTTCCAGGACGTCACCAGCACCGTGACACGCGCCGACGTGGACGAGATGCTGAACGGCGCGGACTACACGCGCAATGGGAATATCTGTTCGGCGCGCGAGTATTACCGCCGCGTTTCCTCGGGACAGCTCGATTACACAAACGTTGTCGTCGGACCATATCAGCTCAGCCGCAATCGTCAGTTCTATGTCAATAACCTTCTCGTGGAGGAGGCGCTCAATCTTGCCGTAGCCGACGGGCTCAATCTCAAACAGTTCGATTCGCAGAACCAGAATATTGTAGATGCGCTCAACATCCTCTATGCCGGCCAGACCCAGTACACCGGAGATCTGTGGCCGCACAATTCCCACATCGCATTACAGGTGGGCGCCGTGCACACCGATCTGTATCTGCTGACGAGCCTGGGCCGGACTGCGGCGGATTTGAGCATCGGAACGTTCTGCCACGAGAATGGACACCTGTTGTGCCGCTTCCCGGACATGTACGATTACGGCGAGCGCGATGACGACTCCGCGCCCAGTGCCGGCATCGGCACCTATTGCCTGATGGGTTCCGGTAACCACCTGGATTTCGGCCGCAGTCCCTCGCCGGTTTGTGCCTATCTGCGCGATCTGGCGGGCTGGTGCGACGCCGAAATCGACCTCAATACCGCCGGAACATACCAGGCGAAACACGGCGATTACAACACCGTGCTCAAGTACCGCAGCGCAAAGCCGAACGAGTATTTCCTCGTCGAAAACCGCTCGAAGATGGATCTGGACCGGGGCGCCGTCGGCAGCGGCCTCGCCGTCTATCATTGCGACATTCTCGGTTCCAATGAACTGCAGCAGGGAACTGCCGCGAAGCACTACCAATGCGCCTTGCTGCAGGCCGACGGGCATCGCGACCTGGAAATGAACGTGAACCAGGGGGATGGCTCGGACCTCTACGGCGCCACGCAGGGCGTCGCCCTCTCGGCGGAATCGTCGCCGAATTCACGGGAATGGGACGGCCGCGACTCCGGTTTGGTGATCGCCGACATCGGAATCCCAGGAGCCTCCATCTCGTTTTCCGCGGGACAGGCGGTCCCGGCACAATCGGTGTCGGGGGAAGCCAGTCCCATGCTGGCAATTCCCGATAACACTGCCGCCGGCATCGCCAGCACAATCACGATCAGCGAATCCGGTTCCGTTCAACGCATTAAGGTAACCGTCGATATCGCACATTCCTACATCGGGGACTTACGTGTGACCCTGACTTCCCCCGGAGGCCGCCGGGCCGTTTTGCATGCGCAGCTTGGAGGTTCGCGGGACAACTTGATTGCTACCTACGACTCCGCTTCGCCCGGTGAGCTGGCCGGCATGATTGGTCAGCCGATGAAAGGAGACTGGGTTCTCAACGTGGCCGATAGGGCTCGGCAGGACGTGGGAACCCTCCGCCGTTGGAGCATTGAATTGACTACCGTGGCCGCGGGCTCGGTGATGTCCGGCACAGCTAGTAGAGCCGCTTCAGCCGGAAGGTCTGCTTCGGATTCGTCTTCGTAACGAAGGTTCCGCCGTTGCCCGCCGTGAAGGCGCCATCGCGGTCCCGCGTCAACTCCAGGGCCCCGTCTTTCAGACCGCCGGTAAAACGGAGCTTGGTCGTATTGATCTCGTTTCCGTTCTGCTGGGCGGTGGCCACCACAACGAAGGTAATGAGGTCGCCGGAAACGCGTGCCTCCGAGATGGGACTGCTCTGGTAGTCCCCGTACAACTTCCCGGTCACCGCACTGCCGTTCTGCACAATCTTGAACGCGACATCCTGAAAAGCGTTGTCTCGCCCCGTCGGAATTTGGCCCACCCAGATTCCCGAAAAATCCGCCGCGCCCAGTGTCAGGCAGCACAGCAGTCCGGCAAAGAAAAGTCTACGCATCTCTCTTCTGCTAGTGTATCGTTTGGAACTCCCCTCCACAATCCCCGGACGGCGGTCCCCCTGGACCGCTGCCGGCGCCCTCGCCGGCCTCCTGCTAATCTCATCAACCACGATCTGGGCACAGGTCTCCGCCGAGCAACTGGTAGCGGCAGGCAAACTAGAAGAAGCCATCCGCATATACAAGGATCTGGCCAAAGCAGACCCTGCAAATCCCAACTTGCTACTGAATCTATCCATCACAGAATACAAATCAAAGCATTATCACGAAGCGGCAACCCACGCTGCAGCCGCACTCAAGCTGCAGCCGGACCTCCTGCCGGCACAACTCTTCCTGGGCGCCAGCCATCTGGAACTGGGCGAATTCGCGAGAGCCATCCAACCTCTCGAACAAGTCATCGCCGCAAACCCCCGCGAACGAAACGCCAGACTAATGCTAGGCGAGGCATTGCTCGAAGACGGCAAACCAGAAAAAGCCATTCCCCACCTGACGGCCGCAACGGCACTCCTGCCAATGAATCCCCGCGCCTGGTACGCCTTAGCCCGCGCGCACGAAGCTCTAAGCGAAACCCAAGCCGCTTCGGAAGCCTGGAAGAACTTATCCGCCCTCCCACCATCGGTAGAATCGCATTTGCACGCGGCGCAAGTTCACGATGCGGCACAGCGCTGGCGCGAGTCCGTAGTGGAATGGAACGCCGCCCTCACACTGGCGCCGGACAACCGCGCCGCCCGCACGGGGCTGGCCTGGGCGCTATTCCGCGCAAGGGACCACGCCGGCGCAATGGCCGCCCTGAAGCCGCTGCTCGCCTCAAAAACCGCCGGCGTCCAATTCCTCTACGGTGCATCCCTGCTGAACCTGCAGCAGCCAGACGCCGCCATCCCGTACCTGCGCGCCGCGATTGCCGCGGATCCGGCGTTCCTGCCCGCCCGCGCCGCCCTCGGGCAGGCCCTGTTGCAAACAGGCAAACCCGCCGAAGCAATCCCTCTCCTCAGCGCTGCCGCCCCAACCGATACCGACGGCAACATTCACTTCCAGCTATTCCGCGCCTATCAACTCACGCACCGGGACGCCGAGGCTCGCCAGGCGCTGGCAGGCTATCAGCGGATTCGCGCACACTGAGCACCTGGTTTGTCTTCACGTTCCGCAGCGTTTGCCGGATGCCCGAAGGCCATCGTATTTCGATCTTCTCCACCTCAGTTTTCTTCCCCGTGCCGAAATGCACGCCGAAGTCGCTCGAAGACGCATAACCCACGCTCGTGGTCATGTGATTGGTCTGATCGCCGATCCGGACAACCGCACCGATACCGTCCCGATTGCTCTTCGTCCCGGTCAACTTCAAAATCAGCCAGCTATTCCCTCCTGGACTGACATTCCGCCAAAGCTCCGGCCGATCCCCCAGTGACGACGTGACCACATCCATTCGCCCGTCCTGATCGAAATCGGCGAAAGCGCATCCGCGATGCGCAGCCACTCGCTGCAGTCCCGCCGCGTCTTCGAACCGGCCATTCCCCAAATTCCGGAACACGCTATTGCGCTGCCGGTACGTGGTTGCCTCGAATTCTTCTATCCGGTCGCTCACATGGGAGTTCGCGCTGAAAATATCCTTCCAGCCGTCGTTGTCGAAATCGAAAATACCGATACCCCAGCCGCTGTAGATCCGGCTCAGCTTGCCGAGTCCCGAGGAATAGCCGCCATCGGCAAACGATCCCTTTCCCTGATTGCGAAAGAACGGGAAAGTCTCGCCTGCCAGGGCCGTCGCCACAATATCCGGAAATCCGCGATTGCCGGTGTCACGAAAATCCGCGCCCATTGCCGACATCTCCGTACCCGTATCCACCAGCGCCGCGCCCGCCGCGAACGCCACCTCCTCAAACCGGCCACCGCCCAGGTTGTGAAACAGAAAGTTCGGCATCTTATCGTTCGTCACAAACACATCGGGGAAGCCGTCCCCATCGTAGTCAGCTACAGCGGCGGCCATCCCTTTCCCAAGGTGCCCGCCGATGCCCGACTGCTTCGAAACATCTTCGAACCGCCCATTCCCCAAGTTGCGATAGAGCCGGTTCGCTGTGGGCTTAAACAACCGCGGGTGGCAGTAGACCCGGATGCCGCGGCCCGCATCCCCGCAGAACTGGTCGAAGTCCGCTTTCCAGTCGACGTAGTTGACCACGAACAGATCCAGCAGGCCGTCGTTATCGAAATCAAACCAGGCCGCGCCAATCGACCACTCCTCGCTGCGGATTCCAGACTTCGCAGTAACGTCTTCAAACGAACCATCCCCCCGGTTTCGATACAGGATGTTATGCCTCACCCC
The DNA here is from genome assembly GCA_040002435.1 of Bryobacteraceae bacterium. Taxonomy (GTDB): domain Bacteria; phylum Acidobacteriota; class Terriglobia; order Bryobacterales; family Bryobacteraceae; genus JANXXV01. The sequence continues at coordinate 31,881 of JBDUEM010000040.1, forward strand.
GGCGACAAACAGATCCGTGTGCCCGTCGTTGTCGAAATCAGCGGCCGCCGCGGCCATCGAATAACCGGACCCTTCCAGCCCGGACTTCGCGGTGACATCTTCAAATCGCATACCGCCGCTGTTTCGAAACAGGCGGTTGCTATAGCGGGGAGAGTCCTTTATCAGGGATGGCATCGCCGCGCCATTGGTAAAGAAGATGTCGGGCTTCCCGTCGCCGTCGTAATCGAATGTGGCCACGCCCCCGGCCATTGTCTCCGGCAGATGCTTGGCACTGGTAGGGGAGTTTTCGAGTCTGAACGACAGGCCCGCACTCTGGGCCAAATCTTGAAATTGAATCGGTCCGGCTGTCTCCTGGCCGGACACAGCGCTCACGGCGATGAGACAGGCAGCGCGGACGAGCCGGAGCTTCATCCTCTATTCGTACCGCAAAGCGTCGATCGGGTTGATCCTCGATGCCTTAAATGCCGGATAGATTCCGAACATCACGCCGATCAATACAGACACTCCAAACGCAATCACCACCGAGCTTGTTGTCACAATCGTCTTCCATTCCGCGGTTTGCGCAATCAGCCACGAGAGAAAGAACCCGAACGCGATACCCAACACACCCCCGCCCACGGAGATCAACGCGGATTCAGTCAGGAACTGCCGCAGGATGTCGAGCCGGCGCGCACCCGTGGCTCGCCGGACACCAATCTCGCGTGTACGTTCCATCACTGTGGCCAACACAATATTCATGATGCCGATGCCGCCCACCAGCAGCGAGATCGCAGCGATGGCCACCATCACATAAGTGAAAATCGTCTGCGTCCGCTGTTGTTGCGCCAGCAGCGCCGCGGGAATCGTTACCCCGAAGTCGGGCGTGTTGTTGTGGTTGGAATTCAACACCGCCGTCACAACTTTGGCCGTTTCTATACTGTCCGCTCCCTGTTTCAACCGGATGTCGATGCCGTCCAGTTCATCTTTGAGATAGGAAGACATGTCCCAAAACCGGTACTGAAAGGTATTGAACGGAATGTAAACGATGTTGTTCACATCTTCCATCTCGCCGCCCTTGTTCTGTCCGCTCGATTTCACCTGCTCGCCCAAAACACCAACCACCTCCAGCCACGTATCGTTCATCTTGACGAACTTTCCCACAGCCGATCCGTATCCAAGCAACTCAACTTTGGCGCTCGAGCCAAGCACACAGACGGGAGTGCTGTTCGTATCGTCGCGGGCATCGAAGAAGCGCCCTTCCGTCGCTTGCAGATTGTGGATCACCGCGTAGGAGCGGGTGACGCCGTAAAGATCCGGCGAGCTGCGCGCGGGCTTAGGCAATACCGAAGCCGGCCGCAGCACCTTTCGCGGCGACAATGTTTCCAACGCATCGACGTTCGCCTCCAGAATCCGCACATCCCGCTCATTTAACCCCTGTGACGACCGGCGCCGTTGCTGCAACTCCTGATCGTTGGTGGCCGGACGCGAATCAATCAGCAGATTACGCACTCCCAGTTTCTCGATGAAACTCAGGGACTCCTCGCGTGCGCCCGCGCCAATGGCAAGCATCCCGATGACGCTTCCCACGCCAAACACGATTCCCAGCGCCGTCAGCAGCGTACGGATTTTCTGCGCGCGCAGGTTCGATGCGGCCAGCCGGATATCGGAAAAGATCATCGCTGCATCGCCTGTGCCGCGCCGCCCGTCTTCGCGGCATTCTTGTTGCCGGTCTGTTCGGGATTCGCCAGGGCCACCAGTTGGCCTTCTTTGAGCCCTTCCACCACCACCCGGCTTTCACTGCTGCGCACCAGCTTCACGTCCCGGCGCACGTAGCCGCCGGCGGATTCGGTATAGACGAATTTCCGGTTATCGGCTTGAAACACCGCCTGCGCCGGAAGCCATAGCACCGACTTCATCACTTCGGTAGTAATCAGCAGCCGCACATTCATTCCCGGCCGCAATTCCGGTGACGGATTGTCGATGGAGATTTTGGTATCGAAGTGACGGTCCCACGGCGGACCCGTGGTTCCTCCAATGCTCTTGATCTTTCCGGCGAATTTTTTGTCGGGCATCGCCACCACCACAATGCCGGCTTCCTGCCCCACTGCCAGGTGGCCGCGGTCCAATTCCATGATGCGCGCCACCGCTTCCCAGCTATGCAGGTCCGGAATCTGCGCCACTCCCATTCCAGCGCGCACATTGTCGCCTACCTGCAGGGCGGGCAGATAGCTGCCCCAGTTGAAGTTGCCGTCCGTATTCTGTTGCCGCGCGACATATCCGGTGGTCTTCGCCTTCAACGTCATGGAGTCGATATTGCGCTGCGCCGTTTGCGCTACCGCCTCGGACTTCGCCCGCGCCGCTTCCTGTATGGTGATGCCCGCCTGCGCCGCCGCGATCCGGTCTTTCAAATCCCTGTCAAGCTGGCGGACTTTGTCCTGCGCCGCCGCCACCGCGAGTTCATTCTGCCGCGCCGTAATCCGCGGCAGCAGCTCATTGCGCCGCGCCTCCAGTTCGGCCAGCGTCAACTCCGTCCGTGCCTGCAGCAGTGCGTACCGCGCCTCTTCTTCCTTGGCCTGGCTCTCCGCTTTCGCCTGCATCACCTGCTGCCCGGCTTCCGCGACATCGGCTTCCGCCTCGCGCAGTTTGTATTCCTGCTCCGTTGTGTCGAACTGCACCACGACATCGCCTTCCTTCACCAGTTCGCCAGATTCCCGAAGCACGCGGATTCCGAGCGCCCCGCCTCCAGTCATCGGTGCCGAAAGCATTTCGGTGTTACTGCCCGCCAGTTCCCCTTTCGCCGCAACCGTAAATGGCACATCGCCGCGCTTCACTGACGTAGTGGGCACGCCGGAAGCATTCACTACCGCCACAGTTCGAAGGAACCTTGCGCCCTGCCGCCCCGCCAGCGCGAGTGCCGCCACCAACAACACGGCAAGTCCAATGCGAAGCAGCATTTTGCTCACCGCTTCCCGCCTCCAGGCTCCGCCAGCGCCACATTGCTTCCGGCGGGAATCCCCTTGAGCGCAACTTCGTCCGGATTTCGCGCCAGAATCTCGACCTCCCTCGACTGAAACCCTCCGCCGAGGGCGACGTACACTACCGGCTTACCGGCATGCGTGAAAACAGCCTTCGATGGAACGCTGGTGGCATCCACAATCTTGTTCACCACCACGTCCATCTGCCCGTTCATGCTCGGACGCAGACGCGCATCCACCTGCTGCAGCTTCGCAAAAGCACGAAACGTCCGCGTAGGCGGCCATTCCCACCCCATTACCGTCATAGGGGAAAGCTGCTGTAGATTCGCCGGGATTGTCAGCTCCGGCAGGGAGTCGATGTGCACCAGAATCGGCTGTCCAATGCTGATCTTGCCGCGGTCGATCTCTTCGACCTTGCCTTCCATTTCCAGCGTCTGCAGGTCGGGGATCTCCGCCAGCACACCTCCAGGCCATGCCTGATCGCCTACTTTAAACGGCTTCGCATTCATCCACCCCTGCGAATAGTTCGGCATGAAGTTGATGACGCCCGTAATCGGCGCGGTCAGTTCCATCTGCGATAGCCGGTACTGCGTCAATTCCAGTTCGTCCTTGGCCTTATCGCGCGCGCGGGCCAGCGATGCTACCTTGGCGCGGTCTGCGGCGGCATTCAGCTGCACGTTGGCTTGCTGGATGGAGAGTTTCTTCTCGGCCAGGCCAAGGTCCACCTTACTGTCCTCGGCCTGCAGCCGGCTGACAATCTCCTGCTTGGAAACCTCCAGCTTCGCCCGCTCCACCTGGTATTCGGCTGTCGCCAGGTCCAGCTTGTCCTGCTCCGTCGTGATGCCTGCCTGTGCCGTTGCCTGATCCAGCGCCGCCTGCGCCTGGTTCAGCGCGGCTATTTTCAGCCGCTCTTCCTGCTTGGCGCTGCTCGGGTCGAACCGCACCACCGGATCGCCTTCCTTCACCCGGCTGCCCTGCGGCGCCAGCCAGACCATGCGCAATTCCGGTACATTCACCGGAGCCACAACCTGGACCGACGTGCGCGCCTTCAATTCCCCGCGGCATCGCACGATCACCAGGAAGTCGCCTTTGCGGACCTGGGCCGTCGGCAATACTTCCGAGGCAGCCGCCCCGCGTATCCGCGTGAAGCCGTATACTGACAGCGCCGCAACCACCACCAGCGCGGCCAGCCAACCTAACCGGCGCCTGCTCTTCATGGGCGCTGCTCCTTCGGGATGACAATCACCGCGGCCGATAGATCCGGCAGCAGCCGCGGATCCACCGCCTCCAGGCGGAATCGCGCCGTAAACTTCTTGATCGGACTGCCCAGGGCGCTGGTCGCCACCGGGCTGGCCGAATGGAATCGAGCTTTGAATACCGCGTCCGGGTAGGCGTCCAGATAAACCGTGGCCGCGGCGCCTTCGCCCAGAATTGCGCCGTCAGGCTCGCCAACCATGGTGCGCACTTCCATTTCCGTCGGGTCGAAGATCTTCAGCAGAGTTTGCCCGGTGCCCAACTGATCGCCCTCCTGCGCATTTCCCATGGAGCCGCCGCGCCACATGTTCTCCAGCGCCACCATACCGTCCAGCGGGGCCTTCACCACCATTTTTTCCGCGTTGGTCTGGGCGCGCTCAAGCGCAACTTTTTGCCGCTGCATTTGCAGTTCCAGAACCTTCAGCGCCGCCGCGTCTGCTTCCGAACGGAGCCGGTTGATCTTTTCGAGTACCCCCACGCGAACGCGGGCGCTCTCCGCCTTGGCCTCATTCTTCAAGCGATCAATCTCGCTCAGCACCGGACCTTTTTGCAATTGAATCGCAGCCTTTGCCAGGTCGGCCTCAGCCTGTTTGATCTCGCCGGAACGCTTCTCAGCCTCACTCTTGTTTTGAGCATCCTTCTGCTCCACCTGATGCGAGAGGTCTTCATACTTGGCTTTGGCGTCACGCGCGGCGTCCAGTTGCAGGTTCCGGTCGAACTCGGCCAGCGTGTCACCTTTCTTCACCACTGTGCCGTTTGGGACCAGTTTCACCAGCGTCAGACGGTTGTTGTTCAATCCGGAAATCTGCGGAACCTGGACACTGGACGAATGCACCGCCTGAATGGTGCCGGTCGCCCGTATCTGGCGCAGGACGTCCACCTTGGCAGGCGGGGCTACAGTTCCCGCCGAGTCGGCCCGCGCCTCCACAACCCGGGATCGATTACATCCAGTGAGCAGGAACGCAGCAACCGCCAACACGCCCAGCGGGCCCTTTGCCGCATGCCGACTCATGGTCCGTATCCTCCTGTTGGGATGTTAGACACCCAAAAGCTCGGAAAGTCCCCATTTCAGTCCCATGAAATGAACTTCCCGTTCGCAGATCGGGAAATGAAGAGAGTTAGACGTTTTGCAAGGCGAATTCGTTTACACGCGATTCGCCCTTCAGGGTA
>JBDUEM010000041.1:0-37243 GCA_040002435.1 Bryobacteraceae bacterium
ACGACGGAAGATGGCGGGTTTGCGGGCCGCGCGTGAAGTAAGGCTCACTCGTTCATACCTACGACGAACCAGCGGACATTGTTGAGCAGTGTTTTCGTGCCATTCGAGGTAAGCACGCCTGTGCTGGTTTCGCCCTTGGAGCTTTTCATCTCGAGGATGACGTTGCCCGCCTGTTCATACAGACGCCACGTTCCCGCGTCCGATTTCTGCCCATTGGAACCACCGTTGGCTCCGTCCACGTAGATGGAAACCGAACTGGACGAGCGATAGGTGTACGTACCGTCAGCCGCCAGTGCGATTGCCCTGCTGCTGCTGGAGCCGCCGGAGCTTCCGCTGCTATAGCTGCTCATCTGCACCATTTTCTTTCCACGCAGACGCTGGTCCCATTGGCGAACTGCCGGGCTATCGTCTGAGCCGGCGGGGGCAGGAGCAGAGGAGGCTGCGGCGGCCGCGCGACTCAGGCTTGCCGCCATCGTAGCAACCGGGGCAAACCGGCCGGCAATGAGCTCTGATGTCCCCGCTGCGATCACAGCGGCCACGCCGCCTTGCGGGAACTCCACGGTGTACACATCCAGCCGCCCCTTGGTTCCCTGCTGTTGGAATTCATAGACGTGCAGATAACCTACGCCGCCTTTCGCCTGGAACTGTTTGGGCGCCGCTAACGCTTTCTTTGTCCCGGCCGGCAGATACTTGCCTTCGAGCAGTTCACCAAGCCGCGGGTCTTTCAGGTCTTTGACGCCGGCCAGCAGGCTGACAATGTACAACTCCGCGGGACTTTGATCCGGCATGAGCTTGGCGTCGGGCGGCGCCACTACTGCCGCGTCGCCCGAAATTTTGGTCTGCCACTGTGCGGGAGAATGAAACTCCACTCCTCCGGCCAGCTTTTGCAGGGACTGCGGCTGTGCGGCCGATGGAATAACGCAGGCCAATAGAGCAACGATCGCGGGTTTCGATTTCAGGTGCACGGGGTAGTTTCATTATAGAGTTTGCCACATGGCGAAGGTTTAGTATGGAACCATGAAGACGCCCCTTCTGGTTGCTGCGGCATTTCTCGGCTGTGCTCTATCCGCATTCGCTCAAATGGACGGAGACCGGTTCGCGGCCAGTTAGCGCGAAAAGTATGGTCCTCCGCTGGCGAGAGAAACCTTTGCCGGTCTACCCGGAATGGAAATGGTTGTCGACTACGGTTTTAGCGGTCATGTATGTAGAATCGAGCTACCTGCGGTTGGGCCGGACCGCGAGCCGGGTGTGAAATCTACTCGCGCAGTGGACGACTTTCTTGCCGGTTTGATCCCGTTGCAGGCGCGGGGAAAAGAGCTAAGGCGTTGGGCGATGATGACGGGCCTTCATTCGGTATCGTTTGTCGAATACGCGAACATTACGATTGCCGAATCGTTACAGGGTGGAGAGCGAACAGGAGTAACGGTCACCTTCACGAAGGAAGAATGCCGCGACCGGAAAGAACATTAAGGAGAGCAATTGTTCCAAGCATTCAGCCGTATTTTTAGTATCACCGCCGTTATGGCTGCGCTCAGCGTTGCCGGAGCGGCAGCGGAGTCTCACTACCAACGCGTAGAAAACTGGGCCCACTTCCCACCTGGTGTCGAGAAATTCGGCGCCGCCACCGGCGTGGATGTGGACGCGCGCGGCAACGTTTATGTGTTGCATCGTAACGACCTGATGCCCGTCATTGTCTTTGACCGCCATGGCAAATACCTGCGATCGTGGGGCCAGGGAATGTTCAAAACGACCCACTTCCTCCGGGTGGATCGTTTCGGGTCCGTTTGGGTGACGGATCGCGGGGACATGCAAGCATTCCAGTTCGACTCTTCCGGAAAGCTGCTGATGACGCTCGGCAAGAAGGGCGTGAAGGGCGACAACAATTCGCAGGATACGTTCGATGGAATGGCCGACCTGGCTGTGGCGAAGAGCGGCGATGTTTTCATTGCAGACGGCGAGGGTCCGAACACGCGCGTCGTAAAATTCTCCCGGGCCGGCAAGTTCCAGCAGTGGTGGGGCGGGAAGGGTACCGAACCCGGCCAGTTCAACGTGCCTCACAGCATCGCCATCGATTCGAATGGGCGCGTCTACGTGGCAGACCGCTCGAATAACCGCATCCAGATTTTCGACCAGACGGGGAAGTTTCTCGATCAATGGACCAACTTCGGCACACCTTGGGGTTTGTTTGTGAAGGGCAACCGGATCTACGTAGTGGATGGAACCGCGAACAATTGCCTGCTGATCGCCGACACAAGAAATGGCAAGGTGCTGGAGAAAATTGAGGGGCTTCACAATCCGACGGCGGTCACAGTGGATTCCAAGGGCACCATCTATGTGGGCGAAGTAAATGGAACCAATGTGAGCAAATTTGTGAAGAAGAAGTAGGGAGCGATAATACAGAAATACCGGTCATGGGCAACGCGCGGCTTCTGTGCTTGATCCTACTTCTGCTCGCCGCCGGCGCTTTGATCGGCGGAGAGCATCGAGGCACGGTTAAGCTCGGTAAGCTTGCGGTACCCGGCGCAACCGTAACAGCGCAGAGGGACGGCAAGACCGCTGTTGCGATTACCGATGCACAAGGCGGCTACTTGTTCCCCGATCTGGTGGACGGCTTGTGGACGGTCAAAGTGGAGATGCGCGGGTTCACGCCGATTGAGCGCGAGGTACAAGTACCCGGCACCGCCGAATGGAGTCTGGCGATTTTGCCGTTCGCAAAGATTACTGACGCCGCTTCGAATATCGAGGTGCACGCAGCGGCGTCTCCAAAGGTGGAATTCAACAAGCGCGCCGCAAAGGTGCCGCCGCCGGCCGCCACTAATACAACATCGGGATTTCAGTCCACTGAACTGAAGGCATCGAACACTCTGGTGACCGCCGCCGAGGTTTCGCCGGAGGTTGCCCGAAAAGCCAATGATGGGTTCCTGGTGAACGGAAGCGTGAACAACGCGGCAAGTTCGCCCTTCAGCCAGCTTCCAGCTTTTGGAAATAACCGCGCGCCCGGCAAGTGGCCTTACCACGGCAACCTTGGGTTGATCATGGACAACTCCGTCCTGGACGCCCGGCCCTTTTCACTGACCGGGCAGAACACTCCTCGTGCTGCCTACAACCGGTTTACCGGGCTCGCCACGCTCGGCGGTCCCATCCGCATTCCCGGCCTGTTTCGCAACGGGCCGCAATTTACGCTGAATTACCAATGGACGCGGAATCGAAACGCATCCGTGCAATCAGCACTAATGCCGACGCTTGCTGAGCGCGCTGGCGACTTCTCGCAGACGCTCACTCCCCAAGGCCGTCCGGTGACGGTGATTGATCCTTCGAACGGCGTCCCGATTCCCGGGAATCGAATTCCGTCGAACCGCATCAGTCCGGAGGCGCAACGGCTGTTGGACCTGTATCCGCTGCCGAACTTCAGCGGACTGGCCCGCTACAATTTTCAAGAGCCCATCGTCAGCAACCTTCATCAGGATGCATTGCAGTTCCGTGCGGTGAAGCAGGTAGGACGGAAGGACAACTTCTCCGGCACAATGCAGTTGCAAAGCACGCGCACGGACAATCCCAATCTCTTCGGATTTCTTGCCACCGGCAGCCAGTTCACTAATGCGTCCACCGTGAACTGGCGTCACACATTTAGTTCGCGCTTTTTTGTGAACCTGGGCTACCAGTTCAGCCGGAACTCTGCGCAGACGGTACCGTTTTTCGCCAACCGCCTGAATGTCTCGGCCGCTGCGGGAATTGGCGGCAACAATCAGGACCCGCTGAACTGGGGACCGCCTTCGCTGAACTTTGCAAACGGTATCGCCGCATTGGGCGAGGCCCAGTATTCGTCTCCACGCAATCAGACGAACGGGCTTTCGGTCGAGATCTTCTCCGCCCGCGGTCTGCATAGTTTCACATATGGCTTCGATTTCCGCCGCCAGCAGTGGAACATCCTTTCGCAGCAGGATCCGCGGGGAACGTTCACGTTTACCGGAGCCGCGGCCGGAGCGGACTTTGCCGGATTTCTCTTCGGGGTGCCCGATACCGCGTCCATCGCATTCGGGAACGCCGACAAATATTTCCGCGCGAACGCCTGGGACGGGTACATCAGCGACGACTGGCGGTTTGGCGCCGGGTTCTCCGTGACGCTCGGTGCGCGCTATGAGTACAATTCGCCGATCTCCGAGCTTTACGGACGGTTGGTGAACCTGGCGGTGGCGAACCAGTTTGCGTCGGCCGTGCCCATCGTCGAGCGATCCGCCGGACCGCTGATTGAGCCCGATCGCAACAACATCGCGCCGCGTATCGGTTTTGCGTGGCGGCCATTCCCAGCGTCTTCGATGGTTGTGCGCGGCGGGTACGGGGTCTATTACAACAGCCCCTTGTATCAATCCATCGCGATTCAGATGGCCCAGCAGGCGCCGCTTTCGACAAGCCTTCGAGTGCAAAACAGCGCGGTGAATCCATTAACGCTAGCCAATGGATTCAAGGGTTCGCCTAACATTCTGGATACGACCTTCGGAGTAGATCCCAGGTTCCGGACTGGTTATGCCCAGAACTGGCAGCTTTCGGTGCAGCGTGATATGCCTTTTGCATTGCAGTTGGTGGCTACGTATCTGGGCATTAAAGGGACACGGAGCGTGCAACAGTTCCTGCCGAATACGTTTCCGGACGGAGGGATTTACCCGTCTGGCTTTTCCTACATGACTTCGAATGGCAATTCGACACGGCATGCCGGCACGTTCCAACTGCGCCGCCGTCTACGCCGTGGTTTCACCGCCGAGGTTCAGTACACGTGGGCGAAAGCCCTGGACGACGCCGCGTTGGGCGGCAGCGGGTTCCTGATTGCGCAGAACTGGCTCGACCTAAGCGGCGAACGCGGCCGTTCCAATTTCGACCAGCGGCATGTGGTCGCCTTTCAGGCACAATATACAACGGGCGGTAATGGACGAACAGGCATCTTGTTCCGTGAATGGACAGCTACGTCGCAACTCAATTTTGCTACCGGCCTGCCGCTAACTCCGACGTCGTTCTTCCCCGTGAGCGGTACGGGCGTCACGGGAACCATTCGGGCCAGTTACACCGGGGCTGATCCATATGACGCGCCTGCCGGACTTCACTTGAATCCCGCCGCTTATACCAATCCCGCACCAGGTCACTGGGGCAACGCGGGGCGCAACACCATCACCGGCCCTCAGCAGTTCGCGTTGAACGCCTCGGTTAGCCGCACATTCCGGTGGGGCGACCGTCTGAACGCGGACCTGCGCGTGGATGCCACCAACATGCTGAATCATCCCGTGTTCCCCAGTTGGAATACGGTAATCAGCAGCGCGCAGTTCGGACTGCCGAATCCCGCGGGCCAGATGCGGACTATCCAGACGTCGTTACGGGTGAGGTTCTGAATGATGAGACTCTGGTTGATCTTTTTCGCCGCTCTGCCAATCCTGGCGCAGCAGGACACGCCGACCTTTCGATCCGAAACCCGGCTGGTGGTGCAGCAGGTGACCGTGAAGGACAAGAGCGGCAAGCCGGTGGATGGTCTGACAGCGAAGGATTTTACGATCACCGAGAACGGAATCCCCCAGAGCATCGCGTTCCTTGAGCTGCAGAAGCTGGAGGAAGTGCAGCCTGTGCCAGCAATGACGAGCCACGTGGCGCCCATCCCACGCCTGGCGCATACGCAGATTGCCGCGGGGCGTCCGCTGGATATCCGTTACGCCAACCGCCGCCTGCTTGCCCTGTACTTCGACATGACGGCAATGCCTCCGCAGGATCAATCGCGCGCGATAGGAGCGGCGCAGCAATTCATCCGCAAGCAGATGACTGCCGCAGATCTGGTTGCCATCATGGTGTATTCAGGAGGCGAGGTGATGGTCCATGAGGACTTCACCGGGGATCGGGAACGGCTGTTGTCCACGCTGCAAACCATGATCGTGGGAGAAGACGAGAATGTTCCCGAGCCGGTTGCCGATGGCGCTTTTGGGCAGAGTGGAGGAGAGTTTTCCATATTTCGAACGGATCGCCAGCTTGCCGCTTTGCAGACCGCCGCGAAGATGCTGGGGCAGTTGAACGAGAAGAAGGCCCTAATTTACTTTGCCAGCGGTCTTCGACTGAACGGCACGGACAATCATGCTCAACTCCGCGCGACGGTGAACGCGGCTACCAAAGCCGGAGTTTCTTTCTTCACGGTCGACGCCCGCGGTCTGGTGGCACAAGCTCCCATGGGGGATGCCACACGGGCGTCTCCGGGAGGCATAGGAGCATATTCTGGCGCTGCCGCAATGACGGCCGCGTCAAACCTGCAACGCACTCAGGACACGCTGTGGTCGCTGGCGGCGGACACGGGAGGGAAAGCGCTGCTCGACGCAAACGACTTGAGTGTGGGAATTGTGCAGGCGCAGAAGGCGATGGTGAGTTATTACGTGTTGGGGTATTACACTTCCAACACGGCTCTTGATGGCAGGCAGCGCAAGATCAAGATCACTCTTAACGGCGATCTTTCCGCCACGCTCGATTATCGCGGCAACTACTTTGCAGGCAAGGAGTTCAAGAAATTTACCACTGCCGACAAGGAGCGACAGCTCGAAGACGCGTTCATGCTGGGTGATCCGATTACAGAACTCACCATGGCGATGGAAGTGAACTACTTTCAGTTGAATCGGGCCGAATACTTCGTGCCGATCGCGATCAAGATCCCCGGCAGCGAGCTTGCCCTCGCCAAGCATGGAGGCGCGGAGCACACGCTGATTGATTTTCTGGGAGAGATCCGCAGCGGCGGCCCGGCCAACAACGTCCGGGACAAGATCGATATCAAGCTGAGCGATGCTACGGCGGCGGAACTTTCCACGCGGCCGATTACGTATGATACGGGTTTTACCGTGATGCCCGGTAATTACAAGATCAAATTTCTGGCTCGCGACGCTGAGACCGGCCGGATTGGCACCTATGAAACCGCGGTGAATATTCCCAATCTGAATCCCAAGCCGGATGCCGCGGATTCAAAAATCGCGATTAGCTCCGTGGTGCTGAGCAGCCAGCGGGTCGAGTTGGAAGACGCGGTGTTCAACGCCACCAAAGACAAGGCGAAGAGCCAGGTGCAGCAAACCGTTAATCCGTTGGTGCAGGAAGGCCAGAAGCTGATTCCCAGTGTTACGCGCGTGTTCCGCAAAGCGAAGCCGATGTATGTCTACCTGCAGGCATATCAACAGGGTGCCGAGCCCGCTCATCCACTGGCGGCTTTTGTGACGTTTTACCGCGGGGACTTGAAGGCGTTTGAGACGGCGGCAGTGGCTGTTACGGAGCGCGTGGCAAACCGCCTGAATACGATGCCCGTGAAACTTAGCATTCCAATGGAGAAACTGGCGACTGGCGAGTACCGTTTGCAGGTGACGTTGCTCGACCCGGCAGCCCAAGCGGCGGCGTTTTGGCAGACGTCGGTGATGCTGGTGAATTAAGGCTGGTTAAAAAACCTCCGGCGCTTGTCGATTTGACGGCAACAGATTCGATATACCGGTAGAACCTGCAAGTTCAGAGCTGGAAGGAGGACCGATGACTTTTCTACACGACGTTAAATTCGCCATCCGATCTCTGGTGCGAAGCAAGGGGCTGACGATTACCGTTGTCCTGACGCTTGCGCTTGGTATTGGAGCGAACGCCGCCATCTTTACGCTGGTTAGGGGAGTGCTTTTGCGGCCGCTGGTGAACCAGGACGAGGATCGGCTCATCTACATCCGCCAGAGCGCCCCAGGATTGGGCGGGGAGAACTCCAACTTTTCCGTTCCGGAGATCCAGGACCTTCGTGCCGGTGTGAAGACGCTGAGCTCGTTCGGGGAGTTCCCTACCATCGGCTTCACGATGATCGGATTAGGCGATCCGCGTGAGGTGCGCGCAGGAGTCGTGGACGGAAAGTATTTTGAAGTGATGGGGCTGCATCCGGTGCTGGGCCGCCTGCTCGACATGCGAGATGATGGTGCGGCGGCCGCGGGCGCAGCGGTGCTGACTTATCGGTTTTGGTCCGGGCAACTGAACAGCGATCCGTCGGTCATCGGAAAGACAATCCGACTCGGCACCCGCTCCGCGGTCATCGTGGGCGTTCTGGAACCGTCGGTACCCTATCCGGCGGATACCGAGATCATTGCGAACGTAGTCACCAGCCCGCACCATGTGTCGGCCACCATGGTGACGGGACGGGTTCACCGCATGACGGAGTTATTCGGAAGGCTTGCACCTGACGCCAGCCTGGAGTCCGCGCGGGCAGAACTGAAGACGGTTCATGGGGCAATGGTGCGCGAGCACCCGGAGGCATATTCGGCGAAGGCGAATTTCCAGATTGATGCTGTGCCGCTACGAGATCAGATCACCTCTGGCGCGAAAACGGTGCTGTTGGTGCTGCTGGCCGCATCCCTGCTGATCTTCGTGATTGCCTGTTCGAACGTCGCCAATCTGATATTGGCACGCACCGTGCGGCGTGAAGGCGAGTTGGGAATTCGTGCGGCATTGAGCGCAAGTACGCAAGCTCTGCGCCGCACTCTGTTGGCTGAGAGTCTTGTGCTTTGCGGCACTGGGGCCGCACTCGGAATTTTGATCGCACGGCCGATGGTTGCCATTCTTGCCCGCTACGCATCCAGGTTCTCCGTCCGTGCACTCGACCTTACAGTCGACTCCACCATGCTGTGGGTGGGCGCCCTGCTGGCGATCGTCGCTGCGGTGACGCTGGCCTACGTTCCTCGGCTGCCGTCAGCGGGGACGACGCGAGGATTTGATCTCGCCAAAAGTAACCTTCGCATCACTAATGGAACAAAGCGGCGGCTGCGGGCCTTCGCCGTCCTTCAGATTTCCGCGTCTTTCGTATTGCTGGCGGGCGCCACAATGTTGATCAACACACTGCTCTCGCTTCAGTCGCAACAGACGGGATTCGATACTCTCAGGGTCCTCACGGTTAGTGTTCCGGTGGTGGCATACGGGAAGACGCCGGAGCAAATCCTGAACTTCTACAAGGAGACTATCCGGCGCATCAAAGAGCTTCCGGGAGTGGATGGTGTAGCGGTGGGGACATTCATGCCGTGGAAAGACGGTGGCAAGTTCGGCGCAGGTTTCGAGTTTTCGGCGGATGGGCACACGAAGGCAGCCGGTGAGGAGGACCCACGCGCACGATTCCGGACGGTCTCGCCCGGATATTTCGCATCGCTGGGTGTACCTATCATCGGCGGCCGCGATTTCAACGAGTCTGACCGCAAGGGCGGCGAACGGGTGGTGATTGTGAGCCAGAGCCTGGCCCGGCGGATGTTCCCCAACCAGGATGCGGTGAACCACCAGATGAAGTGGACGGATCCGGTGATGAAGTTCATTGATGTAAGCGGGGAACGGAGGCGGATCGTGGGAGTGACGGCGGACGTTGACGATGAGAACGTGGTGCCGGGTCCGGCGATGACCGTTTATCATCCTTTCTCACAGGAAGAGCTTTGGGCGGGCAATTTGTTCGTGCACACACGTAGCAACCCTTACGGACTGGTGTCGCCGGTGACGCGAATCATCCGGGAAATGTCGGTGGATCAACCAGTGGAACATGCCGCAACGCTAGAAGACATTCGTGCCGAGGTGCTAACGCCGGATCGATTAAACACTTTCGTGTTCGGAGGCTTCGCTGCTGTGGCGCTGGCGATTGCGGTAGTGGGAGTGGCGGGCGTGCTCGCGTTCTCAGTGAGCGGACGAACACGAGAGTTCGGCATTCGTCTGGCGGTTGGCTCGCAGCCGCGGCAACTGATGATGGACGTGATTGGCCAGGGCGCCGTCATTGCTGCCCTAGGGGTAGCGGCGGGCGCCGCTGGTGGATATGCACTGGCGCGAGTGGCCGCCAGCTACTTCAGTGATATGAAAATGCCGGGCGCACTGCCCCTGGTAAGCTCGGCGGCTGTGCTGGTTGCAGCGGCTGTGATCGCCTCCATAGTGCCGGCCGCGAGAGCCGCGCGAGTAGACGTCATGCAGGCGCTTCGATCGGAGTGAGGTTAGTTATCCGTTGGCTTCTCGACGTGGTCGATAACGAAGACCTCGGCCTGGGCTTTGGTGGATTCCAACTTCAACCCTAACTGTTCCTGCATTGCTGTGAACAGATCCGGCGGCGCGGCGCCATTATTGGGCGGTGGAGGCATTTTGGCGCCCATGCCACCGAACTGAAACTCATCGGGTGTCCATGTCAAAGTGAAATCCCATCGTCCGGTTAGGCCTGTGTGGTCCACTACAGGACGATCCAGCACAGCGCCCTGCATGACACCGGCGAAGTCGGCCATGGTCGCGTTTGTGGCGGGCAGTACACCGAGGCCACGGAAGAAAAGACCAGGAAGGCCGCTGGGATTGCCTTCGCTCTTCGTCATCTTAGGTCCATTCTTGCCGACGACCATGGCGTATACTCCAAGCTCTTTTTTATCGCGATGGAAGGTTAGTTTAAACCGGTCAGCCAGCAGCTTTTGCACCATGCCCTTCCACTGTTTGTCATTGGGTTGACCTTCTCCGCCGGGCTGTGCCGCGATGTCGAACTTCTCGGTCTCCATCCAAGACGGACCACCTGCGATCTGCTTGGAGTGAATGCCATAAGCGAACGTGATCAGGTCGTTGAGCGTGGTATTCATTGTGGAAAATTGCCGGCCCCTGACCATGAATCCCTTGCCTGGTTTGTCGGGCGTAGCAGGCTTGATGGTTGCTACTTCAAACTCGGGCTTCGCATCCGCGGCCATCGGCTTCGGAGGCGGCGGAGCTTCGGGAATCGCCCACGCGGTTTCTGCGGTTGCCCGCTTGAGGTTTAGGGCTATGGGCTGGGGACCCTGCTTCCATGTTCCATTGATTGTGCGGCCGTCCGCGTCCAGCTTTCCCTCGTAAGAGCCACCGATGCCCGGCATCGACATCTTTACGACGGAGCCCTGCAGAGTGACGGGGTTGATCGGGATGCCTTGACCGCCCTGATCGATGCTGAACATGACGCCGCGCAGGGCGCTTCCATCAGCCTTCGATATCTTGAGTACCGTTCGCAGTTCTTTGCCGTTGGGCAGTTGCAAGGCACCTTGCCAGGTGCCGGTTAAGTCCTGCGCGCGCAGTCCACTGCCACACAGGGCAACAAGCGCTATCGTCCACAGAAGCAATTTCTTCATAGCGATCTCCTTTTAGCACTCTGTCGCATTTGCGCGGAGGTCACCATGCCCGCCGGCGAGGAAATGCAATTTGGATTCCACCACTTTACCACCGCGAATTGCGTTCGCGTTGAACTGGTGCTGTAAGATCGAAGATGATTTCCCGGGTTGCTTTAGCGCGACTCGAGTGCAAACAGAAGGAGTTCAGAATGTTTCGACTTCTACGCACTGCGTTCCTGGTCAGCATTGCGGCTGGTGCGATTTCGGTGATGGCTCAGGCCCAGACGCCTGCTGCGGCCGCCCGGCCAGCGCGGCCGGCGCCGCCGACTCGAGATCCCCACACACCGGGTTACGTGACTGCCAAGGAACTGCCGGATGGCGCGAACGCTCCGGTCGATGCCGATGGGAATTTCATCATCGGGCCGACGCACAACCCCGCACCCGAAATGACCGTGCACGAAGGTGTTCCGCAGGGGGAGATCTTCAACTTCACCATGGAATCGAAGGACAGCAAGTTTTATCCGGGCATTGCGCGCGAACCCGGAACCTTCGGCCGGCCTGATCCGAACGACCCTACCAAGCTGATCGTCAACAGCCACCCGGCGCCCTATACCCGCAAAGTGGCAGTGTATGTCCCAAAGCAATACGTCCCCGGAACAGCCGCCCCGTTTATCGTTGGAGCGGACGGACCGGACAAGGCCTTGTTCACAGCCTTGGATAATCTGATCGCCGAGAAGAAGGTTCCGGTGATGATTGCTATTTCGATCAGCAACGGCAGCGGTGACGCTCAGGGCAGCGAGCGCGGATTGGAGTACGACACAATGTCAGGCTTATACGCGGAGTTTGTCGAGAAAGAAGTGCTGCCGCTGGTGGAGAAGGTGGCTAACGTCAAGCTGACCAAAGATCCCGAAGCTCGGGCGACCATGGGTGGTAGCTCGGGCGGTTCCTGCGCGCTAATCATGGCTTGGTATCACCCCGAGTTGTATCACCGTGTTCTCACCTATTCGGGCACTTACGTAAACCAGCAGTGGCCGTATAATCCGGAAACCGCTCACGGCGCGTGGGAGTTCCACGAGCACCTCATCCCAAACAGTCCGAAGAAGCCGCTGCGAATTTGGATGGAGGTGAGCGACAGGGACAATCTCAACACACGCGACGACTACCACGACTGGGTTCTGGCCAACGAGAATATGGCGAAGGTTCTCGCTGCCAAGGGTTATCACTATCAGTTTGTATTTGCGCAGAACGCCGGGCACACGGACCGCACAGTGAAGCAACAAACGCTGCCCGCGGCGCTCGAATATATCTGGCAGGGCTACGCCAAAAAGTAAGCGGCGCCGCGGTATTCGAAGTTAGGCCAGGGGTTTGGCCAATGCGGACTTGAATTTGTTCATGTATGGCCGCGGCCAGTTCAGCGCCTGGACGCTTTGTCTCCAGCATGAAGAAATTGGTGGTGGAGGGCACGTAGGCCAATTTTCTCTTTTCCAGAAACTCAAAGACGGCGCCGCATGTCTCGGCGTAGATCCTGGCGCGATCGGAGACCAGGATCTGCTGCTTGACACCCGCTGTCCCAGCCACCAGCGCCGTCACGGGCACGAAACTGCCCGGTCCGTACGGCATGAACTTGGAAGCAAGTTCGGGCCGCGCCATGGCCATTCCCAGCTGCATGCCGGCCAGTGAATACAACTTTGAGAAAGTGCGCAGAACGATGACGTCTTTGCTTTGCCCCACCCAAGGAGTCCCCTTCTCAGCGTTAAAACAATGTATGTAAGCCTCGTCCGGTAAGAACACTGAAGCCTTCGGCTTGTTGTCAATCAGCCGCTGTATGCCTTCTTTGGATGTGACGGAATCCGTTGGGTTGTTTGGATTACGGATGTAGAAGAGACCCGCACTAGGATCCGAATCCACCATCGCTTTTACGCTCTGCGAGTGGTCGGCCCGCTTCGTATCCGGCACGGCTACCGCCAGGCTCTGGGTCGGTGAAGTAAGGCGAAGGTAATGCGGTGTAGCGCGTCGCCTGATTCGGCGAAGGCGATGATGTTTTCCGGCTTCAGTCCCCCCACTTCAGACGCGGCTTCGCGGAACTGATCCAGTTCGTTGGTCGGTTGGTAACGGTTCCGATATCTTGCGATCTTCGCCACGGCTTCCACCGCTTCCCTGCACGGCAGGGGATTCTCGCTGCCGTCGATGCGCACGACGTCAGCAGGAATGACGCTCGGGAGGCCGCCCGGGCCAACGTGGCTTCGTTTAAGAAAGGAATTGCGGCTCCGGCCTTCATCATGTCGAGGACGCGGCCGAAGTGACGGCGTGAGAATATCCCCGCGAAAGTAGATCTACCTGCACAGGTTGAATTTAGAAGTCGGGTCATCGTTGTTACCTCCGCACTTGTGGGCACGGAGTCCACTCGTGACGGAGCGATGGATGGACAGGGAGTTTACTTCCTAGCTAGGCTCTACTCCCGGGCTAGCGATTCGACAAATAGCTGTTTGAACGGGTAGATATTCACTTGCTTTTCACGGGCGACGGTTCTATCGCTTTGTTAGCTCGCAACTCTCGCAACTCGCGCCGAATTTCGTTTTGCAGTGCTTTCTCGCTGGGCAAGAAAAGCTGATAGCGGCTCGTAAATATCTTTCGGGACGTTTGCGGCTCGCCAAGGGTGTACCGCACCACTGCTTCGTTCTTATCCGAGCACAGTACGAGACCCAGCGTGGGGTTGTCGCCGGATGTGCGCCGTTCCCGATCGAAGTAATTCACGTAGAACTGGATCTGCCCCAAATCGGCATGTGCCAGTTTGCCTACCTTCAGGTCGATCAGCACATAGCACTTGAGCACGGTGTGATAGAAGACCAGATCGATGTAGAAATGGTCACCATCCAGCGTGATGCGCTGCTGGCGCGCAACGAAGGCGAACCCCTTGCCCAACTCCAAGAGAAAGCTCTGCAGATTGTCGATCAGTGCCTGTTCGAGGGTGGATTCCACGAGTCGCGGCAGAGCAGGCAGGCCGAGAAATTCGATCACAGTCGGGTCTTTGAAGATATCCAGCGCTTGCCCTGAGCTTTGCCCCTCGGTTGTAAGCTTCAACAGGCCTTTCTTGTCTTTGCTTTTTGCAAGCCTTTCGAAAAGCAGGCTGTCGATCTGCCGCTCCAATTCCCGTGCGGACCAAGACTGGCGGGCTGCCTCTATTTCGTAAAAAGCCCGGGCCTGTTCTCGCTCTACTTTCAATAGACTGCGATAGTGAGTCCATGACAAGCTGGCGTGAAGCTGGCCGGGTCGCCATGTAGTTGAGTCTTTTTGCGAGGTGCGGCCGGTGTCATTTGGGCCAATGTTTATGGGGCTGCTGTGCGCAGTGAATTCTCGACGCACTGCGTCGAGAATTCGCGGAACAGCGGCTTCGCATGAAGGATGTTTCTTGCGTTGTCCAGATTCTCGACGCACTGCGTCGAGAATTTGGGTCAGCTTTAGTAATGCCGGATAGGTGAGGTGAAAACGCCTCATATGCCAGAGATTCGATGCAGAGTAGCCGGAGCCATAGTCCGCCGTCAGACGATTGGAGAGTTGATCGACCAGGCCTTCTGCGTAGCCTGCGCGATGCTTGCCTTTTTGCTCTTCTTCAACGATCTCGCGCCCGACCATCCAGTTCGCCACAACTTGTGCGGTATTGATCGAACGCGCCGCATTTGTCCGGGCGGACTCAAGAATCTGGCAAACGCGCCCGTACAGCTTGACGGAAGTGCCAACCGCCGCGCCGGGTTTGGCGGACTTCGGCGCCGGGGCCGTCCCTTTTTTCATCGGCTTCGTCTTATTAGTTGTCATGCGCACACATCTCCCTACATCGGGCAGTGCTCGCGCACTGACTGCAAAAAGGTGCTTGTGGGAGGGAGAAATTCTCTTGTATATCAGTAGGGGCCTCGTCCGGGTTCTGTGCGGATGTGCACACAGTCGTCCCAATAGCGGACACACCAGGGGAGCTTTCAAGCCGACAACCCGACGATTTTCCTGATTAACGGTAATGGCCCCCGGATTGCCATCGTCATCAGAACCAGATGGGTAACATGTCGCAGGACATACGATACGCAGCGCGCACCCTGGCACGGAACCCCGGGTTCAGCCTTGTAGCTGTCGCGGCTCTCGCGTTGGGTATTGGGGCAAATACCGCTATCTTCAGCGTAGTCAATGCCTTATTGCTGCGTCCACTCCCATATGCCGATTCCGATCGTATCGTGATGGTTTGGGAGGCAAATCCCCGGGGGGTCGCTCAGAACGTCGTCGCCCCGGCTAACTATCTGGACTGGAAAGCTCAGAATCACGTTTTTGACGCGATGTCTCCCGTCTCGCCCCAGATCGTCATTCTCACCGGCGCGGGGCAGCCGGACGAAATTGCGGGCCTCGCGGTGAGCGACAGTTTCTTCCCATTGCTCGGCGTCGCGCCAGAACTCGGCCGTACGTTCACCGCCGACGAAGATAAGCCCGGGGCGCCGCGGGCTGCGGTCCTGAGCCATCACCTTTGGGAAACAAAATTTGGTGCGAACCCGAATGTCCTCGGCCAATCGATAGTGCTCGATTCAGACCCATACACCGTCATAGGTGTCATGCCCGCTCGATTCCGTTGGCTGAACCGCGAGTCCGAGTTCTGGGTTCCGATTCAACTGAATCCCGCCCGCAATTACCGCATTAATTCGGGGCGCTATCTGATGACCGTTGCTCGCATCCGTGCCGGTGTCAGCCACGAAGCGGCGCAGGCTGAGATGACCACAATAGCGAAGCGCCTGGAAAAGCAGCACCCCGATTTCAATACCGGGTGGGGCGTAAACCTGGTAACCGTGCGCAATCAGATTGCCGGCGACATCAAGCCTGCGCTCCTGGTGTTGCTGGGGGCGGTAGGGGTAGTGTTGTTGATCGCTTGCGCAAACGTTGCCAATCTGCTTCTCGCCCGGGCATCGGGACGTCAGAGGGAAATCGCCATCCGCACTTCTCTCGGCGCCACTCGATTTCGCATTGTGCGCCAGCTTCTCACAGAGAGCATTCTGCTGGCGATGATTGCCGGCAGTGCCGGTGTGCTGCTCGCATTTTGGGGGGTCGATATACTTGTGGCGCTGAGCCCCAAAGCTCTTCGCTTGCGGAACCAGATCGCGCCGGGATATCCCGTGATGGCGTTTACCGCGGCTCTATCACTGATTACCGGCATCGTGTTTGGCCTGATTCCGGCTTTCACCGTCTCAGGGGTCCATGGTGTCCGGGGAAATGTCGGAACCGCAAGCCCCAAACTACGCGGAATGCTGGTGATCGCCGAGGTCAGCCTGTGCGTGATGCTGCTGGTGGGCGCTGGCTTGCTCATTCGCAGCTTCTGGAAATTGCAATCGGTAGACCCGGGTTTCAGCGCGGCACAAGTGCTGACCGCCAGAGTTTCATTGCCGAATGCCAAGTACAAGCAGGATGCACAGAAGATTGCGTTCTTTGAGCAGGCTCTCGCCAAGATTAGCGCGATCCCCGGAGTGAAATCGGCTGGACTGAATGCCTTCCTTCCGCTCACCGGATTGATTGCGGGAACCGGTTTCACCATGGACGACCGCCCCGCGCCTCCTGTAGGTCAGCGACCAGTCACGAATGTTTCCGTAGTCGATGCCGGCTATTTCGCCGCCATGCAGGTCCCTTTACTCAAAGGCCGGGCTTTCGATGCTCATGACAACGCCACGGCACCGCGCGTTTACATCGTCAGCGAGTCATTTGCCCGTGCCAACTGGCCCGCAGGCAATGTGTTGGGGCAGCATATACGGGTGCGGATGAAAGATGAAGTTCCAGGAGAAATCGTGGGCGTAGTAGGTGACGTCCGCCACGAAGGCCTGGACAAGTCGGCCCGGCAGACCGTGTATTACGTGCACCCGCAGCTTCCTTTCGGCTTCATGACCTTTGTCATCCGCACGGCTCTTCCTCCGGCCAGTTTGTCGAACGCGGTCACCGCGGCCATTCGTTCCGTGGATCCTGAACAGCCGATCAGCGAGATGTCTCCGATGGATCAGGTCCTGGCCGAGTCGATCGCGCGTTCCCGCTTCACCATGCTTCTGTTAACGGCTTTTGCCGCACTGGCGATTACCCTGGCGGCAGTCGGCATCTACGGCGTTATCTCCTATTCCGTCACACAGCGCACGCAGGAGATCGGGCTGCGCATGGCTCTCGGCGCGGAACGCCGGGATGTCCTCCGGCTCGTTCTGCATCAAGGCGTGTACTGGATCGCCTGCGGACTGCTGCTGGGACTGTCCGGGTCTTACTTCCTGACGCGCCTGATCGCCAGCCTGTTATTTGATCTCAGCGCGACGGACCCCGTTACGTTCTTCGGCGTTGCCTCGCTGCTCTCCACCGTTGCACTTGCCGCAATTCTGATTCCAGCCCTTCGCGCTACGAAGGTAGATCCCATGGTGGCTCTCCGATATGAATAGGCTTAAAGAACATTACGACATCATTGCTGTGGCGGTGCTGATCGCGTTACTGGCGCTTGCTCCCGCCGCTCCCGACTCGCTGGATCCCGCCCTGCAGTTTGTGCATTACGATCAACCGACCGTGGTCATTGTTCATGAGTGATCTGCTGATATTCGCTGGCATAGCTGCTGTACTGACGGTTACTCCGGGTGCCGACACTGCCCTGGTGACCCGAAATGCTATCGCGCGCGGCCGCTCCGCAGGATTCGCAACTACCCTCGGTATATCGCTCGGCTGCATAATCCACTCCGTTGCCTCTGCCTTCGGTTTGTCCGCGATATTAGCTCGCTCGGCTGAGGCTTATCAGATGGTGAAAACGGCCGGCGCTATCTACCTGGTCTACATCGGAGTGCGAAGTCTTTGGGGAGTCTGGAAACGGGAATCCGAAATCGACGGGACGGCTTCCGCCGCCGGCGCGAGACGGAGTTTCGCCGAAGGATTATTCACCAATCTGCTGAACCCGAAGGTGGCCCTGTTTTACCTGACGTTTCTGCCGCAATTCGTCAAGCCTGGCGAGCCCGTGTTGCAGAAATCCATGCTGCTTGCTTCTATTCACATCATCCTGGGTTTGGGCTGGCTCTCCCTGTACACCCTGTTTTTGGGACGCATGAGAAATGTGTTGTCCCGCTCCAATGTAAAGCGCAACCTGGAAGCAGTGACCGGCACACTCCTGCTTGCTCTGGGAACCAGTCTGGCTTTCGAAAAGCGTTGAAGGAGAATTATGCGACTTGTCCTCTTGCTGACCCTGATCTCCCTGTCGAGTTCCGCCGCGGATCGGCCGGACCCGTTTGCGTGGCACGGTCCGGTCGCCCCCGGACTATCAGTCGAAATTCGAGGCCTCAACGGCGATGTCCGTGCCGAGTTCTCAAACGGTAGCGAAGTGGAAGTGTACGCCCAGGTGAGCGGCGCCGAACCGGTTCACGTAGATGTGATCCACCACGACGGAGGAGTCACCGTCTGCACAGTCTCACAGGAGGATCCGAAGCAGTGCAGTCATCTGGCGCCCGCCACCGGAGATGCCCGCATCAACTACACCGTTCGGGTGCCAAAAGGAGTCGGGCTCATCGGCCGTACGGTCAATGGTGAGGTCGAGGCGCAAAACCTGCAGGGCGATGTAAATGCCGAGACCGTGAACGGTACGATCCAGATATCGACCAGCGGCAAAGCGCAAGCCCGTACTGTCAATGGGAACATCGTTGCGACATGTTCCCTGAAGTCGGCCGCGCTCAGCACTATCAACGGCAGTATCACTCTGGAAACGGCATCGCTTACGAATGCTGCCTTCCAGGCCGAAACCAGAAACGGCGCCATCATTACCGATTTCCGCATTGCAGGCCATCGCGGCCTTACCTCCCGCCGGATTGGCGGTAAATACGGCAACGGGAGCCGGGAAATCCGATTGAAAACCGTGAACGGCAGCATCCAACTCCGCCGTCTCAGCTAATCAATAACCCCAAAGCCGTATTACAATGTGAAGGTTCGTGCTACACCATGCACATTCCTGACGGCTTCCTATCTCCTCCGGTTTGGGCAGCGCTTGACGTTGCCGCTATTCCTGCTGTCGCCTATTTGGCCCGGAAAGCCCAGAGCGGGTTTGATGAGTCGCGAGTGCCGCTACTGGGCGTGATGGGCGCGTTCGTCTTTGCGGCACAACTCATCAACTTTCCTGTCGGTATCGGGACAAGCGGGCACCTGGTTGGCGCGGCGCTGCTGGCCATTACGCTAGGCCCGGCCTCAGCAAGCCTGGTAATGACTGCGATTTTGGCCGTGCAGGCGCTCGTGTTCCAGGATGGCGGCGTGTTGGCAATGGGCGCGAACGTCATGAACATGGCGGTCATGGGTGTGCTGGCTGGCTATCTTCCATTTCACATTCTGGGCGCTACGCACCGCAAGCTCGCCGTCTTCCTGGGCGGCTTCCTTTCCATGATGACGGCAGCGACGCTCGCGCTTTCGGAACTGCTCGCCTCGGGCGTGGCGATGCCCCGCGTCGTCCTGGGATTGTCGTTCAGTCTATTCCTCGTCTCGGCAGTTTTGGAAGGCGCTATCACACTGGCCGTGTTCCAGGCGCTGGAAGGGTTGAACCCACGCTTTATCCTCCAGCCCTCGGCAAAGCAGAGCAGGGCACTCGGCGCGCTGGCGCTGGCCGCGGTGGTGCTCGTCGTGGGAGGGATATTGGTGGCATCCGCACATCCCGATGGGATCGGGAAACTGGCACAGGATCTTGGAATCGCCGGCCGTGCCACTTCGCTGGTCCAGACCCCGATGGCCGATTACGAACTCAAATTTTGGGATTCGCCCTGGCTCCAGAAGGCGAGCGCCGGGCTGCTTGGCCTGCTGTTGATCTCTGCCGTATGCATGATGCTCGGTCGCGCACTGCGTGCCCGCACCGCGCTTAGCCGATAAACCGGCCCGGCTGTATAAAGCCGAGGGAAACCCCCGTGATGAGTATTCCCAGTACAACAACCACCGCGGCCGACGCGATGGGAATGTAGCGAAAGGCCGCATTCGAAGACGCAGATTCGGCGTCCGGGAGCCAAGACTTGGCATAGACGACAATCACTCCGATTGCCGTCAGAACCACGGCGAGCCCAGCGCTAAAGCCCACCAGCAACAGAATTCCCAAGCCGACTCGTCCGATGGCGATAGCGCTCAGCAGCAGGACGAGTCCCGAGGGGCAGGGAACCAGCCCGCCGCTTGCGCCGAGGGCAATGAGGCTGCCCATCGTGACTTCGCCTTCCGGCACGTGCGTATGCCCGCCTGGTCCGTGGTGGTGCTCGTGATCATGCTGATGGTCATGGTCATGATGATGGTGGTCGTGATCATGATTGTGATCATGATGGTGATGGTCATGCGGCTTTAGCTTGTGCAGCCGCCGGAAGAACAGCGTGCCTCCGATCCATACGATGGTGATGCCGGAGATTGCTCCGAGGACCGGATACAACTGCTCTGGGAGGATATACCGCGACAGAAACAGCGTCACGAAGCCTAACGCAAATACGCTGATAGTGTGCGTAAAGGTGACCATGGCGCCTAGAAACACCGCGTGCCTGACCGACCCGCGCGATCCTACCAGGTAGGCTGCAACCATCGTTTTCCCGTGTCCGGGTGAGAACGCATGCATCGCGCCAAGTCCGAACGCTACGGCCAGGCCAACCAGAATCATGCTGAAACTAATTTCTTTGCGGCTCAGCAGCTCCGATAGGAAGTCCCCGCGAACCACGGTGCCGCCGGTCTGAGGAGCGGGTTGGCTAACCACCCGAGGATGGACTGTAAGAGGCTCTGGTTCCGGGTTAACCGGACGTGGCGCCTGGGCCACTACAAGGGGGGAGGCTTTCGCTTCGGAAGTCCAATCCATCGAAGCTTTCAGGACCTGCGGCGAAGAGACGGTCGCGTCCTGCGGATAAATCTTCAATCCGTCACTTCGATCCATGCTGGGCTGGCTGTTAGTGGCGAGTTTAGCTCCATCTCCCTCGGCTATCACCACTTCTTTCCAGCCTGCCCGGTCCGGGTAATTGCCGTCCTCATAATCGAGGCTCCTGTTCACGCCGGGAACCCGTAGCTTCGCCGTGATCCTCATGACGGGCATGTTTCCAGCGCCATCGGCAACTACCAGCTCCGAGCTTTGGAACACCGGCCGAACGGCTTTTCCCTGAGAATGCAGCGTTAGCTTTCCTGACCATTCCCGCATTTGCTGCGCTGCTTTTTGTTCCAGGCTTTTGCGCGGGCTGGAAGCGGTCAGGTTCCAGCGCTGCAGCACCTCGAGCGTGGGAATCTCGGCCAGATCCAGCGCGTAGACAATATCCACCTGATCTGCGCCGGGGCTGATCCTTGCATAATGGTTCACGCTGAAATTGCCCATCGGATGGGCCTCCAGCAGCAGCGCAAACAGAGGCAAGACCAGCAATCGCAGAGATCTCAAAATAGGTAATCCTCTCATGCTGACTACGATTGTATGCCGCTTTTCGGATGGCATCAGACTTGCACAGTTACAATTGAGGTCAGCCAAGGAATGGACAAACGCAACTGCCGTATTCTGATTGCCGACGATCAAACCGACGTCCTCGAAGCATTGCGCCTCTTATTAAAAGCGGAGGGTTTTCAGATTGAAGCCGTGACGTCTCCGGCGGCCGTGACCAGCGCCCTGGAATCGCGCGAGTACGACGTATTGCTGATGGACCTGAACTACACCCGCGACACCACGTCGGGGCAGGAAGGACTGGATCTCCTGGCACGCATTCAATCCATCGACGCGATGCTTCCCATCATCGTCATGACGGCGTGGGGTAGCGTGGAACTCGCGGTGGAGGCGATGCGGCGCGGCGCCCGGGACTTTGTCCAGAAGCCGTGGGACAACGCGCGGCTGCTCTCCATTATCAAGACTCAGATTGCCCTTAGTGAGGCGCTGCGCAAGAGCCAGCGACTGGAAGCGGAGAACCGTCTGCTCCGGGCCGATGGACGCCCGCGCTTCATCGCCGAATCGCCGGCCATGGAGCCCGTTCTCCAGCTCATCTCCCGCGTAGGACCATCCGACGCGAACATCCTCATCACCGGAGAGCCGGGCGCGGGGAAGGAAGTAGTCGCGCTGACGCTGCACGCTATTTCTGAGCGAGCCTCCAAGCCGCTGGTCACCGTCAACGCCGGCGGCCTGGCCGAGGGCATCTTTGAAAGTGAGCTATTTGGCCACGTGAAAGGCGCGTTCACTGACGCCAAGACGGACCGTGTGGGACGCTTCGAGCTTGCCGACGGCGGAACTCTGTTCCTGGACGAGATTGCCAATGTACCTTTCAACCTGCAGGCAAAACTGCTGCGCGTTCTGGAGACGGGTGAGATGGAACGCGTGGGTTCCTCCCGCACCAAGAGGGTGGATGTGCGCGTCATCTCCGCTACCAACGCCAATCTGCACGAGGAGATTGCACAAAACCGCTTTCGTCAGGATTTGTTGTTCCGCCTGAATACGATTGAGATTCATTTGCCCGCGCTCCGCGAGCGGAAGGAAGACATTCCGCTGCTGGCGATGCATTTTCTGACTACTCACGCGCAGCGCTACCGAAAACGCCTCAGCGGATTCGACCAGGCGGCGATGCAGGCACTTGTGGAGAACGCCTGGCAAGGCAATGTTCGCGAGCTGAATCACGTGGTGGAACGCGCCGTGCTGATGTCGCAGGATAGCGCGGTGAAACTGCGCGACCTTGCGCTGCGGAGTGGACGCGAAGGTCCCGCCCGGCTCGATGACATGAGCCTGGAGGAAGTAGAGGAGACCTTGATACGCAAGGCGCTGGCCAAGTACGATGGCAACGTCAGTCATGCTTCGAACGCCCTGGGTCTCAGCCGTAGCGCTCTGTATCGCCGTTTGCAACGCTACGGGCTCTAGGGCGCCGGCGGGCCACCTATGCTGAGTCGCCTCTTCCGCCGAAAGCTCACTCACGAACAGCGTGTGCAGCTCTTGGGCATGGCCTCAGGATTTCCCGCCGTCGTCGTCGCGTGCGCCGTACTTTGGAGGGGCAACTACGAGGCACGGGAGCTCTGGACTTTCGGGGTACTGATTTTCGGCGCCTGGTTTGGCTTCGCGGCGGCACTGCGGGAACGGGTGGCGTCTCCGCTCCGCACGCTGGCCAATCTTCTGGAGGCGATGCGAGAGGGCGATTATTCCATACGAGCCCGCGACGCGAGGGCGGAGGATGCCCTTGGTGAGGTGATGCAGCAGGTGAACGCGATGGGCGCCACCCTCCGTGTGCAACGCCTGGGAGCGTTGGAAGCCACCACTCTGTTACGAAAAGTGATGGAAGAGATTGACGTGGCGATCTTCGCTTTCGACGGCAAGCAGCGCCTGCGCCTGGTGAACAAGGCGGGTGAGAAGCTGATGGGCCAGCCTTCCGAACGCCTGCTGGACCTGGATGCAGATCAGCTGGGACTGGCTGACTGCCTGCTAGGTGAACCAAGCAGAACCGTCCAGCGCACTTTCCCGGCCGGAACCGGACGTTGGGGCATGAGCCGCAGCATCTTCCGCGAAGGCGGATTGCCACACCAATTGCTGGTAGTCACCGATCTCACCCGCCCGCTGCGGGAAGAAGAGCTGCAAGCCTGGCAGCGGCTGGTGCGCGTCCTCGGGCATGAGCTCAACAACTCGCTGACGCCCATCAAATCCATCGCCGAGAGCCTGGGAACGCTGCTGGTCCGCAACCCGCGTCCGGATGACTGGCAGGAAGACACCACCCGCGGCCTGGCGATTATCGCCAGCCGCAGCGAGAGCCTCAGCCGGTTCCTGGGAGCATACGCCCGACTGGCGCGGCTTCCGCGGCCACGCTTCGAGGCGGTGGAGGTAGACGCATGGGTGCGGCGGGTTGCTGCGCTCGAAACCCGTGTCAGTCCGACCATCCAACCGGGTCCGGCGCTGGTGATTCAAGGCGATCCTGACCAATTGGAACAACTGCTGATCAACCTGCTGCGGAATGCCGTGGACGCCTCGCTGACGACGTCCGGGCAGGTCTCAGTGGGATGGAATCGCACCGGATCGCTGTTGGAATTGTTTGTCCGCGATGATGGCCCCGGCCTATCTAATACGGCCAATTTGTTCGTTCCATTCTTCACCACCAAGCCCGGCGGATCCGGCATTGGGCTGGTGCTCAGCCGTCAGATTGCAGAGGCGCACGGCGGATCTCTCAGCCTGCGAAATCGCGACGGGAGCCCGGGATGTGAAGCGCATTTGACGCTGCCCCTGTAGTCACGACTTGCGCTCGGTACGCCGCCATGGCGTTTCGACCGTGTACACAGGAGTGGCGGTTGCGCTGTCCTTTTCCGCGCTGATCAGCTTGCGCCTCACCAGCCAGCTCACCCCGGCCTGCACGGAACTCTTCGAAGCACCCAGATTCTCGGCCAGTTCGCGATAGCTGATGCGCACCGCGCCGCCTCTGCGGTGCTGTTCCCCAGCCAGCCACACGTAGACCAGAAAGCTCACCGGCCGGCGGTCGTGACCCACCAGGTCGCGCAGCAGCACATCCACTACATAGTCGTCCAGGCAGATCACGTCTATACCAACCATTAGTATAGTAGCTACTGGCTGATTGCAGTTGCGGCCGACGCAAGTTATCCTCTGAACGATGATTCGTGGAATTAAGATCGCCAGTATTCCCGTCCGTAATCAGGACGATTCCCTCCAGTTTTATACCGAGAAACTCGGATTCAAGGTTGCGACCGATCAGCCCTTCGATGGAACTCAGCGTTGGATCGAGCTGATAATTCCGGGAGCCGATTCCCGGCTGGCACTGTTTACTCCCAAGGGCCACGAAGATCGCATCGGCGGGTTTCAGCCCCTGACGTTCTGGTGCGATGACGTTTTTTCATCAGCGAAAGTCATGCAATCGAAGGGAGTGGAATTCGTCGCCGAGCCACAGGCCGCCATCTGGGGCACCTTTGCCATCTTTAAAGACACGGACGGCAACCAGTTCGTCCTTTCCAGCAAATGAGTATCTCCAAAAAGCTTGGGATCAAGCCGGGGATGCGCGCGCTGATTGTAGGCTCGCCGCCTGGATATTTGGATCGGATCGCGCCGCTGCCGGAAGGAGTTGTGGTGTCGTCGAAAGTCCGCGGAACCCATGACTTTGTGCAGCTCTTTGCCGTGCGAAAGGCCGACATCCTCAAGTCTGGTCCCGTGCTGCTGACCCATGCCGCGGCCGGAGGGTTAGTCTGGATTACTTATCCGAAGAAAACTTCCGGCGTCGCAAGCGATCTGAGCCGCGAAGAAGTCTGGGATGCGATGAGCGGGACCGGGTGGCGTCCGGTGACACAAATTGCAATTGACGAGGTTTGGTCGGCGCTGCGCTTCAGGCCGGTAGAAGACGTCAAAACAAAAAAAAAGAGGCCAGCCAGTGACGGCGGCCCCTCTCTTTCCTCCGATTAACCGATAGCTCTATTTTTGAGCTTTTAGCATCGCAAGCTGGGCGCGGATGGGTTTTGCTCTCGATTCCAACTTCGAGGCTTCGCCCTTCCGTTTCAGTTTCCGTAAAACAACAGCGTACTCATCCAATGTTTCCAGCAGGTACGGCGGAGGCGCTTCCGACGTGGTGACGCTCTTCTTGCCACCTTTCTTCGACGGGGTGTTCTTGTCGTAAATCGCCAGCGCCAGGCGGTACAACGGATCAGCGTCGCCGAATTTCTCGCGCGATACATAAACGTTGGCCAGACTCCGCAAGCTCTGCAGCGTATCTTTCTCGTGGATCGAGAAGGATTGCTTGAAAAGCGGTTCGGCTTCCACAAGCTTTTCCTGGGCCGCATAGCAACTGGCCAGTCTGTCCAGACCGGCTGTGACCAGTTGATGCTCCGGTCCAAGGGTGGTGGTTCGAATCAGCAGCGATCTCTCATAGAATGGCGCCGCATCCGCATACCGCTTCTGTTTGGTGTATAAATTCGCCAGATTGTCGAGCGCGCTTGCCATGTCCGGGTGGGACGGGCCAAACGCCGTTTCGCGAATGGCCATGGACCGCAGGAAGTAAGGCTCGGATTTTTCGTATTTTTCTTCTTCGCGATACGCTCCGGCGATATTGTCCAGAGTGGCCATCAGGTTCGGCGAATTCGGACCAAACTGCTTTTCGAGGATGACCAGGCATTTCATGTAGAGGTCTTCCGCTTCCTTGAACTTCGAGGAGCTGACATAGAGACCGGCCAGCTTGGAAAGGTCCGACGCCATGTCTGGATGTTCTCCGCCCTGGTTCTTCTCGCGGATGGAAATCGCCCTCTTCAGCATGGCCTCGGCATCCGCGTTCTTGTTCAGCGCCTGGCAGGACTGCGCCACGTTCGACAGGGAAGGAATCAGATCCATATACTCCGGGCCGAACTTCTTCTCCAGAATTCCCAACTCCCGGCGGAAATAGGCTTCGGCCGAGACAAACTTCATCTGCGCAAAGCAGACTCTTCCCAGGTCGTCAATGTACTTTGCCAGGTCCGGGTGGAACTTGCCCAGGAAACGTTCTTTCAGAGCAAGGTGCCGCTCCATCAGGGGCTCGGCGTCCGCGTACTTGCTCTGCGCGCGATAGACCTGCGCCAGATCGTCGAGCGTGCTGACCAGTTTCGGATCGTTCGAGGCGAATTCACGAGTCGACTTCAAGGCCGCCTTGAGTTGTTTTTCCGCCTCCTTGTAGTTCCCGGCCCCATAGGCCGCCTTCCCATCGGCATATTCTTTTTCCCAGTTGTTTGGGCCGCCGGTTCCAGAACCCACTGTGCTTTGTGCGTTCGCCGAGAACGCGGAAACCGCTAACACAGCTCCAACAAAAAGAAAACATTGCAGATTTCTCATTTCTTCCTTCTAAGCCTTAGGTAACAGTAGTTGCTGTATTTTCCTATGATCGTCAGAACGACAGAAGAATAATAGTTAGGAAATCCACCTACAGCGCCCTGGAACTCCAGTACCCTCTTACCCCCACCTAGCGATAGGAGGGCTTCGGAACCGTTATGTACAGATCGGCAATTGGGTTCGATTACCTTAATTCCACTTTTCCTTTCCAATCGGCCTGCGGTCTCCTAAACTGGAAATAATCGCCTTCATGACTTCGCAACCGAAAGCAATCTGCCTGCTCAGTGGCGGTCTGGATTCTTCCACCTGCCTGGCCCTGGCTCGCACCCGTCAATTTGCCTGCTATACGCTTACCTTTGATTACGGCCAGAGACACCGTATGGAACTGGATGCCGCCCGGCGGGTAGCCGCCAGCTTGGGAGCGGAAGAGCATCGTGTGGTTCCCATTGACCTGCGAGCTTTCGGCGGTTCGGCACTGACCAGCGACATCGCGGTGCCGAAGGGCCGCAGCGCCGGCGAGATGGGGGCTGGTATTCCAATTACTTACGTCCCGGCGCGCAACACCATTTTTCTCTCGTTCGCTCTTGCCTGGGCCGAGGTGCTCGGCGCGTCCGACATCTTTCTGGGCGTGAACGCGATAGACTATTCCGGCTATCCCGACTGCCGGCCCGAGTTCATTGCAGCCTTCGAATCGATGGCCAACCTGGCGACGAAAGCCGGGGTGGAGGGCGCGACCAGGATCAAGGTGCACACTCCGCTGATTGAGCTCTCCAAGGCGGAAATCATCAGGCTGGCGGCGGACCTGCACCTCGATTTCGGGCTGACTCACAGCTGTTACGATCCGGATCCGGCCGGCCGGTCCTGTGGAGAATGCGACTCGTGCCTTCTGCGGAAGAAGGGATTCGCCGAAGCCGGACTCACTGACCCACTGGAGTATCTTGCGTGAATATTTCCGAAATCTTCTATAGTATTCAGGGCGAAGGGATGCTCGCTGGAGTGCCCTCGGTTTTTGTACGAACCAGCGGATGCAACCTTCGCTGCGCGTGGTGCGATACACCTTACACCTCGTGGGAAGCCGTGGGTGACAACCTCATGTTAGGCGGCATTCTGTCCAGCGTTCGCCGTTTCTGGGCCAACCACGTGGTGGTCACCGGCGGAGAACCGATGATCGCTCCGGAGATTGTCGCCTTGACGGAGGGCCTGCAGCGCATGGATCAGCACATCACCATCGAAACGGCGGGCACCGTATTTAAGCCCGTGGTGTGCGACCTGATGAGCATCAGCCCGAAACTGTCCAACTCGACGCCGGATGAACTGGACGCCGGGGAATGGGCAGAGCGGCATGAGCGCCTGCGCATTCAGCCTGACGTCTTGCGGCAGCTCATCACCGCTTATCCTTCCTATCAATTGAAGTTTGTCGTCAAGCAGCGGGAAGACCTGGACGAGATTAAGCCACTGGTAGAGGAGTTGGGCGCGGAAAAGTCCCGCGTGCTGCTGATGCCGGAAGGAACTAAGTCCTCTACTTTGCGAGAGCGGGCTGCCTGGATAGCGGAGGTGTGCAAGACGGAAGGCTACCGCTACTGCCCTCGCCTTCACATTGATTTGTACGGCAACAAGCGAGGTACCTAGGGAAATTCTATGACGCCAGAAACGGATCTGCAGCACGATTTGCATCGGGAGGACCGCCAGGCTCTCCTACAGATTTTGAGCAGCGTGGAAGCGGCGATCAACGCGCAGGATATCGAAGGCCTCATCACATTGATGAGTCCGGACTGCACGGTGACGTGGTGGAACGCGGAGATCTCGCGGGGCCACGGCGAGATTCGAGCTTACTACCATCGCATGGTGAAGGACACCGGACGTTTGATCAGCAAGTACACGACGAAGGCCGCCCTGGGCGACCACGCCCGTTTTATCGGTGAGTCCGGTGACGTGGCGGTGGCCGATGGCAGCATGGAAGACGAATTCTTCCCCATCATCCGCGGGCCTTTCAAGCTCAACTCGCGCTGGAGTGCTACGGCGGCAAGGTCCGCCGGCGTGTGGAAAATCGTCAGCCTGCATCTTTCTTCCAATGTCTTTACCAACACGCTGATCTCTGAACTGGCTCGCGCCATGTGGGTGGCGGGCGGCGCGGGGCTGGCGATCGGCGGATTGGCCGGGTGGTTCCTGGGGCGGCGCAAGAAACGGATATGAAAGACCGACAACTGCGTGAGTTGGCCGGCATCGGTCCGGCCATGTTAAAGGATTTCGAGCTCCTGCAGATTGGTTCGGTAGATCAATTGGCCCGCCAGGATCCCACGGTACTGTACGACGATCTGTGCCGTCTTACCGGCTCGCGGCAGGATCCGTGCGTCCTCTACACATTTTGCTGTGCTGTCGCCCAGGCGCGGGATGCCAGCCTTCCCGCCGAGCAGCGCAACTGGTGGTATTGGAGCCGTCTTCGCAAGGCAGAGAAGAGATGATCGCCGTGGAATTGCGGGGCGGCCGCGTCGGGATTGCCAAGGTCCCGAAGCCCCGGCGTCCCGAGGGCTTCGCTGTCATTCGCCTGCTGGCGGGGGGCATCTGCAACACGGACCTCGAGCTGCAGCGCGGTTACTACGGTTTCGAAGGCATTCCAGGACATGAGTTTGTCGGCGAAGTTACCGACGCCGGCGACCGGCGGCTGATTGGCCGGCGAGTGGTGGGTGAGATCAATCTGGCGTGTGAGAAATGCGATTGGTGTGCACGCGGATTCGGCCGGCATTGCCCTAAACGAAAGGTGCTGGGGATTGTCAAACACCCTGGCGCATTCCGCGAATTTCTGACGCTGCCGGAGCACAACCTGCATGTTGTTCCTCCGCGACTGAAGACGGAGCATGCGGTGTTCCTCGAACCCCTGGCGGCAGCCTGCGAAATCCTGGATCAGGTGAACATTCCCAAAGGTGCACGGGTAGCCGTCCTGGGCGACGGGAAACTCGGCCTGCTGGTATCGCAGGTACTGCAAGCCAGCGGCGCTGCCGTTCACCAGTTCGGCCGGCACAAAGACAAACTGGAGATCGCACGTCGTAGAGGAGTGACGACCGAGATTGCCAGGAATAGGTTACCGGCCGCGGAGTACGACTGGGTAGTGGACGCCACTGGCAGCTCGGAGGGCTTGCAAGCGGCGGTATCCATGGCGCGGCCGCGCGGAACCGTCATCCTGAAGTCGACGGTTCACGGCAAAGTCGCTATCGATTCGGCGCCGGTGATCGTACACGAAATCACACTCGTTGGTTCGCGTTGCGGGCGCTTCGAGCCGGCGATGAAGCTGCTTGCATCAGGCAGGATCGACGTAGCCTCCATGATTTCGGAGGTGCATCCGCTGGCCGGCGCGGCAAAGGCGTTCGCGCGGGCGGCCGAGCGCGGCGTCATGAAAGTACTGCTTACTTCTTCGGAGGGCTGATCATGATGTGCGCGCCGGCTGTGCCGGGGTACATCAACCAGGGCGCAGGTCCGGGAGTGGTGGTTAGTCCGGTGGATTCGGGAGTCGCGTACGGCACATAGACCACCCAGCGCAGATAGGCGTCCGTTACCTCGCCCTTGGCGGCATCGAAACCGCTGCCCGTCAGGACATACAACATGCGAGGTTCCTTTGGCATCTTGACCTTGCCCTCGTCCACTTCCTTCCAGCGGGCCTCGTGCCGCTCCTTGCCTTTCACGTTCTTCGCAAGCTCGCGGCCGCGCGCCATGAACGGTTCCAGATCCTTGTGATAGCAGGCCACGCTGAACGTCTTATCGTGCGGATCGTCGGCGAGGCAAACCATCTCGTTCGAGCCTTTGCGAAGGGTGATTACGTCGCCCTTGGCGTCGTACCCGAGAACGGTCGCATCCGCCCGGCGCTCTTTCGGCGCGGCGAGAATGGACGATGCAATCTGATCCGCCGGAGAAGCCACATCCAGCCCAAACGCCGGCACTATGGCCGCAAGAGTCACGAAAAGCAACAGGGAGCAATTTTTCATCAATCAAACCTCGCACTTGGTAGTATCGCAAACTTTCCGAAACCGAATGACACAATAGGTTATCTATTCACCGTGCACACTGGAGGTGTGAAGTCATGAAACAGACATATACCGGCGATTCCACAGAACGCTCAGGGCTGATTCTGGATATAACCGATCTGGACGCGGCGTCGATCCAAGCCAAGGCCGATGACAGCGATGGGACCGATGGCGCCGACTCCGACGGCACCGATTCCGATGGATCGGACGCAGACGGCACAGATGGCGACAGCACCGATAGCGACGGCACCGATGGGGATGGCACCGACGGCGACTCCGGTAAAAAGTAGCCCGGGAACATTAAACGAGATTCTGGAGCCGGTTTCCGCCGAAGAATTTTTAACTCGCTACCTCGGGAAAGAGTACTTCTACTGCCCCGGCCAGCCTGGCAAATTCGCCGGGCTGCTGCCGTGGGCCGATCTGAACCAGATTCTGGAACACCACCGGCTGGATGTTCCGCGGCTGCGCCTCGTGCGCGAAGGGAAGCCCATTCCCGCCTCTGCTTTTCTACAATACCGGTCCAGCCGGCGGGTGCCCAGGGTGCGCTCTGCCGAACTCACGCGCTATTTGCAGGAAGGGGCCACGCTGATCTTAGACGCGATGGACGAGCTTCAACCTCCCATCGCCGGCCTGGTGGAAAACCTGGAGCGCCAACTGAGCAGCCGCCTGCAGGTGAACATGTACGCCGGATGGCGCAGTTCGCGTGGGTTCGATCTTCACTGGGATGGCCACGACGTTCTCATTCTGCAGGTTTCCGGGCGCAAACTCTGGAAAGTCTATTCCAAAACAGATAACGGCAACGCGCCCGCCACTCCGCTTTGGGAAGGGACTCTTAACGATGGAGATTTGCTGTACATCCCGCGCGGCTGGTGGCATGTCGCAATTCCTTTGGATGAGCCGACGCTGCACCTGACGGTCGGGCTGCATCAACCGACCGGAGTGGATCTTCTCGCGTGGTTCACGGACAGGCTGAAATCGAGTCCTGCGGTAGACCGCGACCTTCCGCGTTATGGCACGCCCGATGAGAAACGCGCGTATCTGAATCAGATGCGAGACACCATGACCGCGCATTGGAACGCAGAACTGCTTGACGAATACTTCGCCCACGCGGACGCGCGGGTGCAGACACGCCCGCACTTCAGTCTTCCCTGGACGACGACACCACCGGGCGACGACTGGTCAGTGAAGTGGATTGTGCCGAGGCAGGTTGACCTCACGCCAAAAAACAACAGCGTACAGATATCGGCGAAGGGAAAGCAATGGACTTTTGCGGCCGCGGCTGCTCCTCTGCTGTGCGCGCTACAGGAAACCGGAACGTGCACCATCAGGGATTTGCAGGGCAATTACGATTTGTCACCTGCCGTGGTCAGGAGTTTTGTGAGTGAACTGATCGGAGCCGGTTTGGTGACGGTGGTGCCCAACGTTCTGCTCTGAGTTATCCCGATATCAACACGAAAAGATTTTCGGCACGGCGGCGCGCGTTGAGACGTGGCTGCTGGTAGAGCATCCGGCCGCCTGGGGACCGAAGGCGTTTCCCGACGAGCGACTGGCCGCGCCTGTCCAGGAACTCCTGCGGCGCGTTGTGAAGTCGTATCCGCGCGCGCGTCCACTGCTGATACGTCAGCGCCAGCCATACGAGCCCGGCGCGGAATTGCGTGCATTTCTCGTCCACAGCCGTGAACGAAACCCGGAAGCCTTTCGCCTGAAAGGTGCAACCTACGAGGAGTTGCTGTCCGGGCAGGTAATTCCTGAACGCTGGACAAGGCCGCTATACCTGGTTTGCACCCATGGGACCCACGACAAATGCTGCGCAAAGTTCGGCTTTGCGACCTACTGCGCGGCCCGCAGCCTTGCCGGCGAAGACGTTTGGGAATGCTCCCACGTAGGAGGCGACCGTTTCGCGGGAAATGTAATCTGCCTGCCGCACGGCATCTACTACGGGAACGTTTCCGTCTACGACACGCCTGCGGTGGTTGGGGCTTACGAGAGAAATCAGTTGTCTCTGAAGCATTATCGGGGAAGATCGTGCTATTCCCGACTGGCGCAGGTGGGCGAATATTTCATCCGCTCCGAGTCCGGCATTCTAGGCAGCGATGACCTGGAACTCGCAGCCACCTCGGATTTGGAATCAGGGAAGAAACAGGCTCGCTTTCGCATGGCGGGAACGGATCGAATGTTTGAAGTCGAATTTCAACTATCGGCTGAATCATTTTCAGAATTTCTCACCTGCGCATCGGTAAAGCCGCAGCCCGTGTTTCAATTCGAACTTACAAATTACCGCCAATATTAGCGGGAAGTATGGCGAAACATTGCGCGGGCGCAGGGAGTCCCATGAACGGATCAGGAGGAATGTTCGATGGACTACAAAACGAATCAACATGCGCTGGTAGCAGTATTTGCCGATCGCGCGGCCGCTGAGACTGCAGTACAGCAACTGAAGGCAAACGGTTTTGAGCCAGATCAACTCGAAGTCAGTTCGACTGACGCCATCGCTCAGGGGGTTGCCTCTGGCAATGCTGGCCTGAGCCGGCCGGGGCACGACACCTCTGGCGGGGGAATCTCGGGATTCTTCGAGCGGCTGTTCGGTTCAGACTCCAGCAGCGACGATCAGGAATATTATTCTTCGGCGGCCCGGCGGGGACAAGCCGCCGTTGTCGTGCATGCCGATGACAGCACGCTTGACCGTGCGGCGGACTTGCTGAACCGGAATGGCGCGATTGAAGTAGAAAGCAGGGATGAAAGTGGGCTATTGCGAGACACCGACGCCCCTCGGCGGGACAACGCGATCGGGACCGACTCCGCATCCGAGACCATCCCGGTGGTGGAGCAGGAATTGCAGGTGGGCAAACGCGCCGTGAATCGGGGCGCCGTTCGAGTCTACAGCGAAATGTCACAGCAGCCTGTGACAGAGCAAATCGAATTGCGGGAAGAGCACGTAAAAGTGGAAAGGCGTCCCGCCAACCGTCCCGCGACCGAGGCTGACCTCGCCGCTGCGGACCGGGACGTAGTGGAAGTGATGGAGACGGTGGAAGAACCCGTCATCAGCAAACGTTCGAGGGTTGTGGAAGAGGTGAGAGTTGGGAAGGAAGTCACCAGCCGGACGGA
Organism: Bryobacteraceae bacterium; assembly: GCA_040002435.1. Classification (GTDB taxonomy): domain Bacteria; phylum Acidobacteriota; class Terriglobia; order Bryobacterales; family Bryobacteraceae; genus JANXXV01. Next base: position 33,978 of record JBDUEM010000041.1, read on the forward strand.
AACCGTACGCGACAACGTGCTCAAGAGCCAGGTACGAGTCGATGATTCGCGAAAGGGAAAAGCAAGCGGCGCTCCCACTAACGATTTCGACGCAGATTTCCGGGAGGATTTTCAAAACCGATACGCGGCGGATCCCAATCTGACGTACGGCGATTTCGCTCCCGCTTATACATTTGGATATGACATGGCCTCGCATCCGCGTTATAAGAACAAGGATTTTGACGAGGTTTCCGAAGAGTTGAAGACGGATTACATGCGTCAAAATCCGAACTCCGCTTGGGAGAGGATGAAGGGCGCGATCCGTTATGGATGGGAAAAGGTCACCGGTAACCGTTAGAACTCGGTGGAGCCTGAGGCTCTTCCAGCAGGAGTAAATTGTCATGGCTGATCAGGATCATGCTTTAGTTGTGGGGCCCAACGGGATGCGAGGGATGGTGTTGGGCCCATCCCTCTCGTCGCCCAATGAAATTGCGATTGAACTGGACGATGGCACGCAACTGTCGGTACCTCCATCCGCTCTGACTCTGCAACCGGGTGGCAAGTGGTGCCTGACGACGGAGGCACTACCAACGGGAGAACCCATACCACTTGCCACCGCACCGCCTATCCATCAGGCGGCGGCGGAGCCCAATTTGCAGAACATGCAAATCCGTGAAGAGCCGGTTCCGAATGCCGAGGACTCCGAGATGGTGATACCAGTCATCTCGGAGGACCTCGAGGTGAGCAAACGCAAGCGGGTAACCGGCGGAGTTCGCGTCGAGCGAAAATCAGTCCCGCACTACCAGGCGGTATCGATGCCTTTGACCCGCCAGGTAGCGGACGTGAAGCGTGTGCTGATTGAGAAACCCGTGAATGGCCCCCTTCCCGTGCGGCGGGAAGGCGACACGATTATCATGCCGGTCGTGGAGGAGGTCGCCACTGTTCATAAGCAATTGATGCTCAAAGAAGAAATTCACATTACGAAGCGCACAAGCACGGAACAGCATGAAGAGCAGGTGCAATTGAATACGCAGCAGGCGGAAATCGTGCGGACCGATTCGTCTGGCCGTCAGGTAAGCTCAGCGGATATGCCGCTGCCGGCGGCAGCCCAGCCCGAAATTCTGCCTCCCGAAGAGCGGAGCATTCTCGATCCTACCCAGCCGCGACCGAGTTTTCTGAATCCTCGCAGACGGCCGGCCGAAGTGAAGCGGAAGAGTATGCTCGAAGGTGACTAACGGTTTGCTCTCATTTCGAAGGGCGTCTGCGAGAACGGGTGGTGCCGTCGGAAGTCAATACGAAATCAATCTACTGAAAGGCCCGCTTGACGTGTACGGTAAAGTTCCGTACACTTAAACAATGAGTCAGACTACGTCAAAGACGAAGTCCCCCCACAAATCCCGCTCGAAGGCCTATCGCTTCGATGCCCGTCTCAACGAGGATCAAAAGACTCTGATTCAGAGGGCAGCAGATCTGGAGGGCCGAAGCATGTCGGACTTCGTGATCCAAAGCGCTGAGATCGCGGCCCAGCGGACTATACAGGACCGATCGACACTGATCTTGACCGTTCGGGAGGCAGAGGCATTCGTGGAGTTGCTCTTACATCCGCCGGAGCCGGGTCCTGTTCTGCTTGCTGCCGCACGCCATTATAAGAACACCATCGGCCGAAAGTGAGCCCAAGTTCGCTTCCCTATTACGTCGAGCCCCTTGGTTCCCACGACAGGGCGCAGTTCACATGCGGTATTCCCGAACTAGACCAGTACTTTCACAAACAAATAGGCCAAGATTCAAAGCGCAATGTCGCTGCGCCCTTCGTAATGGTCGACCGGGAGAGCCGGGTGGTCGGATACTACACGCTTTCGGCCTATGCGCTCCAAGGTCCCGACCTACCGCCGGCGCTGGCCAGAAAGCTTCCGAGATACCCGCTTATTCCGGCTACGTTCCTCGGCCGCTTGGCAATAGGGCTTGAACACCAGGGGCAAAAACTTGGAGCCCTACTGCTGCTGGACGCTCTCAATCGCAGCTGGAAGAATGCCGATGTTGTTGCGTCGGTGGGCGTTGTCGCGGAGGCCATTAACGAGACGGCGCGCAAGTTTTATCTTCGCCATGAATTCAGTCAACTCGGCAGTCATCCCGGCCGAGTGTTTCTGCCGATGGAAACGATAGAAAAACTGTTTCGTTAAGACCCCCGTTTGACACTAAACCCAACAATCGGCTACACTCAGTAGTTTGTAACACGCATTGGAGATACGTCTGTCTATGAATACGCAATTCCCGTCCAAGAACACAATTCCTCGTAACTGGCACGTTTTGGACGCAGATGGGGCTGTCCTCGGCAGGCTCGCCAGCAAGGCGGCCATGATTTTGATGGGCAAAACCAAACCGATCTACACGCCCTTTATCGACACGGGCGACCATGTCATCGTGATTAACGCCGAGAAAGTCAAGCTCACCGGCGCAAAAGAAGAACAGAAAATCTACCGCAGTCACTCGGGCTATCCGGGCGGACTGTCGGAGATTCAGGCGAAGAAAGTTCGCGCAACACGCCCCATCCGGATGGTGGAGCAGGCCATCGCGGGCATGCTTCCCAAAACCAAAATGGGGAAGCAGATGTATCGCAAGCTGAACGTTTACGCGGGCGATAAGCATCCTCACCAGGCACAAAAGCCCGTCGAACTGGCACTTTGAGACGGTACACAGGAATAAGGGGAATTAGATAGTGGCAGCTTTAGTACAGCATTTGGGAACAGGCCGGCGGAAGACGTCGGTAGCGCGCGTGTTTCTGCGCTCCGGCAAGGGCACCATCACCATCAACGGGCGCGCCGGCAATGAGTATTTCACCACTGAGTCCTCCAGGGCTATGGTGCGTCAGCCGCTTCTGGCAACCGAAACGGCCGAAAAATTCGATGTGTTGATCCTCACCAACGGCGGCGGCTTCACAGGCCAGGCCGGCGCAGCCCGTCTCGGCATCGCACGGGCACTGGTGGAGTTCAACGCCGAACTGCGCGGTAAACTCAAGCAGCTCGGTTTCCTGACCCGCGATCCCCGCAAGCACGAGCGCAAGAAGTACGGACAGAAGGGCGCCCGCAAGCGGTTCCAATTCTCCAAGCGGTAATGTCACGGGTGGCGTTTCTTTTAAATAGGGGCCGCCGCCCAACCATCCGTTTTCAACCGTAGCCTTCCAACTCCCGGAGCACAAATCTCGCTTAGGACCGTGTTCCTGGACCGAAACATAAAGGAGTTATTTTGCCGTCCATTTCAATGAAGGAATTGCTCGAAGCCGGCGTACA
>JBDUEM010000042.1:0-37076 GCA_040002435.1 Bryobacteraceae bacterium
CGAATCCCGGCAAGTAGATGTTGCCCAGGTGGCGATCGCCCGCAGCCAGTTGCGGCGGCGAGGGCGCCGCGGCCCGAGGTTCCCCTTGACGCACCATAATCTGGCCATCGGTGGTGAGCACTACTGCATCGAGGCGCATTTGCGCATGACGGTAGCTGGCGAATACCGCTTGATCAGGCTGAATGCGGCTGTCGGCGAGGCGGCCGAAAGTGCCCCAGTCCAGGTCAATTTCATAATCGACCCCTTTTGTGAACAGCAATGCGTCTGCTTCAGGTCCTGCGCGAAGACTGAAGCTGGCGGTGTCGAGCAAGTGCGGGCTTGTGGTCTCCTGCGCTTTCACGCCGTTCAACTGAACCCCTCTCACCCAGCCGCCGGCTTTAGGGTTAAAGATCGGGATGGCTGTATACTTTTCGGCGGTCACGCTGATTACGGCGGGCCGGGTGATGTGAACGATACGGGTGTCCGTTCCCGGCAAGGCCACCTGCACATCCCAGTCTCCGGAGAGCGAGAAGGCCGCCTGTCCAAAAGCTGAGCCGGAGCAAATCACAAGTGCGGCGGCGATGACGAAAACCGCGCTACGAAGGAACATTCCCAAAGTGTAGCCCGCTCCATCGTTTCCCGCGCGATACTAGTAGTATCGTTGTTGGTTGCCATAGACAATGAGAACCCTCATCATCTCCGTCAGCCTTTTGGTTCCCGCCTTCGCTCAGATGCCATCGGGCTTGAAGAATTCCATCGATCAGGCCTGTTTGGCTTGCCATTCCGGCAAGGCCCCAAGAGGGGGACTCGATTTCACCTCACTCAGCTTCGACCTCGGTGACCGCGCCACGCGCGAACGCTGGATCCACATTCATGATCGGGTGGAAAAGCGCGAGATGCCGCCCAAGGGCGTTGTGCTCGCTCCAGCCGACCGCAGCGCGCTGCTGGGGCAACTTGCTCCTTTGCTCCGCCAGGCCGATCTCGCCGATGTCGCGAAGAACGGCCGCGGACCGATGCGGAGATTGAATCGCGATGAGTACGAGCAGAACCTGAGAGACATCCTGCAGCTTTCGCATCTCGACATTCGAGACATGCTGCCGGAGGATCGCGAGGCTCATCACTTTAACAAAGCATCCGAGTCGCTCGATATGTCGCGGGTCCAGTTGACAGCCTACCTGGACGCATCCGAAGCCGCGCTGCGCCAGGCCATGGTGACTACTCCCGCTCCCCCTGCCGTGACCAGGTTCCGTACCTTTGGACGCAACCTTTTTCCCGCACTGCGCAGCACCGGCACCCTGCATTCCATGTTCTTTATCAAGGACAACAAAGGCGTCAACGTCGCAGACGAACGGTCGACTCCGTTGCCGAAGGAACTGGAGGAAGATCCGGCGCTGGAAATGGGACTCTTCCGTTCACCGGGCTGGCCGTATGGTGCGTTTCCGCGAGGGTTCGCGGCGAAGTACGCAGGCGATTATCGGGTTCGTTTTTCCGCGCGAGCCGTCCTGCAGCATCCGGGCTTCGTGGTTTCGGACGCCAAACAAGCGGTGCCGATGACGTTTCGTTCGCGCCGGCCCACGAATCATGACATTGCCGAAGATGTGAAATCCGTCGGGGGCATCCTCGAGATTCAACCGGGTGCGAAGGTGTACGAAACGACGGTAGCGCTGCTTGCGGGTCAGACCGTGGAGTACGGGCTTTTGGGGCTACCTGTGCCGCAGGTGGACGCGGAAGGAAAGAGCGGATCGTATCGTTTTCCGCCGTTTCCTCCGGGCGGACAGCCGGGTGTTGCGTTCAATTGGATTGAGATCGAGGGACCGATTCCGCCGTCAGCGTGGCCGCCTCCGAGCCATCACGTTCTTTTCGACGACCTGGGCGTCTCGCCGAATCCGGCGCAGCCCAAGCAGGAAGCCAGCCGCCTTCTTCGAAGATTTATGCAGCTGGCGGCTGTGGGCCCAGTGCCTGAGAAAGCTGGCCGGATGTTCGAGCAGCTTGTATTTGCACGCCTGGATCGTAAGGAACCTTTCGCCGATGCGATGCTGGCTGGATACCAGGCCTTCCTGTGCTCGGATCTGTTCCTGTACATGCGGGAGCCGACCGATAACTTCACCATTGCCGACAGGCTTTCCCACTTCCTGACTAATTCCCGGCCCGACCCGAAGCTGCTGAACAGCCAACTGCGGGATCCGGCCACGCTGCACCGCGAAACAGACCGGTTGATCGATAGCCCCGGGTTTGACCGCTTCGTGAAGAACTTCACAGGGTACTGGCTGAATCTGCGCCAACTCCGCAAAGATGATCCGGACAAGCGGCTCTATCCTGAATACCAACTCGATGAGTACCTCGTCGATTCCCTGGAGCGGCAGACGCTAGCTTTCTTCACCGCTATGGTGCGCGACAATCTTCCCGTCCGGAATCTGGTTGACGCGGATTTTATCTACCTCAACGAGCGTCTGGCAAGGCATTATCAACTGGATCCGGTGCTAGGATCTGCAATCCGAAAGGTCGCGTTGCCGGAAGGCAGCCCGCTCGGGGGCTTGCTTACGCAAGGTGCGATTTTGAAAATCACGGCCAACGGCACGTCGACTTCTCCGGTGCTGCGCGGCGCCTGGATTATGGATCGCATTCTTGGTGACCCGCCACCGCCGCCACCGCCGGGTGTGCCCGCCGTCGAGCCCGACATCCGGGGTGCAAGGACTATCCGCGACCTGCTGGCGATGCACACCAAGTCGAGCACCTGCGCATCGTGTCATGCCAAATTCGATCCGGTGGGACTGGCGCTTGAGAACTTCGACGTCATGGGCCACTGGCGGACCCATTACCGGGGCACCGCTGAAGGCGAGCGTGTTAGCGGCATCGATCATACCGGGCACGACTTTTCCTACACGGTCGCCGGGGCTGTGGATGCGAGCGGCACTCTGGTGGATGGCCGGCGCTTCCGCGATATCCGCGATTTGAAGGCGATGTTTGCGTCCGATTCCCGTCAACTGGCGCGGAATCTCCTTCATCAATTTACTGTTTATGCCACGGGAACGCCGGTGCGCTTTTCGGATCGCGTGGAGGTTGAAAAGATGCTCGACGCCTGCGCCGCGGATGGCTATCGAACGCGCGATCTCATGCAAGCGCTAGTCCACAGCAAAGTCTTCCTGGGAGAACTGAAATGACGAAAGCACCCCATATTGCCGCCCGGCCGCTACCACGCCGCTCCTTCCTGCGCGGTGCGGGCGTGACTCTCGCGCTACCCATGCTGGAGTGCATGTCGCCGCTCTTTGCCCAGCCGGCCGCTGCGCCGCGGCGCATGCTCATCGTCGCAAACAATCTGGGGGTGCTGCCCAAGCTTTTCTTCCCGCAGGCGGCGGGGCGCGATTACGAATTGTCGCCCTACCTCACCGCACTTTCCGAGTTCCGCACCGATTTCACGGTCTTCAGCGGTCTCTCGCACCCCGGTGTCACCGGCGGACACAGCGCAGACAACTGTCTTTTGACCGCGGCGCGAGGCGCATTTAAGAGCGGCTTCCGCAATTCGATTTCGTTCGATCAGTTCGCTGCCGAAAAGCTAGGACAAGTGACGCGATTCCCAACGCTGAATCTCGGCATTAATATCGACAAGGGTAACCGCAGCCTCTCCTGGACACGCGATGGTGTCCTGCTGCCGGCTGAAGACAGTGCGCCGAAGCTCTATGAACGGATGTTCGTCCAGGGGGGCAAGGAGGAGGTCGCAGAGCAGATTCACAGGCTCCAAGGCCGCGGCAGCATCCTCGATGTTCTGATGGATGAGACCAGGCGATTCAGCCGCCAACTGGGAGCGGACGACAAGGCCCGGCTGGATCAATATGTCACGTCCGTGCGTGAGGTGGAGGAGCGCCTGCAAACCGCCCGGGCCTGGGAATTGAAGCCCAAGCCGGTTGCCACCCAGCCCCCTCCGGCGGACATTCAGGACAAGAAGCTTTTCTTCGAAAAGTTCGACCTCATGCTCTCTATGGCGCAGTTGGCGCTGGAGTCGGACTCGACGCGCATCGTCACGCTCATGGCCGATGCTTTCGTCACCCCGGTGTTCAAGCTGAACGAGAAGGAGAATTCCACCGAGACCTATCATGGTCTCACCCATCACGGCCAGGCGCACGAAAAAATCAGGCAGTTACAAGAGGTAGACCAGCGGCAGATGACATTGCTCAACAAAACACTGGCGGGCCTGGCCTCCAGGAAAGAGAATGGCGAACGGCTGCTCGATCGCACCATGGTGCTGTACGGCAGCAGCATGGGCGATGCGAACATTCATGACAACACCAACCTGCCCATCCTGCTTGCCGGTGGCGGATTCAAGCATGGTCAGCACATAGTTTTCAAGCGGGACAACAACGCACCACTGTGCAATCTCTACGTGAGCATGATGCAGCGTATGGGCATTGACGCTGCCGCCTTCGCAAGCAGTAGCGGACGAATCAGCGATTTGGAAATGACGTAACCACGGGTAACCAGACAGCGCTCGCTTTGTCTCCCGAACGGTAAATGGAATGAGTCGCCTTCACGTAATCTGTGGGTTGCGCCATGAAAATGTTCGGAACGTACGTTTGCGGATTCCGGTCGTACAGCGGGAACCAGCTCGATTGAATCTGAACCATAATCCGATGCCCGGGCAGAAATACGTGATTCGTGGTCGGCATTGTGAAGTGATAGCGCTGCGCCTGTCCGGCCGGAACCGGCGAAGGATGTTCGAAGCTTTGGCGATAGCGTCCACGAAAGATGTCCATGGACACGGCTAGTTGATATCCGCCCATCTCCGGCTGGCTCGGCACTTCGTCCGGAAAGACATCGATCAGCTTGACTACCCAATCGGCGTCAGTCCCCGTTGTCGCCGCGAACAACTCGGCCACCGGAGCGCCGCTGATGCGCACCGGCGCCGTCAATTTCGGCGTCTCGTAGGCGAGCACATCGGTCCGGTCCGCTACAGCCCTCTGATCGGTAACCAGCCAGGTTTTCCATCGATCGGAATCGCCAAAGTGTACCGGCCGCGTTAAATAGGGCACCGGCTTGGCAGGATCGGAAACGTAGGCGTCGGCCATGCCGGAACCCGCCGGCTTCGCAAATGCAAGCCCGAAATCGGGCTGCAGATAAATCGCCTTCATCGGAGACGCGCAATCCCTGTCACAAGCGAGCGGCCACTGTTGCAGCCGGTCCCAATGATTCTCTCCCGTGTTGTAAATGAAAACCGGCGGTGTGGCCGCCTTCGGCGCGGAAGTCTGGAGATATTGATCGAAGAACGGTTTCAAGACATCGCGGCGAAATTGCAATGCTGTGTCGCCCTCCCATTTCAACGGCCCCAGATTGTAAGCATCGTAGTTTACCTGGCTGTGCCGCCACGGACCCATCACCAGGAAATTATGATCCGTCTGTCCCTTGGCTTTTAGCGCAAGATAACACCGGATAGCGCCCCACATGTCTTCCTGGTCCCAAAGGCCCTGGATCCACATGGCCGGAACCGGGGAGGGCTTTTCGGCAATCAATTTGTCCAGTGCCTGACCCGACCAAAATTCGTCGTACGCCGGATGCTCGATCATCTTCTGCACCCACCCGAGCTGCTCCAGGCCGTTCAGCCGGGCATATGCCCCCGCCGAACCTGCGCGCCGAAAGGCATCGTAATCGTCATAGGCGTCGCGCTTCACCGGATGGCCGGAATCCTTTTGCGCCGTCTGACTCATGGTGTAGTCGAAATTGGTTTGACGAAATGCGCCATAGTGGAACCAGTCGTCCCCCATCCAACCGTCCACCATCGGGCTTTCCGGGGCGGCGACTTTGAGCGCCGGATGCGCGCCAAGTAAAGCCATCACGACGGTGAATCCTTCATAAGATGATCCGAGCATGCCCACGCGGCCGTTAGATTCCGTCACATTCTTCACCAGCCAGTCAATGGTGTCGTAAGCGTCGGTGACGTGATCCGTAGACGACTTGTTCAACGGCCCGCGTACGGGCTTCGTCATCAGATACTCACCCTCGGATTTATATTTGCCGCGTACGTCCTGAAAGACGCGAATATAGTCGCCGCCGGCAAAGGGTTCGTCACCCTGGGGCAGCACCGACCGCATGTAAGTGCTCTCGCTGCGGGAAACCCGCTTCTTCGCGTCATATGGCGTCCGCGTCAGAAGAATCGGGATGTCCTTGGCCCCTTTGGGGATGACAATCACTGTATAGAGCCTCACGCCGTCGCGCATCGGGATCATGATTTCGCGCTTGACGTAATCGTCCGCGCTTTGCGGAGACGTGAAGATCTTCGGAATGTCGCTATTGCTTTGCCCGTTTAGCAGAAGGGCCGCAAACAGAAAAAGAGCCGCGGGCCGAAACGTGATTCGCATACGTTCCATTCTGCCTTGACGCCAGGTATTTTCCAACTTGACGCCGAGGCGCAAGTTACACGGAGTCGGGAACTACAAACGGTTTGCGGTACTCGCGCCGAAACATCTGATTGGCTTCGGAATCGCCCGTCACCTGGTAACTCGTGGAATCGAAGTTCAAAGTTCGACCGAGGCGATAGGAGATGTTTGCCAAATGGACGAGCGTGGTGGAGATGGCGCCTTCTTCAATGGGGGCGTTCAAATCCGCGTGCTTGCCCGAGCGCACCGCTTGAATGAAGTTGGCCCAGTTGTTGCCCACGTCGTGGCCCGATGGTCCGGGCTGTTGCTCTTTGCCCAGGAAGCTTTGGTATCGGCCGTGATCTTCGTCCCAAATCGCCACGTAGCCCTTTGACCCATAGAAGACAGCCCCGACCGTATTCGGATTCTTCCCGCCTTCCCCGATGCCGGACTCGTGATTTGTGATCCACGGCCGCACCTCGAAGGTCAGGTGCTTCTTCTTCCCGTTATCGTCGAACTCGAAGTTTGCGTTGAGCAAGTTGGGCGTTTCCTGATCGTCATCGAACATGACGTGCCCGCCCATCGCACTGACTTTCACCGGGTACTTAACGCCCAGGCCCCAGCGCGCCACGTCAAGTTGATGAACTCCCTGGTTGCCGATATCCCCGTTGCCATAGTCCCAAAGCCAATGCCAGTTATAGTGAAAGCGATTTTGCGTAAAAGCGTGTTTCGGCGCGGGTCCAAGCCAGAGATCGTAGTGAACGCCCGGGGGAACCGGTTCCACGGGCTTGCGGCCAATGGTGTCGCGCCAGCGGTAACATAATCCGCGCGCCATGTAGACATCACCGATCAGGCCTTCGCGCATATGCTGAATCGCCTCACGCGCAATGCTCGACCTGCTGTTGGTTCCGTGCTGCACCATGCGCTTGTACTTCTGCGCCGCGGCTACCACCTGCCGCGCTTCAAACATATCGTGCGAGCAGGGTTTCTCCACGTACACGTGTTTTCCCGCCTGGCAAGCCCATACGGTCTGCAGCGTGTGGTTGTGGTTGGGCGTGGCAATGGAGATTGCGTCAATTGACTTATCCTCCAGCAGCTTTCGCAGGTCTGTGAATGCCGCCGGACGCTTCTTGCCGCTCTTCTCAATTTCATCAATCCGTGCGTTCAGGACAGACTCGTCGATATCGCAGATTGCGGCGATCTCCACGTTCTGCATGTCGCTGTATCGCCGGATATGTGTGCGGCCCTGTGCATGTACGCCCACGCAAGCAACGAGGACGGTGTCATTGGCGCTCGGCCGGGCACCCACGTGCTGTGCTGCGCTGGCGGCGGCGAGCGATCCCATCAGAAAGTGGCGTCGTTCCATGCTTCAATATACTCCGTTAACCGGGCGAAGCTTGCAATGCGCAAGGAATCAGCGTTAGACTACTTTCTAGTTTCGCTTAACCAGTTTCAGTCAATTTGTCCCCGTCGATCCTGAGATTTACTGCTTTCGCATATTACCCAGGAGGCTTTATGATGAGTCGGCAATTTGTAGTCTGGACTTTTCTTTTTCTCTGTGTTCTCTTGATCCCTGCGCCCGGCGCTGACCCAACGGGGACGATCGCCGGTACGGTTTTTGACTCCAGCGGCGCGCCTGTCCCCACGGCGAAAGTGTTGGTCACTAACACGCGCACCGGGCTCACCCGGGAAACGAACACGGCAGCGGACGGCGGATTCGTTTTTCCGCTGTTGCCCGTCGGTCCTTATACCGTCTCGGCTGAGGCTGCGGGCTTTCGGCGCTATCAGCAGCGCAACATCACGATTGCAACCGATGTGAGCGTGACGGTGCCGATTGTTCTGCAACTGGGCGACGTCACCGAGACAGTCACCGTGGAAGCGCGCGCTGGCCTCGTCGAAACGCGATCCGGCACGTTGGGGCAAGTGGTCAACCAGCAGAAAATCGTAGAGCTTCCGCTGAACGGCAGAAATGCCGCAACGCTGATTCTACTGTCTCCCGGCACTGCCGATCTGGGTGCGGCCAACTCGCGCGGCGCGGGCGACGTTACACACTCGGCCGATTATCCCGGCGCACAGGCTATTACCTCGAACGGCTCCCGCAGCGAAGGTGTGAACTACTTCCTGGACGGCGCCAGCAATCAGGACCCTTGGACGAACGTGAACAATCCGTTCCCCAATCCCGATGCGCTGGAGGAATTCAGCGTCCAGACCAACAATTACAGCGCGGAGTATGGCAGGGCTGCCGGCGCCGTGGTGAATATCGTCACCAAGTCCGGTACCAACCAGCTGCACGGATCCATGTTTGAGTTCCTGCGGAATGGGGCCATGAACGCGCGCAATTTTTACGCGCCCGTCCCGGACCATCTCAAACGGAATCAATATGGCGCTACGGTTGGCGGCCCCATTATCAAGGACAAACTTTTCTTCTTCGGTTCCTATCAGGGAACGCAGATCAGGAATATCTCCACTGGCAATACGGCATTCGTACTCACGAATGCGCAGCGCGCCGGCAATTTCTCAACCACCACGCGGCAGCTTGTCGACCCGGCGAATGGCAATCGGCCTTTCCCGGGCAACATCATTCCGACGAGCCGTATCGATCCGGTTTCCTTGCAGCTCCTGCCATTGATTCCGGTGTCCGGTGCGGCGGACGGCCGCGTTGTCTTCGATAAGCCACAAGTCATCAGCGAGAACCAATACATGGGACGTGTGGATTACAACTTGACCAAGCATCGCTTGTATGGTCGATACTTCTTTACCAAGCTCGATAGCGATCCGATCTCCGGTAAGGTGAACCTGGTAGCGTCCGGCCCGGGTTTCAAGTACTCCGATCAGGCCATCTCACTGAACTACACTTTCACGCCGAAGCCGAACCTGCTGAACAACGTGCTGTTCTCCTACAACCGCAATGACACGAAGCGCGTGAGCGCCGCGCCATTCGGATTGAATACCATTGGCGTGAACATCGGGCAGCCCGCGGTTCCTGAGATTTCCATCGCGGTTACCAACTTTTTCAGTATTGCCACAGGCAGACAGGGAGAGTTCGATCGACCCGCGTACGACTTCTCAGACAACGCACATTGGATTCACGGTGTGCATGAGATTTCGTTTGGTGGGGAAGTGTTGAAGGTCCAGACAAATGTGGACAACACCTTCCGGCAATCTGGCGACTTTCGTTTTCGCGGCACCACCTACAGCGGTAATGCCGAGGCAGATTTTCTGTTGGGCGCGGTCGACCGCTTTATTCAAGGCGGAGGCGATTTCCGCGCGCAGCGGGGGACCATGGTCAGCCTCTTTGTGCAGGACAATATGCGCATCTCCCGCCGTTTGAATCTGAACCTGGGCTTGCGCTGGGATCCCTGGATTCCATTCACGGAAGTGTTTGGCCGCATTCCTTGCTACGTTCCCGGAGCCCATTCCACACGCTATCCGAATGCGCCTACCGGGTACCTGCTGATGGGGGATGCTGGTTGCCCGGATGGTGGCACGACTTCGCGCTACGGGCAAATGGCGCCGCGCATCGGTTTCGCCTACACCCTGGATGACAGTAAGACCGTAGTGCGCGGCGGCTTTGGAATTTTCTATCAGCCGCCGTTTACAGAGGCTTTCGGCACCCTTACGAACAGCGCTCCTTTCAGTCCGCAGTTCACTCGCTTTGGGGTGCCCTTTGACAATCCGTGGGCAGGCGCGAACAATCCCTTCCCCGCTTCCTATGGGCCGGCGATTCCGGGCAAGGACGCAAAGTTCGATGTGCCCACGGCAGTGGTGGCTTTAGGCCCCGGCTGGCGCCCGCCTCGCGTTGCCAGTTGGAATGTGGCCGTGGAAAGACAGGTCACGAAAGATGTGCTGGCCCGTGTCGCCTATGCGGCGTCCAAGGGCACGTTCCTTGGCTACAACCGGGACTTGAACGCCGCTGTCTACCGGACGGGAGCGACCACTGGCGATACTCAGGCCCGGCGTCCGAACCAGACCTTCCAGAACATCGTGGAAGATGAATCCGGCGGCAACTCCATTTACAATTCCCTGCAGGTCACGCTGGAAAAGCGTTTCTCTGATGGGTTCAACGTCAGCGCGAATTACACGTTCGGGAAGACAATCGACCAGGTATCGTATCTTACGGACACGTGCAGCGTGAACGTCATCAATCCGTACAACGCCGGAGCTTATCGGGCTGTCTCGGACTTCAATGTGCCTCACCGCTTCGTGCTCAACTACCTCTGGCAGCTGCCGTCTCCTAAAGAGAATGATGTGCTGCGAGCTCTTTTGGGCGGATGGCAAACCACCGGAATTCTGAACTGGCAAAGCGGCTTCCCCCTGACTATCACTTCGGGAGAAGACGATTCGCTTAGCGGGCAGGGAAACGATCTGGCGGACGTCATCTCCAAGCCTTCGCTGACCAGCGGTCCCTTAGGGCAGCGTATTACCAAATGGTTCACGACCGAAGCCTTCAAGACAAACGCCATTGGAACCTTCGGCAATGTGGGCAGAAATATTCTGCAGGGGCCGGGGACATTCAATCTCGACTTCTCTATTCAGCGGATGTTCGCTATTAAAGAACGCATGAAGCTGCAATTTCGCGCTGAATTTTTCAATGGCTTGAATCACACGCTGCTCAACAATCCGAATACTACGGTGACGTCGGCCACATTCGGGCAAATCAACAGCGCCCGGGATCCGCGCATTTTGCAGATGGCGTTAAAATTGACGTTTTAGGGCGGACGCGTTTCAAGTCTGCCGCCGTTTCATGACACGCAGACAATTACTCGCCCAATCCGCCGCGCCACTGTTGTTGCGGCCGGCGATGGCTGCGCCGGTGAAGGAAGCTCAGAATCTTTCATTTCCCTTGCGCTCCATTGAAGGCGCGCTCACGCCGCCGGACCTGTTCTTCGTGCGTGACCACTTTCACGAACCGCAAATCTCGCTCAGTTCGTGGAAGCTGAAAATCGAGGGGCGTGTGGCGAAGCCCCTCGAACTTGGTTTAGCAGACATCATCGAATCCCCCACAAAGAAGCTGCAGGCTGTTCTGGAGTGTGCCGGCAACTCCGCCGGCGGACCGGCCGCGAGTAACGGCGAATGGGAAGGAGTTCCGCTAGCGCACCTGCTGCAAAAGGCGGAAGCGGAATCCGGCGCGGTCGCGCTGCTGCTGGAAGGTGCGGATTCGGGGCGGCTCATGCCAGGTTCTCCGAATCTTCCTTATTCACAGCTTGTTCCAATTACTAAGTGCACGCGGCCGGAAAGTCTGATCGCTTTCAAACTAAATGGTAAGTTTCTGCTCCGGCAAAATGGCTTTCCAGCGCGGGCCATGTTCCCAGGCTGGTACGCGATGGATTCCGTAAAGTGGCTGCAGCGGATTGTCGTCCTCGGCCGCCAAGATGCGCCGCCCGGATTCCAAGAGAGCGGGATGCACAAGGTTTACAACCGCATCGTCGAGACTGCTCCGGGCCATCGTACTTCTACCAGGCTGACTGAGATTCTTGTGAAATCGGCGATTGCATGGCCGGCGGATAACTGGAATCTCCCGGCCGCGCGTCATCAGGTGCGAGGCTTTGCGTGGACGGGGTCGGGTTCGATACGCAAGGTGGAATTTAGCGCCGACGGCGGTCGAAGCTGGGCCGCAGCGAAGCTTCCGTTCCTGCCGGAGCCGTTCCAGTGGGTGCCCTGGAGCTATGCATGGCTGGCACAACCGGGCGAACATGTGCTGATGAGCCGTGCCACGGATTCGACGGGAAAATCACAGCCTCTCCAGCGTGAAGCGGGACGGAAGGATGGCTACGAGTTCAACCACTGCGCGCCGGTCCGGTGTTCGGTGCAATGAAGGTCCTGACGGCACTGCTTTGGGGCTGCTGCCTGCTGGGGGCCGGCGAGTGTACGCCGTCGAACCTCAGTGAGAAAGAAACCCTACAGAAGTTCCAGCAACTGGATCGCGCGGCGCAGAGCGCATTCGATCGGGGTCAGTTCGCCGCGGCGGCAGAGCAGTACCGCGAAGCGACGTGCCTGGCTCCGAAGAGCGCCCGCGCTTTCTATGGACTTGGAATCGCCGAGGCGGCAGCGGGGCAGTTTCCGGCTGCCCGCAGAGCCCTGGAGAGCGCCTACTCCATCCTGCCGGATAATGTGATGCCTCTGGCAATGCTCGTCCGGGTGGAAGTTGCCATGAAAGATGTTGATCGGTTGAAGCAGGTTCTGTCGCTCGCGGCCGATCGATTCCCGAAAAACGCGGAGTTGCATGCGAGCCTGGGGCGCTTCCTGGCGGAGAACCAACTGCTTGACCTCGCACTCGCCGAATCCTTGCGTGCGGAGCAGGCCGGCTCCAGAGATCAGGCGTCAGCGGTGGCCTTGGCGGTTCTGGAAAATACCGTAGGCGCCTACGAGGATGCAATTCGCACCGCGCGTTTGGTCGAAGATCAGAGCACTGCGCCCGACTCCGTAAAAGCGGCCGCGGCGGGAGTTTCCGGTCTCAGCTACGAAAGTACCGGAGAGCGCGATGAGGCTGTGAAACACCTCAAACGCGCTGTTGAGCTTTCCCCTCGTCAGGAGAACTCGTACCTGGCGCTCGCTTTTCTGTACGAGAAAGCACAACGTTTCAAAGAGGCGGTCGAGGTTCTTGAATCCGGTCGGACGGAGCTTACCGATTCTTCGCATCTCCTGCTTCCACTGGGTAATAACTTGGTGTGGAGCGAACAATACGACTCCGGAATCGGCGTCCTGAAGAATTTGATTCAGCGGGACCCCGGCACTCCGGAAGCATACATCCGGTTGGCGGAAGCATACCGCAACACCGGCCGTCCCGAGCTTGAAATCCAAACATTGCAAAGACTGGGTGCTGTCAAGCCTGACTATCCGATGCTGGGCTTGATTACTGCACGAGCGATGTTGAGCAAAAATCCGGCAGACTATCCGGCCGTGCTCCACATGCTGGCGCAGGCTGAGAAGAGTACGCCCTTAGATTGGGAGGTATTTTACGTGCGAGGAAAGGCCTACGCCGCTATAGGTCGCAACCAAGACGCCATTACCGCCTTACGCCGCGCGATTGAGCTTCGTCCCATGGATGCTGCTCCGTATTACCAGTTGGGAACTGTGTACCGGAAGGCGGGCCAGCCTGAGCTTGCCCGCCAAACCTTCCAGCGGATGGAGCAAGTGAAAAAGACAGTGCAGTAAAGACGCTAGCTCGTCGACAAGGCCACGCGGTTACGACTTCCCTAACGCCGCATTGCTGCGCCTACCAAGTCGAGCACGTCCGCTACAATCTGCGTCGTCGGGTCATAGGCAACTACATACCCGTCGTAGTACCCAAAGCGGTAACCCGGAGGAGGTGGTGGAACATCACGATAGTAAGCAGGGGGTACTGCTCTCAATCGGCTGCGGTAATCACTTGGTAGACGTTCGCCCGCCCGGATGTGGTGGCGTCTGTCCGGGTGCTGTTCCATTTGGCGAACATTGCTTCGATAGTGATTGCCGAACCGATCCCGGTCTTCCGATCGGAAATGATATTCGGCCTTTCTATCATCATGACGGGCCTCTTGACGCCCTTCTTTACGGCCTTCTTGACGGCCTTCTTGACGGCCGCGGTCATCGCGGCCACGATCCTGTGCAGCCGCCGTACCAGCAAACATGGTTAGGGCGCCCCCGAGCAAAGTCGCTATAACAGCCTTATTATGCAGTTTCATTTCAAGTTCCTCCCTACACTGGACTACGCGGCAGAGTTTTGGTTACACGCTTTCCGCCGCTGCAGAGGTAAAGGAACGAAGCTTAATCTAAGCAAACTCAGGAAAGAATTGTGCGCGTGCCTTCGAAATCAAAGCGAAACCGCACTTCGCGCAGACCCGCGGCGGTCATGGTATGACGAAGTTTCATCTTGTCCTCGGTGTAGAACATCAGGAACCCGCCGCCGCCGGCTCCAATCAACTTGCCTCCGGCAGCGCCATTTCGCAGCGCGAGATCATACCACTCATCAATCTGTGGATTAGACATCCCGGCGGATCTTTGTTTCTTGTATATCCAGTGTTCGTTCATCAGCGCGGCGAAAGTCTGCAGGTCGGCCGATTCCAGCGCCTGCTGTGTCCTCAGGCCGATATCCTTGACGAAGTGCAGGTTGTCCAGCATTCGACTGTCTTTCTGCAGGCTCTTCGTATCCTGATCCCTGAGGATCGATGATGCAGAACGAGAGAAGCCGGTGAAGAACAACATCAAATTGTCTTCGATGTTATGCAGGGTCTCGCTGGATATTCGTAGCGGCCACGCCTCCACGCGATCGTCTTTGCAGAAACGAAAACAGGTAAGTCCGCCAAAAGCGGCGATGTACTGATCTTGCTTGCCTATCGATTCTCCCAGCCGGTCAATCTCGATGTGGCACGCCTGCGCGGCCAATTCACTGGGATGCACCAGATTTTTGCGGTACGTGTGCAGCGCCTTAAGCAATGCTGTGGTGAAGCTGCCTGATGAGCCCAGGCCCGTACCTGCCGGAATATCCGCCATGCTGGTGATCTCGATATTCAGCTCACGGATATCCAGCAGCCGCATCGCCTCCCGGATAATCGGATGCTGTATGTCGTCTATCGTGGACACACGCTCGAGAATGGAATACTTGACGATGAGGTCGGTAATGAAAGTCTGATGGATTGTGATGTACACATACCGGTCTATCGCCCCGGCAATCAGAAACCCCTCAAACTCCCGATAGTACGAAGGTAGGTCGGTGCCGCCGCCGCCAAGTGCAAGACGCAGAGGGCTGCGCGTAATTATCATTTCAGTTCAGTAACCTCCGCGATCCTTTGCTCTTCGGCGTCTACCAGTCCAACCCGCGATCGGAAGGAATGATGCGCCTTAGGGTGTAGATATCTGTACTGTTCAATTCGCCAATCCTGCCGGGCAAGTCCCGCCAGGGATCCCAAACGGCGCTGATGAGCCGCCCCGTAATACCGTCGCTTTGCGAGGAGACCAAAAAAGCGCAAAGGGACGCCCCCGTTTCGAGAGTTGCCCCTCCCGTCTCTTTTTGTTTTGCGGCGCGCTGGTAGAAGTCCGCTCCTACGCTCTCCGGGCCAGCAGCCAGCACCTCATCCAGAAGTCGTGTGTTCAGAGCCCCTGGCGCCACCGCATTCGCGTCGATGTGCTTATCTCGATTCTCTTCCGCCAGCGTCTCTGTCAACCGGACCACGGCCGCCTTGCTGGCAGCGTACGCACTGATGCGCGGGAGTGGCGCTGTTGCCCCGCCACCCGAAAGATTTACGATCTTTCCATAACCGTTCTGCCGGAAAACGGGAAGCGCCTTTCGGCACGTGAGAGCCATCCCGAAGAGGTTGATCTCCATCGCGCTTCGCCACTCATCCCAGTTTGTCTCTTCGAACCTGCCTAGCGGGCCGTATACGCCGGCATTGTTAATCAGGCCGTGCAGGCCGGGAAGCTGTGAGGTGGCAATGTCAAACATCCGCTCGACGTCACCCGGACGGCTCACGTCCGCGCGCGCCGCCAGCACCACCTGACCCGGTCTGGCGAGAGCGGCTAGTGCCGAACGCGTTTCACTCAGCACTCCGGCGTCGCGTGCGCAAAGCAGGACGTGCGCACCTTCGGCGATACATAACTGGGCAATTTTCTTACCCAGCCCCTGACTGGCGCCAGTAATGACAATACTCCGGTTCTCAAGAATCACGCGAATGTGCTCACTCTTCCCACCCTCCAGTATTGTACTGAGGGGCACTGTGCAAACACATTTTGCAGAAAGCCATTTGCATCAATCACCAGGCGTGCTTTGGTTGCGAGCACGTCTTCGAGGAGCAACTGACGGAACTCCGGCCATTCGGTGGCTACCACGATGGCGTCGGCGGCCTGGATTGCCTCCGTGAGGGAATTTGCCAATTGAATGCCTTTGAGTTCCGGCGGCAGTTCCTTCACGGCAGGGTCAAACGCTCGTATTCCGGCGCCCGACTGCAGCAGCCATTCGCACAGTTCGATCGACGCCGACCGCCTCAGCGTATCCGTGCCGGCTTTGTATGTCAGACCCAATATGGCAATATTCTTTCCCTTGATACTCCCGAGCGCGGCCGAGAGCCTTCGCCGGACCCATTCCTTGTGAAGATCATTGCTCGTCCGAACCGACTCCAGCAGGGGTACAGGCAGATGCGACTCGCGGCCGAGCTGATTGAGGAACGAAATATCCCGCGCCAGCGTCCCGCCGGAAAACGGTCCGCCGGCCGCCAGATACGCTTTCGGTCCAATACGATCGTCACTCTTCAACCCGGACTCCACTTCCTTGGCATCGGCGCCGGTATGCTCGCACAGGGCAGCAATCTCATTAATGAAAGCCACCGAGGTCGCGAGAAAGGCGTTGAGAGCGTGCTTGGTCATCTCCGCAGACTCAACTGAAACCCAAAGCAAATTCTTGCAAAAAGGACTCAGCAGCGATTGCAGAGGTTCGCGGTCGCTGTCCTCACGCACCCCAATCACAATTCGCGCAGGGTGGCGAAAGGCGTCCAGGGCTTTGCCTAAGCGGAGATTTTCGGGCGAGTATGCGAAAGAAACCTTTGCGCCGGGACGCTCCTTTCTGAAGGCCGTCTCCATGCGCCGCGTGGATCCAGCAGCGATTTGAGAAGAAATGAGCACGATACATCCGTCACGCAGAAGCGGGAACAGGGAGGCCACCTGCCGCTCCACGTAATCAACATCGGCCTCGTCGTTCTCATTCACGGGCGTGTCGAAAGTGACCCAAACGATGCCGGCCTCCGCCACCGCCGCGAGATCGGTCGTAAACCTAAGCCGTTGACTGGCGATTCCGGCTTTTACCAGTTCTGCCAGGCCAGGTTCGAAGATCGGCGGCTCTCCCGCCTGAAGCTTCTCCACTGTCGCGTCACAGGAAGATAATCCGACGGTCGGAAAATGCTCCGCTACGCAGGCCGCGGTCACAGATCCAAGATGCCAAAGACCAAAAATGCAAATATTCATGTGTTAGCGACTTAGCAATTATAATCCCTCCGATTGACGGCACCGGCCCATTCCCCGACGCAAGTCAAGGTCAAAACCATCAAGATACTGGGTCCCCGGGATGATGGGGATCCGGGTTCTGGGGCCCGAAGGGATTCGACCAACGGCAACTCCGCGGAGTTCGGTATAATTCTACATAATCAACGATGCGGGCAACTCCGCTTGAATGATCCAACGTCTTGGAAAGTATGAGATTCGAGGTGAACTGGGCCGGGGCGGGTTCGGCGCTGTTTACAAGGCGTTTGATCCGCAGGTCGGCCGGGTTGTAGCCATCAAAGTTCTGAACGCCGACGGCGACCAGAGCCTGGTCGCTCGATTTCACGCAGAAGCGGCGACCGCAGGAAATCTCCAACACCGCAACATCGTTACCATTTACGAATTTGGCGAGGACCAGGGCACGCAGTTTCTGGTCATGGAATACCTGGAGGGTGTCGACCTTCAGAAGGCCATGAAAGAGAACAAGGCCATGACTCTCCTGGAAAAAATGGAGATCATGTCCCAGGCGGCACAGGGTCTTCTCTGCGCGCACCAGCATGACATTATTCACCGCGACGTGAAGCCGGCCAACATCATGTGTTTGCCGAACGGCGTGGTGAAGATCATGGATTTCGGAATTGCCCGGCTGACGCGCAATGCGGATACGCGCCTGACCCAAACCGGCTACCTGCTGGGCACTGTGCATTACATGGCTCCCGAACAGTTTGAGGGAGGGGAAGTAGACGCGGTGTCCGATATCTGGGCCTTTGGCGTCGTGTACTACGAATTGTTGACTGGTGTTCATCCGTTCGCCGGGAAGGATGCGCCGTCGACGATGTATCGCGTCAGCACAGAGACGCCCCGCCCCGTCTCAGCGCTCCTTTCCAGCTGTCCGCGCGGCATCGATGCCGTTATCGGCCGGCTGCTGATGAAGAATCCGGCGGAGCGTTACCAGTCGCTGGAAGATGTGCTCTTTGACACCGAGCCATTCATGCGGGAACTGGCCCGCGCTCAGGTGCCGGATTTGATGAAGCGCGCTCGAAAGCTAATGGGCGCGGACGAGATCGATGAGGCCCAAGCCATCGTTCGTCGAATTCTCGAATTGGACTCCACGAACAGTCAGGCACGAGCCTGGCGGGAGGAGTTGCGGGAGCGGACGCGGCGGCGGTCGGTGCGGCCGAAGATCGATAACCTGGTCCGCGTTGCTGACGCGGAATCGGAAAAGCGTAATTACGCCGCTGCCATCGCGAAAATCGATTCGGCCCTGCGGCTGGATCCGATGAGCACCGCGCTGCACAATCGGCTGGAGGTACTGCGCGCCCAGGAGGCGCAGATGCAGCAAGCCGAAAGACTTCTTTCGGAAGCGAACCGGGACCTGGAACGGGACGACCTGACAGCTGCTTTCCAGCATGTAAACGATGCCATCAAGAAGGATCCGAAGAACGCCCGCGCGCCGGTAATGCTGGACGAGGTCCGGCGGGCCATCGATGTCAGGCAGGAACAGGAGAAACGCAGGACTGGTCTAAAGAAAGCACAGGGTCTGATGCTGATGCAGGCCTACGACGAAGCGCTCACGATTCTTGATGATCTGGCGGCGGGCGACCCGCACAACAGGGATGTGCAAAGGCTGATCGCTGAGGCGCGTAACCTGAAGAAAGTTCAGGAAGAGCAGGAACGGCTCAGCGCAGGAATCGGCAGCAGCCGCGAAGCTTTAAGGCGCGGCGAGTATGAGAACGCGCTGCAGATACTGCAAGGACTCGACGGGCAGTCGCCGGGGCACCCGCAGATCCTGCCGCTGCTGGCCTACGCCCAGGAGCAGGCACAGGTTCAGCGGGCCGCCGTAAGAATCGAAGCCTACTGCGCTGAGGCACTCAGCGTGAGCGGAGGCGGAGATTTCGAGAGTGCGCTGGGGATCGTGCGCCGAGCCCTGCAGGAATTCCCCGGCAACGAACGCATCCTCCGTGTTCAACAATCCGTGGTGGAGGCGCAGCGGTTTGAGAATCATCGCAAGGCGCTGGCCGGGGTTCTGGCGCGAGCGAAGGAATTGGCCGGAAAGCAGGAGTTGGAACAGGCCGAACGCCTTCTGGACAGTGTTTCCGCGGAATATCCTGGCAGCGCCGAACTGGCGCGCGCCAAGCAAGAACTGCAGCACAAGATTCAAGGGCGGGATGAGCAGCGACGCCGTGAGATCCAGAGCGGCATTCAGGAAGTGGAGCAGTTGCTGGCGAAGGGTCAGGCGGACCACGCCACGCAGCTTTTGAACCGGCTTACGATTCATCACCCTGCCGAGCAATCGTTGCGGCCGCTGCTGGAGCGGGCGCACGCCCTCGAACGCGAGGAACAAGAACGTCAAGGTATCCGGAAGATCCTGCAGAGTTCGAAGGAACTCGTCGCGAAAAACGAGTGGGCAGCGGCGAGTGCGTTGCTCGCACAGGGACTCCGAGAGCATCCCGATTCATCCGAGCTGGCGGCGGAGGCCACCCGTGTTCGCGACCGGCAAGCTATAGAGGATGCGATTCTCGCCATCGACCGGGAAGTGGCAAGAAACGACTTTGCACGCGCCATTTCAATGGCTGAGGTCGCTCTGAGGCGGTATCCGGGCGACCCGGGCATCACGGCGCTTCTCAATCATGCCCGGGACGGCAGAGACTTTCAGGAACAATTCCAATCGGCGAACCAGCTATTCATCGCGGGCAGCTTTGAGGAAGCGAAAACGATTGTTGAAAACGCACTGAGGCGCTTTCAGGACAACCAACAACTGTTGGAATTAGGCGGCAAGATCGAAAAGGCCAGCCGCCGTAATGCGCAGCTATCGGAGGCGAAACGAGCGCTCCGCGCGCGGCAATTTGATACTGCCAAACAGATCGTAACCAGCCTGCTGAAGGAGGATCCTGATGACGGCGCCGCCCGCACCATGCTGGAAGAAATTGGAGTCCGCCGGCAGGAATTTGAATTGCGGGAAAAATACGATCAGGAACGCAGCGAGTACGAGGCGTTACTCCGCTCCCGCAAGTTTAAGGAAGCGGTCGCAAAGCTGGAGGCGATGATCCGGAATTTTCCGGAAGAGACCGATCTTAAGGACGAGCTTCAGCATGCACGGCGGCGGCAGGAGGAAGAAGCCAGGATCGAAGAACTGGCGCGAGCCAGGAAAGAAGCGGAGAACCTGGCTGCGCAGGGACGCTTTGACGAAGCCATTCAAAAGTTACAGACACTGGCGGCGACTGCTCCCGAGGACCTGGGAATAACCGAGGAACTCCAGCGCGTGACGGCGGCCAGAAGCCTTCGCACCGAGCGGTTGAAGTTCGACAACCGCGTCAAGGACCTGGAGAAGCTGTTCAAGAAAGGCGATGCGGAAGCGGTTCGGGCTGGAGCACAGCAACTCTTAGACGAGCACGAGGAGCCCAGGGCAAGGGAACTGTTGGAGTGGGCCAAAAACTCCATCGCCCAGGCAGAGAGGATTCGCGAAGAGGGGAAAAGGGCCCCGGTAAGCAAGGCCCCGGCCAGCAAAGTTCCATGGATCGCCGCCGCAGCCGCGGTAGCGGTCGCCGCCGGTGCCGGTTGGTGGTGGACCACTTCCCACAAGCCCGAAATCTCGCCCGGTTTGGACGTGAAACCCTCCGAATTAGGGTTTACATACCGGAAGGGCGGGCCAGTACCCGAAGGAAAAACATTTTCGGTAAGTGTCGGAAGCCAGGCGGTGGAATGGGCGGTGACGGGCTCCGAACCCTGGTTTCTCATTGATCCCGCGGCGGGCCATGGGCCTGGCCAGCCTTCCGTGAGGGTATATCCGACGCAACTTTCCCCCGGAGAGTATGTGAGTATGATGACCATCACGTCGCGTGGGCCGGTGGTCGAATCGAAGAATGTGAGACTGCGACTCCGTGTGGAACCAGAGCCGGTTGTTCCACCCATAGTCACTGAAGTAAAGCCGCCCCCGGTGGAGAAGGCCGCCACGAAAGACGACAAGCAGAAGGAAAAGAAAGCATCGCCGGTTCCCGTTGCGAAGACCGAAGTTCCTGTTATCCGTCCTGAGGCGAAATCTAAACCTCCGGAGAAAGAGACCGTGCCCGCCATTCCGCTTGAGCCTGCTGTCAACTGCCACGCAGCCGACTACCCCGGACTGACCCGGGGCGCCATCAGGTGGACCGGAAAACTTGCGGCAGGCGAAACATTGACCATCGGCCGCCGGAACGCCATTTTTTCGACGGCAGGCGGCCAGATTCGGAATTCTCAGGCACTGCCTGGTTGCGATGTCAGTGTGCGGCTTGAGTCTCCGGGCGTTACCATGGTGACGGCTCCGGCGGCTGCAAACAACTACGGCCGTGTTTCCCTAAAGAATACTTCGAGTGCCAGCGTAACGTCGGTGGTGCTGCACTGGGACGTGAAATAGAGGTATCTGTCACAAAACAGTTGTAAACTGGGGTCCATGCCCCCTCGACTGGTTTTGCTATATGGCATTGCCCTGTCGATTTATGCTCAAACCGCTGCTCCGGCTCCCGCGAAGCGTTTGGCCTTGGTGATCGGTAACAGGGATTACAAGTCGTTGCCACCAGTCAAATCGGCGCTGGATGAGGCAACGCTCATCGCAGACTCGCTGGGCAAGGCTGGTTTCAACGTGCACCTTGTATCGAACATGACAGCGGATTTCATTGTGAAGGAGGAGATTCCTTTCCTCAATCTCGTGTCGCAAGGCGACATCTGCGTAATTTACTATTCCGGCTATGTCGTGCAAGGTGACGATGACAATTACCTGGTGCCGGTTACCTTTCCGCCTACCAGCGACCAGGAATTGCAGGATCGAGCCTACCACTTAAGCCGGATGCAACAAAAGCTGGAACAGCGCGGTGCTTCCCTGAAGGTCATTATCGTTGCGGGGGCCAGGCCCATCGAGACTTTAGTCACCGGGGCGGCGGGTCCTGGCTTGAAGGAACCGGACCTGACCAATTCCAGGCAAACATTGTTTTCCTTCGATGCTCCGCCCGGCCAGCTGCTTCGCGAAAACGCCCCCATAGGACGATTCACCAAAGCGGTGGCGCGGTATATCGGCGAGCCCGGGCTCAGTCTGACAGGGGTGTTTGCCAGTGTAAAGGGGCAAGTCGGCCGTGAAAGCCCGGAGGGTCCAATTCCTTATGAAGTGGATAACGTCACGATTCAGGATTTTTACTTTCACGCACCAGTGAAGCCAGTAGTGGTCGCCCCGCCCGTGCCTACTGCGAAGAAGGACGACCTCACCCCGGGACTGCCTGTCCAGAACAAGAAGGACCGCCTGGAATACGTATGGATTCCGGGCGGCACTTTCAAGATGGGCTGCGTGCCGGGATCGCAGTGCGAGCAAAACGAAAGTCCACAGCACGCCGTGACGCTCAGCAAAGGCTTCTTCATGGGCCGGACGGAGGTGGAGGTGGAGGCATACCAACGGTACACCAGTGCTGAAGGAATCAAAATGCCGCGCGGCAATCTGGACGATACCCGCTGGAAGATTACGAACAATCCGATGTCCAATGTAAGTTGGGACGACGCAAAAGCGTATTGCGCCTGGGCCGGGGGACGATTGCCTTCGGAGGCCGAATGGGAGTACGCGGCGCGCGGCGGGCTGGAAAACCAGGCTTTTCCGTTAAACGATGAGAACAGCCGCGACAAGGCGAACTTCGCCGGGAAAAAGGGAAACGATATTTACGACGGGGTAGCAACGGTGAAGAAGTTCGATCCGAATCCCTTCGGACTCTTCGATATGGCCGGCAACGTCTGGGAATGGGTGAACGATTTGTACTCCCCGACCTACTATGCGCAATCGGCTGCGGTCGATCCTGCGGGACCTGGGGAAGGCAAAGAGCATGTCGCGCGCGGCGGGTCGTTTGATAGTAACCCGAAGCTGCACTTGCGGATTTCTTTCCGGAAAAGCTATGGGAAACCGGGCAACCTGGTAGGGTTCCGGTGTGTCCTGGACGATACCGGCGATACTAGAAAGTTGTTGAACATGCCCCCGAAAGAAAACTGAACGGCGGGCTTTTGCGTAATTGTGGTATACCGTAGAACTTAAACCTGGAGGGAAGAACTGAATGCAGAATTCTTGGAAGTCGCGGACTGTCCTGTGCGGCAAGCTGCTGTTGGGTGTCGGAGTGTTGGCAGGGGCCATGCACGCACAGGTCTCTTCATCCGTGCGGGCCAACAGTTTCGAGGTGGGTGGATTCGTAGGTGCGAGCTATGGCATTGACGACTTCCGCGTGATGGGCGGAGGGAACGTAACTTACGCGGTGAATAAGTATGTTCTTCCCTACGTGGAATACAGCTACTTTCCGGGAATTGGACGCAAGACCACCGGTACGTTTGCCGGAACCGGACAGACTTATACATTCAACTACAGCATTCCTCTCTCGGACTTCCACGGAGGCGTTCACATTCGCTTGCCCATCTTTCGCGAGAGCCCGATAGTGCCCTACGCGGTGCTGGGCTTCGGCGGCCTGACGAATGGCGACCGGACCGTCAATGCAAGCTTTCCTGATGCCAGCGGCAGAATTATTCAGCAGTCCCTCAGCGTGAAAGGCGCCACGGAGTTCGCCGTAAACGGTGGAGGCGGCATTCGCTTCTATTTGGGGCAGCGCTATGGCTTCCGCCTGGAAGCAAAAGCCTATAAGCCGACCGGCGACTTTGGCAACGTGTTCGGCAAGGTTGAGGTCGGATTCTTCGTCCAGTTGCGATAGTTTTTCCGGCTATCGAAGCGCTAACGTAACGGGCGGACTGGTCTGCCCCGCCGTGGCGATTTGCACTTCGACCGCATCACCCGCCGGGATGCCGGCCGGGATTACGACGTTCAGCTGATACAGTCCGGGAGTTCCGGGCGTGAGCCCTGCGTAAGCGACAGCTGCGGGCACACCGCCAATCGTCACCGTAACCGGATTCACCGTAGGAGCCGCAGCGGGGGCGGCCGCGCCGGAGGCTACTGGCGGATTCACCGCGC
The DNA here is from genome assembly GCA_040002435.1 of Bryobacteraceae bacterium. Taxonomy (GTDB): domain Bacteria; phylum Acidobacteriota; class Terriglobia; order Bryobacterales; family Bryobacteraceae; genus JANXXV01. The sequence continues at coordinate 24,229 of JBDUEM010000042.1, forward strand.
CAAGACCGCCGCTGTACATCACAACGATATCCCCGGCCTTTACTGGATTTGCACTATCTACAATTTGACCGGTGGGACCGACGATGACGCCTTGACCGGATCCTGATTGGTCCACCGTAAAAATTCCGGGTTGCGTTGCGGCAACCGTAATGGCTTCGGGAACCGATAGCGCCGTGGCCCGGCGAACTGTCAACTGATGCTGCGTGTTGACGGACAGATCATAGGGCACCTGCACGTTCAGCTGGCCCTCGCTTGTGTAGATGAGTGGCAACGCCCGTTCCCCCAGCCTCACCTCCGTGTCATTCAACTGCGTGGGGAGGGGAACTGACGATGCGACCTGTGCCTGGTCGCCGGAAAGCTTTTCTCCAAAGATCGAGATCAACGCTCCAGGCGCAACTGGACCGGCCTTAGCGAAACTGGCTGCATTCACCACGGCCCCCGCGGCCACAAGCGGAACAGTACCGCCGCGCACGATCGAGACCGGAATATTAATCTGGTTGGCCAGGATCGATCCGTTCGGTAACGGGCGAAACGCCGTAACGGTGCAAATGGCCGAGCCTGCCGAGGCATCGCGAGGCTGCCAGTCCTTGCGCCAAGTGCTGCCGGTTGTATTGGTCATCGGCAGGGATGCGTCCAGGTTGCTAAACGCCATGCTGACGGTAGTTCCGGTAGAAGTGCTCATGGGCTGCGCACAGTTATCCACTACCTGAACTTCCATTGTGGTCGGCTGCCCCACGAACCCGGGGCCTGTCCTTGTTCGGCAGTGAAGACCAGGCCGCTTGGCTGAACTTCGGGACCGACATTCGAGCCTGCGGGAAGCACCTTGAGCAGGACCGACACCACTTGCGGTGAGTTGTCGCTGGCCGCCGTCACCGTGATTTGCCCGTAATACTCGCCCGCTGCCAGACTGACGGAATTCACCATGGCATCTACGGGAGAAGAATCCAGCAGCGGCCGTTCCACTGCCCCCGATTTTGTCGACAGGTCGAGCCAGCCTTGCTGTGACGAAAGGACCTTCACACTGGCAGCCCACGTCATCCTGCCGGAACCGGTGTTCAGGATTGCGATGCGCTGCGGAAGGGGATTGCCGCCGCCGGCCACCGCCGTGAACGTAATCCCGAATCTCGGCGCGGTAGAAAACCTCGTTGTGAAGAACCTGGACCCCACGTATCCGACCATCGCCTACCCTGTGCTCTTTCTGGTTTTATCTCTCGGACTACTGTGGCTGGTGACACGGAGCGGACTGCGGCGCGGCTACGCAGTTGCTGCCCTCTCCGTCCTTCTGACTGTGGACGTTTATCTCCCTTACTCGACGTTGTATGACAACCCCCGTACCTCTCAACTCGGCCATCCCGAAGCACGGCCGGAAACGGCCGCAATCGAATCGCAGCATTTCGATCGCGATTCGTATCGCGTTTTTGTTGCCGAACAGGGACTCTCGCCTGCGTTCCCACTGCAAAACATGATGTACGGCTGGAGCAGCCGGCCAGCACACTAAGCGCGAGCGCCGCCGAGGCCCACGCCAGGTCCCGCCATCGCCCCGATGCTGTGTAGCGGTCCATAAACAGCAGGAGCAGCGGGAGCCACACTGCCGCGGACATCATCGCCTGATGTCCCTTGTGAGCCGATAAGAACCCGCTGAGCATGAAGACCAGGCCGCCGAACCAGGCGGCCTGCATACATAGGCCGAGATTTCGCGCGAAAAGGGCACAAAACAGTCCCGCCATAGCGAAATGAAGCAGGATAAAGACGTTGTAGCCAAAGGTATTCGGAAACAACGTCATGATGGCCAGCCCCGGAAGATAGAAGGGTTGGAATTGAGTATTAGCGAAAGAGAACTGCCCAAGCTGTACGTAGGGGGTTCCAAGGTGACAACTGGATAGCGAACAGTTTGGACGGCAGGCCGGCGGTGTAGCCGTCACCACCGCCAAGCAGCCTTTGCAATGGGTTCACTCCGAGAGAGTGCACCAGAATAGCAATTGTCAGGTAGCCCGCGAATAGCGCCAAAAGACGGCGATGGGCAGAGAACCCTCCACCTGTGGGCATTCCGTTACTTTGCCGTCGCAGCGGCGGCGGTTGGTTCAAAAACGCCTTTTGCAACCATGTCCGACTTGGCGCCATTGGCAGCCTCTGCGTAGAGGAACAACTTTTTCGCGCCCGCGAATTTCGGTTTGAAGCGAATCGGTAGTGTAACGGATATATCGGTTCCCTCTCCTTTTGCACTCGCGCCCTTGGTTAATACAGTGCACTGACTGTTTTCCACGGCCGCTCCACCTTCAAGAGCAACCGCCGTAGACCCTTCGCCGGAATCGTTCACCAGCATCACGGAACCGGTAGGAACGCTGTAGTAGACATAGCAGGCATGCGCGCCGTCAGCCTCCGCATTAATAAGCAACCGAATGTCTGAAAGCTGCCGGTACCCGCCCGGCCGGGAGAACTTAATCGTGAAGTCCTGCGCGCTGCCAGAACCCGAGCTTGGACTCACGGAAACGGCCACCGGGGGACCGTCTTGTGCCACGGGAGGAGGGATGACGGCGGTTTCCTCCTTCATGCCACACGCGCACAAAAAGAAGGACAGACCAAAGATGTAGGCGCGCGGAGTAACCTTCATGAAACGGCAGGATATCATAAGCAATCTCACACCAACTCCGGCTCGTTGAGATTCCCCCCGTTTGCGCCATAAAGGTCAACGCGGAAGTCACCGATTTATCCACTGTATCTATCGAGTGTCGTTCATTAACGCGCTGAAGCCTTGCTTGCGATTAATGGAGCACAAAGGAATCTAGGATGTCTTGTTTCGGAAGAATCGTGTTTCTTGCGGCGCCGTTGTTGCTCTCAACGGCCCCGATTGTGTACGGTCAGGCTACCCGTACCTGGATATCTGGGGTAGGCGACGATGCGAACCCATGCAGCCGCACCGCGCCTTGCAAGACGTTCGCCGGAGCCATCAGCAAGACGGCCGCGGGCGGCGAAATCGATGTACTGGATCCGGGTGGCTTCGGGGCGGTGACCATTACGAAGTCGATCTCGCTTGTGGCCGAGGGTGTCACAGGCGGCGTGTTGAGTACGGTGAACGGAATCATCGTGAATGCCGGCGCGAACGACGTGGTCGTGTTGAAGGGACTTAATATTAACGGCGCCAACTCGGTCGGGTCGTTTGATGGAATCTCTTTCCTGGCTGGCAAGGTTCTGAAGGTAGAAGATTGCCACATCGCGCAGTTCGGGCGGAGGGGTATTAGTGTTGCACCGTCTCTAAACGACGTTCAGGTTTTTGTTTCCAACACTAGGATTGAGGCGGGCCTTTCGAATGGCGTCGTGATAACGCCCTCAAATAGTGTGAAAGCCCAAGTCACGATGGAGAACGTCTCAATCGTGGAGAACGTCAATTTTGGTCTTTCGATTACGGCTGGTGCGACTGTTATCGTGCGCCATTCTACGATCAGCGACAACGGGCTGGCAACGAATCTGGCAAACATCCGAGCCGACGGTACCGGCGGCGGTAGCACGTCCATACTTTTGGACGACGTAATGGTCAGTGGCAGCGCGACGGGAATTCTGGCTCTGACAGGCGCTTTCGTGCGGGTGAATAACTCATCCATCGTGCAAAACACTGCCGGAATGACGACGACCGGGGGGTCCGTCTACTCCTTCGGCAACAATCGGGTTGTCAACTCCAGCTTCAACAGCTTTACCGGAACGATTCTCCTGCAGTGATCCGGGCGGGCAGGATTCAATAGACTGATTGTCAGATGGGATTTTTCTTTCTGGCATGCACGCCGCGAACCGGCAATGTCTGGTTTCGAAGACTTCTAGCTGGTGCGCTTCGGGGGACTCACCTGTCTGCGCACCAGCCGGATGAGATCGATTGGTACGGCCTCCAACCGCCTTGCATCGTGGCAATGCACTGGCACAGGCTGCCTGCGTTCCGTGAATTTTTGGCTGCCCGGCAGTTTGACGTAATTGTCATGCTGCGGCATCCTCTCGATGTCCTCATCTCTATCCTTCACTTTTGCCAGCAGGAACCGGCTACCGCAAAGTGGCTGGGCGGCGAAGGCGGCACCGAAGCGTCTCTCCTAGGCGCAAATCCAGCCGGTCCTGAATTTCTGCAGTATGCGCTCAGCCGGCGGGCCCATGCGTTGCTCGGAATCAGCGCGGAATGGTATTCACACGCGCGGGCAGTCGTCCGTTACGAAGAGCTTGTCATGGAGACGGAGGAAACGCTCATGCGGACGCTCGCCTCACTGGGCCAGGAGCCCATCGAGTCGTTGACCGAGGTGGTGCGAAGCAATTCCCTGGAACGCCTGCGGCCTTACGGAGAACACCATTTCTGGAGGGGAGAACCCGGACTGTGGCGCCGCCTCATTATTCCTGAATTCCGCCGCCAGATCTACGAACGTCACAGGGAACTGTTCCAGCTCTGGGGTTATGACGTCGCCGAAGACGGCGACTTGTCTTTATCGGAAGCGCGCTCAAATTGGAGTACGGTCTGTAAGCCCGGTGCGCGGCGGGGAGAATAATTCATCCATGTGGCGGGAAATGGATTGCACAATGTCCATGCCGGCGGTAGCGCCCATATGGTTCAATTCGACGGCAATGCGATCGGTGAGTTGCAGGAGCGGAATGCCCTCCCGTACCTCTCGGATGAAGGGGAGCAGTTCACGAACATAACGCTCCGCGTGGAACTGCTCGCGAGCATAGTTGCGTGCATTCGCTCCCAGCCTGGATCGGGCCGCGCCGTCGCCAATCAAACGATGCAGGGCGTTGGGGAGTTCCTCGGCTTCCTGGCCCGGACGAATTTTTAGAACGCAGTCGTCGGGAAGCTCCGAACAAAATGCTCCATTCGTCACGATCACCGGTTTGCCGTGCAACATCTCCTCGATAACGGAGGCGGAAGCTCCTTCAAAACTGGGATGGCGTAAATTGATGCAAACGTCGGCATGGGAGACATAAGCGGTCAGGAGTTCGTCGGTCGCATATCCGGTCAGCCGTACTTTCGCTCGCAGGTCAAATTGTGTCACCAGAGCTTGAAGCCGCTCCTGGTACGCCGGATCGCATGGTCCGACAGCGACGTAGAAGATCTCCTTCAACCTATCGCGGTTACGGCCCAGGACCTCAATTATCTGATGAACCAGTTTGTTGGGATTGAGATGGCCGATGGTCACCAGGAGGATGGAGCCTTCCGGGACTGAAAGATCCGCTCTGGTGAGCGTAACCGGAGTCTGCGGTATGTCATAGGGCAGCGGCAATCTGGTCACGGGGCCCGGATAGCACGCACGGACCTTCTCCGCGAAAAAGTTCGAGTGAACCACTACTCCATACATTCTGCCGATGATGTCCTCAAATAGTGGATAGTCGACGACGCGGTCCGTTTCCCACAGGACGGGATTCTTTCGGGCCAGGCTACTCTCGGCCTCCCGCCGCCCCGCTTGCCCGTAACGCCTCTCCATGGTTAGCTTATAGGCCTCTGGATTGTTGCGGTAAGTTAGCCAGTATTGGGCAAAGAAATGGTGATAGACGAAATCGTGCAGTATGGCGATTCCCGGACTGCGCTGAGATATCTCGAAGATGTCTTTATGAAACGGTAGATAATTGCCGAAGTTATAGACCAACAGATCGTAGCCGGCGAGGTTGGCTGGTACGATTTCCTCCGGCCTGTCGATGCGCACCGTGCGGACCGTAGACGCACGAAGGTTCTCGCTCTTCGGATGCCAGATGTCCACCTCGGCGAATCGCTTCAGTTGTTCTACAACCAACGCACTGCAGCGTCCGATGGCACTTTGTTCGGAGAAGGGAGTAAACCAGGCGATTTTCATGCGGTCAGGTTGGCAATCACATGATCCCAGCTAATTCGGAGTTGCCCCACCAGGTCGTACCCCGCCTCTCCCATAATCTGTGCCTTTCGTCTGTCGGCTGCAAGGCGGTCAATCGCATCTGCCAGAGCCTCCGCCTGGGGCGGAACGATGAAGCCAGTCATCCCGTCCTTCACCACGAGCGAAGTCCCGCCCGAGTCGTCGCATGTAATCACCGGCTTCCTTGCGTGGTAGGATTCCAGCGTCACATACCCGTACGAGTCTTCATCGTAGGGTATATACACGCAACCGAGGGCCTTGGAAAACAAATCCGACTTTTCCTTCTCGGAGATGAACCGGTTGATGATCGTTACGCGTGCGGCAAGGCGGTGGTCCTTGATCAGTTTCTCGATTCTCACGAGGTCTTCCGGAGCTTCTTCCTTTCCGGAAACAATCAGCCGGGTATTCGAGCGAACGTACCGCATGCTTTCGACGGCGAGGTGCTGCCGCTTGGATTGCGTAATTCGGCTGGGAAAGTAGACGTAATCTCCATAGCCGTCGCAGGTAAAGTGAGTCGTTTCGAGAAGAGGCGGGTACAACACCGTCGAATCGATGCCGTTGAAGGTCATCAACCGCTTCGAAGTCACCTCCGAATTTGTGTAGATTTTGCGAACCTGGGTCAGGTAGGTGTTATCGGTTTTTATGATCGCCTCACGAATTGCCAGGCCCTCCGGACTATTGGGCAACCCCTGAAAAGGTGTGCCCCACAGATCGTAAGCCTGGCGGAACTGATGCAACAGCCAAAGGACCTTCTCCGGGTGAGGAATATAGTAGGCCGGAAACTTAAGGGCGATCACACGATCGACGTTCGGGATTCGCAGCAGACGGCAGGCAAGCATACTTTCCACTATCTTGTTCGGCGGCTCCCAGGCGAAGGGAATGCGCACCAGGATGGCTTGGTGTCCAAACTCCTCAAGCTTGCGCGTCAAGGAGTCTGCAAGGTACTCCGCGCCGCCTTTGACAAAAGGTACGCCATTGTTCACTACGGCTACCTTCATGAGAGAAGCTTTTGCAACATTTTCTCGTTCGAGATTCCCAGTTCCCCAATGCGCCGGCGGCCACGCTCGCCCATCGTGCGCGCCAGGTTTCGATCGCGATAGAGCTCATCCATGGCGCGCCCGATCGCCTCAGGATCCGGTGGAACAACGAAGCCGTTTTCGCGGTCCCGTATCAGTTCGAGCGTTCCGCCGCTGTCGGTTGCCGTGATCACCGCCTTACCGGCGTGGTGCGCTTCCAGGGATGGGTAGCCATAGGAATCTTCATCGAGCGGAATGTAGATCGACGCCAGGCAGTTGGCAAGTAAATCGATCTTTTCCTGTTCCGGAATCCAGCGCGGAATGATGGAGACACGCCCTCCCAGCTCTTTACTTTGCGCCAGCGTCTCCAGCTCCCGCAGGTAGACGCGTGAATCCGGATCCGGTTGTCCGGCAATAATCAGGCGGACCTGCGTCTTGGTGTGAAGCATCCCCTGAATCGCCAGCCACTGCCTCTTGTGATGGGTGAGGCGGCTGACGTATAGGATGTAGTCGCCGCAGTTGTCCTGGCGAAAGACTTCCGGCCGCAGCAGGGGCGGATACAGAACTTCGGCGTCAACTCCATTGAACTTCTTTATCCGGGCGGCCATCACGCCGGAATTGCAAAAGATCCGGCGTGCTTCGCCGAAAGCGGCGGCATCGGCGCGACGGATTGCGTCCCGATAACAAATTCCCTCTGGCGTGTTTGGAAAATCCTGATACCTGGTGCCCCACAGATCATAAGCCGTTCGGTGGTGATGGATGAACCAGAGGATCTTGAACGGATGACGCAGCAGGTGGCTGGGTGTGCGAATCGCGATCAGCCGTTCCCCACGGTCGCTCAGGTCAATCAGCCGGAATGCAAGCGTCTGGTCGAGGACTTCGGAATAAAGTGGGCTGAAAGGTAGCTGGAAGAAGTCCACTTCGTGCCCGGCCTCGCGGAGCGCCTGCGTCAACCAACTGGCAATCTGAGTGGCCCCCCCATCGATAAATGGGCTGATACTCGTCGCGACAACTACCTTCATCCCAAATTCCCGGCAACGCAAATCCTGCTTTTTGAGACGCAGGCGATTTCAATGCAGCCGGCGATGTAACGGATGTCTTCTTCAGTCAGCAGTGCGTGGGTCGGGAGACTAACGCCGCGCCGCGCCAGGGATTCGGCTACCGGATAATTGCCATCCGGCTCCCGATAGGGCGGCAGGACGTGCATCGGATAGAACACCGGGCGGGTCTCGATGCCCATCTCCGATAGAACGGCCATGAAGTCATCCCTTTCCATCGGGAATCCCTCATCCAGGAGAACCGTGTACATCCAGAACGCATGATGAGCGGAGGGGTTCTCCAGCGGTAAGCGCAGGAAACCGGAATAGCCGGAAAGATAGCGGTTGTACCAATCGGCCACCCTGCGGCGCGCGGCCAGGTGCTGGTCCATTTCCTCTACCTGAGCCAGCCCGATCGCCGCCTCAATATTCGTCATGCGGTAGTTGTAGCCCACCACGTCAAACCAGTAACGGCGATTGGGATCCATTCCCTGTCCGCGCAACAGCCGGATTCTCGCGGCAAGTGAGGCGGAATTTGTAGTGACCATGCCTCCTTCACCGGTGGTAATGATCTTATTTCCAAAGAAGCTGAAGGCCGCGGCATCGCCGATGCTTCCTATCTTCCTTCCGCGGTAAGTTGCTCCGTGAGCCTCCGCCCCATCCTCCAGAACAAATAATCCCCTGCGGCGCGCGATGGCTAGTATGGGGTCCATGTCCGCCGGATGTCCGTACAGATGTACCACTACAATTCCTTTCGTCTTGGCTGTAATGCGGGCTTCAATCTTCGCCGGATCGATGTTCATCGTGCGGCTTTCGGAATCGACGAACACGGGAACGCCACCGCAGTAGCGGACGGCGTTCGCAGTCGCAACAAACGTCAGGGTCGGGACGATTACTTCATCCCCTTGTCCGACTCCCAGTCCCAGCAGCGCCAGATGAAGGGCCGCGGTGCCTGTATTGCAGCCCACGGCGTGATCGGTCCCGCAGAACTGCGCGAAGCGATCTTCAAACTGTGTCACGAATCTGCCAACCGAAGAAATCCAGGTAGTGTCCAGACATTCTTCGACGTATTTCTTCTCATTCCCCGCAAGGAACGGACTCGCCAGATGAACGATTCTCTTCTCTCCCATGAAACTCATGCACCGGCCGACCGAACCACGGCCGGAACCCCCATCGCCGTTACATTGGCGGGGATATCGCGAATCACCACTGCACCAGCGCCGATTGTGGACCATGCGCCGATCTTAATGCCGGGAATCACCTTGCATCCGGTTCCCAGGAAGGCTCCCTCGCCCACCTGGACCCCGCCCGCCAGACTGGATCCGGGGCAGACGTGAGCATAACGTCCAATGGAGCAGTCATGGTCGACGACCGATCCAGTGTTGACGATGGCCCCGTAGCCAACCTTCGCATCCACTCCCACGATGGCGCCCGGCATGACGGCCGCACCGCGCTCAACGATTGCGCGAGGCGCTACGATGGCATGCGTGCTCACCACGGTGATGACCTCAAAGCCAAGCATTTCCACATTCCTCAATAATTTGGACCGTAGCAGATTGTCTCCGACCGCAGCGAAGGTGTGACGCGTACCCGACTGAAGCGTGGCGTTCAGGATTGAATCATCCCCCAAAATGGCGTATCCAAGCACATCCTTCCTGTCACCCGTTCCACCGGTGCATCCAATGATCTCAAACTCCGCCCTTTCTTCGAGCATCCCGATAATCACTTTGGCGTGGCCGCCGGAGCCCAGTAATACCACACGGGGATTCATGCCGCGTCTCTGGGGTGCCGGCGCAAGCTCAAGTTTGTAGAATAGCAGCGCAGCAGGTCGCCTGTGGCGATATCCCGAAGCTCACCGGACGGTTCATCTACCACTTGGATCGCCAGGCCCAGCGCCGTTAGTTCATCGAGAAAAGCAACTGGTTCGACGCCGGCTCGACGCAGCCAATTGGGTGCAAACTCGATAAACAGGCGCAAGTGCGGATTACGGGTCAGTACTTCGTGCATGCCCCGCAGGATGAACGGCTCAGCGCCTTCGGCGTCCACCTTGATGACGTCGATGCGGGGATAAACGGCTAAAACATCATCCAGCCTCTCTGTAACGACTTCCAACTTTTGGCCCGCCGCGCTCGCGTCAAAAAGCGTCGAGTGCCCCCAGTTGCCGGGGTATACCGTCAGCTGGGCAGTTCCGGTCCGATCAGAAACTGCGATCTCGAGAAAATTGACAATATCAGCCTCTAGAAACCCGTTCACCTGAACGTTCTCCTTCAAAATCGCCAGCGGCCGCGGCGCCGGTTCTATACTGATTACTTTTCCGCCGCTGCCGGTTCGCTGGGCGGCGTGCAGGGTGAACATTCCGATGTTGGCGCCTACGTCCACAACTACCATTCCGGGCTGAATGGCTTCCCGGAAAGCACGGAGTAAGCCCGGCTCCATGGCTCCGCGGAACTGGTGGTATGCCGCAACCCGCCATTCTTCCGCCGGCACACCAACGATGAAGCCGTCTACCTGCGTGACGGTTACGTTGTCGCTGCCACGCACACGAGACAGATGCGCCGCAACGGCGTCCCAGGAGGGGAGGGAAGTTCGAATTTCCTCGAACCCCGAGGCGAACCCACCCTGCAGGTCTTCGAGTGTTCTCTGGAACTGCGCGCTTTGTTCGCTGGCGTAATTTGTCAAAATAGTCTGCTGATGCAAAATAACGGCCTCGAGTTTCTCGAGCCGCGCTTCTATCGTTCGCTCATGAGCAGCCGCGGCCGATTCAAATTCTTTCCATCGATCCGTCAATCGGGAGAGTTGTGACGTAAATGCTTGCCCCCCGGCTTCGAGACTCCGCTCCACGAGGGTCAGCTTCGCCGAGTGGGCGCGAGCCTTCGCATCCAGGTTTTGTTCCAGTAGCGAGACGGTTTTGCTGAGATTCAATTTGCCTTCGAGCTCGCTCAACAGGCTTTCCTGGCGAGACTGAAGATCCCTGACATAAGTGTCCAGCTTCTCGGAGATCTGCCAGAACCGTTCTTCCGTCTTGTGGAACTGTTGGGCCGATTCCGCGGTGAGCTCCTGCTTGATCGACTCCATCTTTACGTCGAGAAATTCGAAACGCCAGCCCTGCATCACGATTTCGGCGAGATTTCGCATCCGCAGGAGGGCAGTGGCGGCGATAGATTGCAGCCTTTGCCGAAGTCCGCGGCGCAGATTGCCGGCGGCGCCCGTCAAACCGCGCATGCCGGCAAACTTTCGCTTCGAGAGCTTCGCCTCGTCCGAGTTCACCAAATGATGGACTACTACTTCCCTTGAGACGTAATGGCGGAGCATCTCCCGAAAGCGGACGAACCCGTAGACATCGGTTTCCCGTCCCAGGATTAGCCGGTAGGCCTCACGCAGAAACAGTTCGTTATCGGAGATCTCGTACAGGCTAGACAGATCGATGACGGCCGCATGCGGTGGTGCGGATTCAGCTCGGCCACTCGCGGCAATCCCGGTTCCCGGCGGCAGTGCGACGGGAAGTTGTTCAGTTATTCTCCGTCTGAAGCTGTCGATCGTGAAGCTCATGAATATACTATATTGCTGAACATTCATCCGGAATCGACTGCAGTTTGATACGGACGACCTGCCCCACCTACTATAAGCTCCAGCCACGAGCCGGTTCAGGCTTGCGACCGGGCGGGATGTCGAGCGAAGGTAGCAGCCGTCGCTGGCTGGTGCGATGCGGTCCGGTTCTAAACCGCGCGCAGAATTCACAATCTTCGTGATCGATTCCGGCAACGCTTTCCACCTTACTCTCTGGTGGCGTATTCAAAGGAATGAATCAATTCAAAATAGGCGCCGGTCAACTGGGACTTCATGAGCCAGTTGCCTGTCAAAATCCCGGGCGGGCGCGGCAAGAATGCTCTCGGGTCGACCGAAACTTCCGCACTCAAAACGGCGCTCCGGATTGGATCCGCATTTGGAGTTAGTCCGCTGTTTTCGACAGCCGAGGAGTTGATTGGTATCGCCTCACCGCCAAAGCCAGGCGCGTCCATTCAAAAACCTTCCAAGAGTCTAATATCATCGACGGTCGCCATCAAGTTCAGCGGCAGCGGCGAGCTTACCGGCGCGCTGGCGGTCGCGTCGTCCCTGAATGCCGTGGCCACCGCGCTGGGCTCCTTCGGAGTCTATACGTCGACTATCCGTGAGGTTGGATTCCTCTCCAGCATTGGAGCCGGGATCACCTTCAATACCCCGGGCGCCGCCGTCGGGGGAGAACTCACTATCATTCTGGGCACGCCGTCGGACTTTGCCGGTCCTTACTTCGGACTCGCATTTGGCATCGGGACAGGCGTCGGCGGGGCCGTCACCCTGCTGTTCTCGCCCACTCTCGGCGGCACGCCGCCCCTGATACTGATGTTCATGGGTCTGGCATTCAATATCTCGGCAACGACCCCAACCAAGCTGCCGCTTAGCGTCACCATCGAGGTGACTAATACGAGAATCAAAGGCGTTCGATTCTAAGGAATGAGGTGACTTGTGTTAACAAAAATAGGTAGCACCGGACCGACGGTCGGCGATCTTCAGGAGATGTTAAACGTTGCCGTTCCTTCCACGCCGCTGCTGAACCTCGACGGAATCTTCGGGCCGAAAACAAACCAGCGGGTCGTGACGTTTCAAAAACAGGCCGGGCTGATGGCCGACGGTGTCGTGGGACCGCTGACGAGCAAGGTGCTGGGCGGTAGCAGCTTGCAAGCTAATGAAGGCCCCGCATCAAAGGCGTCAGGCGGAAGCTCATCCGGTCCTCCGGACTTGCCTAATGTTCGTTGGGCTCGCCGGGTCCGCCTGGCGCTATGAGCAGGATCTTTTACGCCGGCCGCTGTCGATTACGCTGCCAGCATCTTACACCTGACAATCCGCGCCCGCGATACTTTGCGTATCGCCGAGTAGAACTGCCCACCGTCCGCGGTCCCGCCCGCATG